>JAFGUJ010000019.1 GCA_016938595.1 Campylobacterales bacterium | reverse complement strand
TCACCTCCAACGGCGAAGAAAAATATCTGTGGGTGAGCAAAGGACCGCTCAAAGATTCGCAGGGAAATGTTTATGGCCTGTTTGGAATCTCCCGTGACATCACCGATCGGGCACGGTATGACAGAACGATCGCAGAAACAAACGAGAAACTCGATCGGCTGGCGCATACCGATCCGCTGACATTTCTCCCTAACCGCCTGAGCCTGGATGAATACCTGAGCCGTCAGTTCAGCACTTCCGCTCCCCTCCCCTTTTCGCTGATCTTTTTCGACCTGGACGGATTTCAGGAAATCAACGACTCTTACGGTCACAGATTCGGCGATGAGCTCCTGGTCGAATTTTCGCATCTGCTCCGGGAGGTCTTTTCGGACGAAACCGATTACATCGTCCGTACCGGAGGCGATGAATTCGTCGTGGTCGTTCCGAGTGTCGATCAATCGGTCATTACGTTTTCCCTGAACCGGCTGATTGAAGGACTTCGCCACCCTTTTTCGATCGAAGGGGTCCAGGTGTATACCTCCGCCAGTATCGGCATTGCCAATCATCCGCATGACGCGCAAAACGCCGAAGAGTTGCTCCGATATGCCGATGCTGCAATGTATCAGGCCAAGAAAAAAGGAAAAAATACGTACCGGTTTTACGATCCTGTGTATACTCATCAGGCAATGGTCCGGACAACCGTTTCGGCGAATCTCAAGAAAGCGCTGAAGGAGGGAGGACTCTACCTTAAATATCAACCGCAGATTGACCCTCGCACTCACGCCGCCATCGGTTACGAAGCGTTGTTGCGCTGGAATTCTCCTGATGGTGACATTCCCCCGTCGACGTTCATCCCGATATGCGAAGAGAGCGGACTGATCCTCCAAATCGGTGAGTACGTGTTGAGGGAGGGTTTCTTGCAGGCACTCCGATGGAGCCGGTCCGGCCAGCTGAAAGGACACATTGCGATCAACGTCTCTGCACGTCAGCTCATCCACAGCCATTTCATCTCTACGCTGGAAACCATCGTCGAAGAGACCGGATGCGACCCCCGATGGATCGAACTCGAGATCACCGAAAGTTCGATTCTCGAAAATCCCGAAAAAACGATCGCAACACTGGGGGTTGTCAAATCCATGGGATTCAAGATTTCCATCGATGATTTCGGTACCGGTTATTCGTCTCTGTCGTATCTCAAAAATCTCCCCGTCGACAAACTCAAGATCGACATCTCGTTTATCCGAAATATCTCCTATGAGCCTAAAAACCAGACTATCGTCAAAACCATCATTTCTCTGGCCAAAGGTTTGAATCTCGAAGCCCTTGCCGAAGGCGTGGAGACGAAAGAGGAACTTGATTTTTTGGTCGCGAACGGTATCGATACGGTACAGGGGTACTATTTCTACCGCCCTCTTGATTCGAGAGAGATTGAAAAAATAGCGATGTGATCACAACAGGTAAAAAAATAAACCCAAAAATCCCCGCAGAAGCGGGGCGTTGACGAAAATCAATGAAGAATCCCCGGAAGGGGGAGTTTTAGCGGACGAGGTCGAAGAAGTAGTCGGTCGTTGCGATACCTTTGGTATCTTCATCCAGCTGATCCAGAACTTTGTTCGTGATCCAGGTGAGGAGATTGAGTGCCCCGTCGTAACCGCTGATGCTGTAGCGGTGTAGGTGGTGGCGGTCGAAAATCGGGAATCCGATGTAGATCAACGGAGTTCCTGTATCGCGCATCAACTCTTTACCGTAGCTGTTTCCGATCATGAAATCGACCGGCTCGGTGAAGAGGAGTGAACGCATGTGCCACAAATCTTTACCCGCCCAGACGTGGAGGCTGTCTTTTGCAGCAGAGGTATCGAGCAATGCTCTCATCTCGTCTTCCCAGCCGTTGGGTGCGTTGTGGCACAGGACGTGGGTCGGTTCGGCACCCATCTCGAGGAGGAATGAAACCACGCCGAGGAGGAAATCAGGGTCGCCCCAGATCGCGAATTTTTTACCGTGCATGTACGGATAGGAATCCTGCATCGCATCGACCAGACGGCCGCGCTCGATTTTGAGTTTTTGCGGAACGTCCGTTCCGGTCAATTCGGCGAGTTTCATCACGAACTCATCGGTACCTTTAAGACCGATTGGGTTAGAAACACCGCCTTTGTGTTTCCAGCGTTTTTCCACCATTTTCATGGTTTTGGACGTGGCGTATTTTTGCAATGAGATCGTTGCACTCGAGTTGATGCAGTCTTTTGCGTCTTCGAGTTT
>JAFGUJ010000145.1 GCA_016938595.1 Campylobacterales bacterium | reverse complement strand
CCATCCGGCGATCACCCAGGCGATCAACCAGATGTACAAAGCGATCAACGCCAGCGACAAGGATGATATCATTTTCACCTCCTGCGCGACCGAATCGAACAACTGGGTTCTTAAATCGGTATGGATCGATAAGATCGTTAACGGCGACAAAAACCACATCGTCACGACGGAAGTGGAACACCCTTCCGTCCTCTCGACCTGTAAGTTCCTCGAAGAGCAGGGAGTCAAGGTGACCTACCTCCCCGTGAACGATCAGGGGGTTGTCGAAGCGCACACCCTTCGTAGCTTTATCACCGACAAAACGGCGCTTGTGTCGGTCATGTGGGCCAACAACGAAACGGGGATGATTTTCCCGATCAAAGAGATCGGTGAGATCTGCCGCGAACGGGGTGTGCTGTTCCACACCGACGGTGTTCAGGCCGTCGGTAAAATTCCTGTCGATATGCAGGACGTCCATGTCGATTTCATGTCGATGTCGGCGCACAAGTTCCACGGCCCCAAAGGGATCGGAGCCCTCTATATCCGCAATTCGCAGGAACTTACCCCGCTGCTGCACGGCGGCGAGCACATGGGGGGACGCCGTTCGGGTACCCTGAATGTCCCCTACATTGTCGGGATGGGAAAAGCGATCGAACTGGCCACCGAGAACATTGAAGCCAAGATGGCCGATATCCGTGCCAAACGCGACCGCCTCGAAGACGCGCTCCTCGCCGAGCTCGAAGATGTCTTTACCGTCGGAAAGCGTGAAAACCGCACCCCCAACACGATCCTGATCTCGATCCGAGGGGTCGAGGGGGAAGGGATGCTGTGGGATCTCAACAATGCCCTCATCGGCGCCTCTACCGGATCGGCCTGTGCGTCCGAGGACCTCGAAGCCAACACTGTTATGCTCGCCATCGGTGCCGACCATGAGCTGGCCCATACGGGGATCCGCCTGAGTCTGTCGCGCTTCACGACCGATGAAGAGATCGATTACGTCATCGATGCGTTCAAAAAAGCGGTCGCGCGGCTGCGCGCAATCTCCAGTTCGTACGCAAAAGTACAACCGACTCCCGGCGGCGAAGCCGGAGAATGTAATATTCACCATTAAAGGAAACCATTATGGCAAAAAATGATCTTTTGGGCGGATCTCTCTGGGATCAGTACTCCAACAAAGTAACGACATTGATGAACAATCCCCAGCATCAGGGGGAAATTACCGAAGAGGAAGCCGCCGCTGCAGGGCATAAGCTGATCGTCGCTGATTTCGGGGCGGAGAGCTGCGGTGACGCCGTCCGTCTGTACTGGGAAGTCGATCCCGCGACCGACACGATCGTCAACTCGAAATTCAAAAGTTTCGGATGCGGCACCGCGATCGCGTCATCGGATATGATGACGGAGCTGTGTATCGGCAAAACAGTCCAGGAAGCGGTCAAAATCACCAACATCGATGTAGAAAAAGCGCTTCGCGATGATCCCGAGACCCCGGCCGTTCCGCCGCAGAAAATGCACTGTTCGGTGATGGCGTACGACGTTATCAAAAAAGCGGCAGGGCTCTACCTCGGTGTGGATGAATCGAGTTTCGAAGACGAGATCATCGTGTGCGAATGTGCCCGTGTCAGCCTGGGAACGTTGCGCGAAGTGATCAAGCTCAATGACCTCAAAACGATTGAGCAGATCACCGATTACACCAAAGCGGGCGGATTCTGTAAGTCCTGTATCAAGCCCGGCGGACACGAAGCGCGCGAGTACTACCTCGTCGATATCCTGGCCGACGTACGCCGCGAGATGGATGAAGAGAAAATGCGTACCGCAGCCGATGCCGGTGTCCACGGTGATTTTGAAACGATGACACTGGTCCAGAAGATCAAAGCGATCGACAGCGTCATCGACGAAAGTGTCCGCCAGTTCCTGATCATGGACGGAGGGAACATGGAGGTTATTGATATCAAGGACTCTCCGGAGTATATCGATGTCTATATCCGCTACCTTGGCTCATGCTCCGGTTGCGCGAGTTCAACGACGGGAACTCTTTATGCGATCGAATCGACGCTCAAAGAGAAGCTTTCCCAGAAAATCCGCGTTCTTCCGATCTAACCTATCCGTTTTTTCCCCCTTGCGGGGGACCCACTTTTAGAAATTTTTATCAAACCAGTCGGCGACGACGCTTCGGATCGTATGGCGCAGCTGTATCCCCGCGATAAAATCGCTGTGCTGCGCTTTGTTCAGCAGGGTGACGAGGGCGTTGCGCCGTTTGGAGAGGAACGGGTGGTCGATCTGCCCGGGATCCCCCATCACGACGAGGCGGGTTTCATCCCCCATCCGGGTTCCGATGAGCTTGAGGGTGGCGTTGGTCATGTTCTGGGCTTCGTCGATGATGACGAATTTGCGCGAGATCGTCGTACCGCGCATATGGGCGATGTCCATCGCTTCGATGTTGTATTTTTGCATAAAGATTTCGGTGGCGTTTTCCCGCTTGATTGAATTGACGTTCCCCGTGTACTCGACCCGCGCATCGATCGAGCGGCTGCTTTGATGCTCGATCGTGAAGTTGATCGCGGCGTAGAGGGGATACATGAAATATCCCAGCTTCTGCTCCTCGTCCCCTTTTCGAAATCCCAGTTCGGACTGCGGATCATTCGCCGTCACGGTGTTGCGGGCGTAGACGATCCCCTCGACGATCCCTTCTTCGACCAGCTCCAGCCCTGCCTGTAACGCGACGAGTGTTTTCCCTGAACCGGTGGAGCCGGCGACGACGGTGACATAGTTTTGGGGATGGGTCATCATCGCGTAATAAAATTTTTGTTCGAGATTCAGGGGACGGACGAGCATCTCGTCAAAATGCTCTCCGAAACGGCGGTCAAATTCACACCATTCCAGCTGCCCGTTGAACGGAAACGCATAGCGCTGAATCCCTGTTTCGTAGTGCTCAGAAGTCGTAGAAACCGCTTTTTGGATGAACGTGATCTGGTCGAAATTGTGGTGTTCATGCTTTTCGGGAAGGGCCGGGGTCTCCTCGTACTCGTAGGTGTAGGAAAAATCGATCTGCTCGGGGGCTTCGACGCTGCTGTTTCGGATGCTCTGGGTCCGGATGCCGCGTATTTCGGCGGATATCCGGAAGGACAT
>JAFGUJ010000144.1 GCA_016938595.1 Campylobacterales bacterium | reverse complement strand
TGTTCGGCCACCCCTGTGTCCCCTCGGAGCGGTTTTACCACATCGATTCGATCGAAGCGATACGCCATACCCCGCCCAATAGTCTCATCGCCCTCTTTTACGCCCCCGAGAACCTCGACATTATCGAGCACCTGCGGAGTAACTCCGTCCGTTTTGCCCTCTTCGTCGAGGCGCAAAGTGACGCCGTCGTCGCCGAAAATCTTCGGGCATCCTACCTGATCGTCAACCCGAAAAACGGCCCCGCTATCCAAAAAATCGCGGAACACTACCTCTTTGACGCCAAAGTGCTCGGGTACATCAAAGGCACCGACGACCTGCAGGAACTGATAGACATCCGTCTCGACGGCGCCGTTTTTCCCGAGGCGATTATAAAAGTCACAACCTAGCGCCATTCTCTCTTGAGCCTGAAATCGAGGCAGGCCAGGATTTCGTACCCGATCGTCCCGACGGCGCGGGCATAATCGTTGGCGTTGTCAAAAACAAGCAGTTCTTCGGCATCGCTGGCGAATACAGCGTTGTCCATCGAGATGCGTCCCCGCTGCGCAACCCCCTCCGGCGTTGCGTAATGGTTGGAAGCGAGACGGTCCAGACCGTTCGCATATCCCAGATCGTACGTCGAGACGACCTCATCGGCGGCCGCTTCGTAGATCCCGTTGTAGCCGATCCGCTCCCCTTTTTTGAGAAGACGGGTGGCGATTTTATTTCCCCACAGTGACAATACCGGCTTGAGCGGCGGGGTGGAGAACCCTTTGTCCATCTCCAGACATCCGTAGAGGGCAATCCCAACGCGCACCATATCGTCCTCGCACTCTGAACTTCGGAACGTCCCGGCAGAATTGGAGAGATGAAAGCGCGGTTCCCACCCGTATCTCTCTCCCAGTTTTCGGGCCTTTTTTTTGACTTCATCGAAATTCCGGCGCTGCCAGTACCATTCGCTGCTGAGGGTTTCGGCGCTGCGCAGGTGGCTCATCACTCCGACACACACAAGCCCCCGTTCCGCCATCTTCCCAAAAGCCTCCTCAAGCTCTTGCAGAGCGATCCCGTTTCGGTGCATCCCCGTATCGACTTTCAGTTCAACCCGCACTCCGCTGGGAAATTTCCCGATCTCTTCGAGGGTGTTGACCGCGTAGCTCAGTTTGGGGTTCACATGGCTCGGCCGGTCCCCGAGGATCAGAACATTCCCGAAAAATTCGACAATTTCCAGCGCTTCGGCTTCGGTGCGGACCACCGCCTGCTTCACTCCGTATTCGGCACACGCCTGTGCCATCAGTACCGCTCCGTGTCCGTAGGCATTGTCTTTTAAAACCACGGCGATTTTATCTTTGGTTCCAACTTGATGTGCGATAATGTCGAGATTATGAATCAGTGCCTCGCGGCTAAGCGTAATGTATCCCATGTGTTCCCTACGGGTGATAGATGGTGCAATTATAGATCAAGGTAAATTAATGCGTTATTTCCCTGCCGAATTCGAACCCCAAAGTTTCGTTCAGCTCATTTTCCCCCATCCCCAAAGCGACTGGGCACCCTATCTCGAAGAGGCGCGCCAATGCTTTGTCAACATCGCGACCGCCGTCGCCCGCTATGAACCGTGCCTGATCGTCTGCGACGACGTTGAGACGGTCAAAAGCTATTTCGGCTCGCACGAGAACCTCATCTTCGTCCCCTATCAGACGAACGACACGTGGGCGCGTGACTGCAGCGTCCTCACCGTCATCGACGAAAACGAAGACGAACCGCTGCTCCTCGATTTTACTTTCACCGGCTGGGGCGGCAAGTTCGATGCCTCGCGCGACAACGCGATGAGCTCCGCCATTGCCCACGTTTACGGGGCTCCTATGAAAACAATCGATCTGATTCTGGAAGGGGGAGGTGTCGAGTCCAACGGCGC
>JAFGUJ010000143.1 GCA_016938595.1 Campylobacterales bacterium | reverse complement strand
TTCAGGCCGTTTTTGGCCATGGAGGAGAGGGAGAGGATGATTGCATCGACATCGGCGATTCCTGAGAGGAGGGCGACCGCATAGACCCCGGTCTTGCCTGCATACAGGTTCGCCAGTTTGATCAGTGCGAGGGTCAGGCCGAAGACAAACCCCATGATCAAGGCCTCTTTGAGGTCGAACGGGTTTTTAAACTCGATATCCTGTGTTATTTTTTCGCGCTGGGAGGTAAAGTAGAGCAGGGCGATGTACGCAAAGCCGCTGAGCGATCCGACCGCGATCGGGACGAGGAGGGGAGCGATCAGGGAGGGGTTGATGACCCATATTTCAAACCCGGCGCGGATCAGCATCATCGAGGAGGCCAGGGTGATCCCCACCGCGAGGCTTTTGGCCAGAAAGCCGTTCTCGTGGACGCGGCGTGCCATGCTCATGGCGACCGCGGTCGAGGAGACGAGGCCCCCGAAGAGCCCCGCCACGCTGATCCCCTGGGTCGATCCCAGAAAGCGGATCGCGATGTAGCCGAAAAACGAGATCCCCGCCACCAGGACGACCATGATCCAGATGCGGTAAAGGTTCACCAGCCCCATCGGATCGATAGGTTCGTCGGGGAGGATCGGGAGGATGACGAAGGTCATCAGCATGAACATGATGGCGGCGCTGAGGTCTTTTTTGGTGAGGGTCTGTTCATACTCCTGGATTTTGTCTTTGAGGTTGAGGACGAAGAGGACGAGGATCGCGATGAAGACGGGGAAAATGGGGAGCGTGAAATGGAGCATCGATCCGATGACGAAGGTGACGAGGGCCGAGAACTCCGTCGTGGCCCCTTTTTCGGGGGAAGGGATGCTGTTGACGACGTAGGCGGCGATCAGCAGTGTCCCCATCAGCGCCGAGGCGATGAGGAAAAAATAGGGAAAAAAGGTGGTGACCCATGCGGAGAGATAGCCGAAAAGGGCGATCATCGAGAAGGTCCGCGCCCCTCCGAAATCCTGTTTTTTGTGGGCGTAGATCGTGTGCATTTCGCGCTGCAGGCCGATCAGGAATCCCAGTACGAGCGAGAGGACGCTGTGCTGGATAAACAGTGAGTCCATATCCATCCGCTCCCCTTTGCCGTAAAGATAGTATTAGGATGATTATAGCGCAGATGCTACAATAAGGGAAAAAGAGGGAGCCATCTAATGAAAAAAAAGGGGATCGTACTGCTGTTGCCGGTCATGCTCTGGGCACAGATGGGGATAACGACACACGAGCGGGTGAGCACCGAGGCAGTGCCTGATGTCCTGAGGGGGGAGTTGGGATTCGAGGAGGAGAACAAACGCGTCGAGCCGATCCGGGAACATTTCAACGCGATCGTCGCCGCACTCAAACGTGCCGATCCGGAGGCCCGCTACTGCCGGGGAGGAGGATTCCACCTCTCTCCGCGCTACAGCTATAAAAACCAGAAGCAGGAGTTTGTCGGTTATGGCGGAACGCTCTCCTTCGGATGCGAATTCCCGACGATCGAGGGATACAATACGGTGCGAAGCGCGGTGGAAAAAGCGGTGGTGCCGGAGGTACGCGTACGTGAGGGGGCTCTCTCCTGGGAGGTGAGTGCGCACCAGCGCGAAACGGTGCGCCGGGGGCTGAGGCTGGAGCTGATCCGTAAGGCGCGCGGGGAGGCGGAAGCGTTTTCGGCGGAAACGGGGATGACGTGCCGGCCTGAAAAGATCTCTTATGCCGAGGGGGGGATGCCGGCGCCGGTAATGCTCCGTGCGATGGCCGCCTCCGTGCCGACGGAGAGCCCGATCCGTGCCGACGAAGAGGTGTCGGTCGAAGCGGCGGTGGACTACTCCTGCGTAAAACGCGTTCCGTGAGCGAGGGTATGGCGGTAGAGTTTTAGAGCGTATGCCAGGTTGTACAAAAGTACACCGAACATCGCTCCGGCGAAGACTCCTCCCGCTGCGAAGAGCGTAGGGATGAAGACACCTGCGAGGAGCGCGGCGGCGGTGAGAAGAAAAAGGGCAAACAGCAGTTTGGCCCGTTTCTGAGGGATGATGTTCGACATGATCGGAGCGTCGAGGTACCCTGCGGAGCTCAGATGAAACCAGACGAGAAAGGGGACGATTTTTCCCATCATCCCCAGTATGACCGAGAGGGCAAAGAGGAGAAAAGCAATCAGGGCTACTGCTTCGAGGACGTCTGCCGCACCCGCAAGCGTGGCGGTGTGGGCCGCGATCGCGATCGCGAGCAACGCGGTCCCTGCGCTCCAGAACCAGATGCTCACATCGCTAACGCGCCGTTTGCGTCCCCGCAGTCTTTGGAGGGTGGTGACCGCGAAGCCTAGCAGTAATGCCGCTAACACACCGTCAAACACCCATCCGTACGGAAGGGGCGAAAACAACCAGACGATTTTGAGGGTCAGGGCGGCGGCGATGAGGCGAAACGCGTTGCGTTTGCACCACGGGGAGTAGGGGGGAGCGACGTAAAACATCTCGATAACCTGAAAGGCGACGGCGATGATGAGGGCGCCGATCCAGCCGATGAGCCCCAGCGAATAGTGTGAGGCCCGGATCGCTCCGTGGGAGGGGCTGAATGCGCCGCTGGCATAGGAGGTTGCCATCACAATTCCCAAAACGGCGGTGAAGGAGAGGGCGATCAGCGCGAGGCGCATCCCCCGCAGGGTATCGTGGGAGACCCCCCCGAAGAGGAGGGGCAAGACGAGGTTGGCCGCATGGAGAATCGAGGCTCCCAGCAGTACCGAGGCGACGACGTAGAGGGCGGTGATCTCTGCGAAGAAGGCTCCGGCCAGCGCAAGGGTGCCGACTGCCAGAAGGGTGTGGATGATCAGGGCGTTTCCCTGCGCAGAGGGGATGGGACGCCCTCCCAAAACGCTCTGCATCTGAAACAGCGCGCCGATCATGCTCGTGGTGAGGATCCCCAGAACCATCAGGTGGACCGCTGCGAGGGAATAGGGATGCGAGGGGATCAGCACCTGGGCCGGATAAAGGATCATCAGGAGGGAGAGGAGCATCCCGAAAAAGGGGACGCTCAGGAAGAACCGCAGGACGACCGAAATCGGAGGGGCCTGATCGAGGGAGAGGCCGTTATACACGGTATTCCTCCAGATCCACCTGAGAACTTCGGGTGATGTAGATGTGCCATGTCCCCTCTTTTTCGATACAGAGGTAGCGTCCGCCGTTTTTGGCGATGATCTCGAACAGGGGGAGCGGTTCGCGGCGGTGAACCATGTGAATAACTTCGTCGTCCGAGAGGGCTTTGAACGCATCGACCGCCATCTCCAGCGGGATAGGATGGTCGTACTCGCGGGTGTCGAGGAGGATCATCGCTTCATTTCCCGCAGCGTTTGGACCATCAGTTCCGCATCGCCTCCGAGGGCGCGGTCGGTCATCGGATAGAGCATCTGCTCTTCTTTCATGTTGTGCTGCTGGAGCATGATCATCATCGATTCGCCGATCCCGAAAAAGTCGTTGATCCGGCTTTCCTCAAGTGCGAGGCGCATTGATTCGAGGAGGCTTCGCAGCTGCTGGTGCTCGTAGCGCATCATCTGCGTCGGTCCCCCCATCATCCCCGTCCGTTTTTCGAAGGCCAAGAAGAGTTCTTTCTCCTCCATGTCGAAATGGTGGAGCGTCGCTTTGGAAAACTGCTTGAAAGCCTCTGCCCCCTTTTTGGTCTCTTTGGCCATCAATGCTGTTTCGGCTTCGGCGTACAGGTGGTCGCAGGCGCGGTGATCGTCGCGCATAAATTCGAGTATCATCAGGATATCCTCATGTCGGTTTGATGCCGACAGTATAAAACGGCCGCGCCGGATAATTCTTGACAAAAATCAAGAGTTACCGTTTTACCGCCTTGTTGTGGGGGAGGAAATCGCGGAAGTCCTTGATATAGACGGCATTGATCCCCTGCCCCAGCTCGTGCACATCGGCATCGAGACGGAGCCAGCGGTTCACCTGGTACTGGACCAGGATGCTCGAGAGGGTATCGTTTTTGTAGAGGACGCGGAGGTTCCGGTTCAGCCGTGCTCCCACTTCAAATCCCATCCCCCCCTCCTGGGTCGTGAGGATGTTCATGGTGTCGATCTGTAGTTTGGTGGTGCTGTTGATGAGCCCCTTGATCCCGGCCCCAAGCATAAAGTTGGTCGCGTCGGCACGGATGGTCTGGGTTCCGGTGTCCTCTCCCCCCCGGGCGCCCATCGAGGTGCTGGCCGGGCTGCCGAAGAGGATGTAGCTCATGATGTCGTTCTGGCTCATGACGGGGTCGGAGCTGAAGAGGAAGATGGGCGATTCGAGGGTGTGGGTGACGTAGATCAGAATCTTTTTGTAGTCGACTTCGTGGCCGATCGTGAGATCGAGATAGGGGTTGAGGGGGACGTCCCCGCCGAAATAGATCTCGCTGTGTTTGATGTCGAACAATTTTCCCGCCGTGGTCGCGGTGCCTGAGGGGATGGTCACCATTCCCAGAATCTGCATCGGCCCCATAGGATCGCGCCAGAGGGTGATGTCGGGGACGAGGCGCACATCGAGCTCTTTGGTCTGGAGCCTCAGCGGCCGCGAGGCTGTGATGTGGAGGTTCATCGAGAGTTTTGTCTGGCTGGGAGGGCGGACGTCCTGGATGATGATGATGTCGTCGTCCATGACTTTGAACTGCTGCAGCGGAAGATAGGTGATGGTCCCGTCCAGCAGGGTCAGGGAGCCGAAGAGGGTGTGGTTCGCCTCGGCATCGCGCTCGAAGGTGATGTCGGCTGCCGCGTGGGCGCTCCCCTCCGGACCGTTGTAGCTGAACCGTTTCGAAAAGAGATGCAGCGATGCGCTCAGATCGGGGGAGACCTTTCCTTGCAGCAGGAGGGTGTCGTACACCCACAGCGCATCGATGATCAGCTCCTGATTCTCGGTGAGGTGTATGTGGGAGGGTTTGTCGCTTTGAATGGGGTGGTCGGCGATTTCGAAACGGTAGCGTTCCAGGGTGATGTTGCCGTCATCATAGGTGAGCGAAGCATGGCCGTTTGTCCCCCCGAAAGCACGCTGCGAATCCAGGACGGCGGCGTACCACGGGATTTCGATGTCGCTGCGCATACGGATCGTATTGCCGATGTTTACGCGGGTTTTCGCGCGGATCTCGGCATCGTAATATTCCCCTTTGTAGAGCTCGAGGGGGTAGAGTTTGGAGGCGGTGGCCATGGCCGAGGGGATCAGGGCGTCGATCTCCAGGACGCTCCCATCGGCCGTGATGGTTCCGGCATAATCGAAATAGGCCCCCAGGTAGTTCCCCGATCCTTTGAGACTCTCCCCGCGCAGGGCCCCTGAGAGGGCTATCGCGTCGCCGGAGAGCTGGAAGTTGGTGGCGTTTTGCTCGTGTTTGAGCGAGAGCTCCAGACGGTGCGGGGGTTTGTGTGCCCACTCTTTCCACATCGGCGCATCGGGGGGGAGGGTCAGATTCCCTTCCAGCCAATGGATCTGCTCCCGGGTTGAAAATTTCCCTTCGAAGTTCAGGTGCTCCTGTACCGCCTGGAGGGTTCCGCCGAAGGTTTCGGTGCTGAGGAGATACTCCCCGCGTGCGCGCACCTTCAGCGGTGAGTTTCGGAGTACTTCGGGAAGGGCGGTGAGGAAGGAGAGGTTGTCCTGATCGCTGCTGAGTTCCCACGCGAAGCGGTCGTAGTCGGCGCTCGATACGCGAAGGGAATTATCCCCCAGCGCCGCTGTGGCGTCGAGCCCTTGGTCATCGTTCGTGAAGTTCCCCTGGAGGAGATTGGAGGGGAGGGGATGGACAGAGGCGATGACCCCTTCGAACTCGCTCGTCGTTTTCCCCTCGAGAGCGTAGCGGAGGTGCTGCTTCGTCCGCATCGAATCCGCGCCGCGCCGCAGCAGATAGGCCGCATCGACGTCCAGATAATCGTTGTCGTAGCGGAATGAGAAATCGAAGGCAAACCCCTCAACCTCCACGGTGGGATCGGGTTTGAAAGAGAGGTGATCGATCGCTCCCCGCAGCGCCGCCTTTTGGTCGGAAAGCTCGACGACCTTCAGGGAAACGGAGCGGGGAAGATCGGTGAACCGGCCGATGTGTGGGGCCAGTTCCGCGGCGTTGGGGTAGAGGAGGGCGTTTCCGCTGATCGCGTTGTTGCGCACGCCCCCGCTCACCGCCCCGTCGGCGTAGCGCGATGTGAACGTCGAACGGAAGGTTTTGAACTGGAGGAACTCTCCGTCATAGCTGCCGTTTTCGGCCTCGATGTCGAGTTCGACGGGGTAATCGCTGATGAGCTGGAGGTTGGTAAGGGTCACTTTTTTGAGGCGGAACGTCGGGAACGGCCAGGGCGAATCGTCACCGCCGATGAAATCGTCCAGATGGATCCGCAGCCCCGTGATCCGGATTTCGTCGACACTGTGCTCCCCCTCGAGAATTTTCACGAGGCTGTAGCGCAGGGCGAGGGTGTCGGCTTGGGCCCTGTCGCTGCGAAGGCCGTGGAGGGTGAAGCCATCGGCCACCGATCCTTCCGCTCGGGTATATTCGATTCCCAGGGGTTTAAACACGTAGGTATCGACGATCTCGAGGCTGTCGGTGCGAAAGGCGATGTAGATCGCCCCCGCAAAAACAAAAATCATAAGGAGGAGGAGAAAATGAAGCGTAAGGAACAGATGTTTCAACCAGCGTCTTAGACGTTTCGGCGCTGGTGGGGTCTCTTCATTTAACGGTGTTTGCATCTACGTATTATGCCCAAACTTCCCATTAAATTGTATCTCGGCACAACGAGGAGAAGCGCTGCGCCGGGAGGTGAAATCAGCTTCCGAAAATATCGCGCATCATCCCTTTGTACCATTCATGGGTTGTTTTGCCCAGGGCGGTGGAACGGGTATTGTTTTCGGTCATTTTCGGTTTGATAACTTTGATGTCGTTGCCGTTGACGTCCTTGTCGTCCATCAGCGAGAAGGTGACACCAATCGAGATCGCCTCTTCGCCGTTGACCATCGAATAGCAGATGTTGTCGGGAAGGGTCATATTCGCAAGCGCAGGGCGCCCCTGGATCAGTCCCGCGATGTGCGTCGCGACGATGCGCCCCTGGGAGTTGGCGATTGCGCCGCTTTTGGGGTAGGGATAGCCGCCGACGGCATCCCCGATCACGAATACCCGCTCGTCCGCTTTGGACTGGAAGGTCGGAGAATTCATCATTCCCCACCCCGCTTTGCCGGTCGATACTCCCGCCATCGCGACTATTTCGGAGGCTTTGTTGACCGGCATCAGGTTGGCCGCGGCGTAGGGGATGCGCACCTCTTCGGTGCGGTCATCCGGATGGGTTACGGTCACGACGACCTCTTTTTTATCCAGATCGACGGTTTTGACCAGCGAGCTGGGGCGGTATTCGACGATGTCCGGATAGAGTTCCTTGTACGCCGCGAGGAAACCGGGACCTTTTGGGGCCGGTTTGCCTTTGGGATCGAGGATGATCACTTTCCCCTCGATGCCGTTTTTCTTGAAATAGTGGGCGACCATCGCGGCACGCTCATACGGTGCCGGAGGGCAGCGGTAGGGGCCGTCGGGAACGGAGATGACGAAATTGCCCCCTTCGAAATCCTCGAGCATCTTTTTCAGCGCGACGTGTTCGCTGCCGCTCATCAGCGCCGGGGGGCACTCCTGGCGGCAGCGCTCGGCGGCGAGGGTATCGTTGCCGAACCATTTGGTGTAGTCGTACGCGATGCCCGGGGAGAGGAGGAGATAGTCGTACCCGATGCTCCCCGTCGTCGTCGAAACGGTGCGGCTGGCGCGGTCGATCCCCGTGACGGTCGTCTGGATCATTTTGTAGCCGTAGTTTTTGGCTGCGGTGAAGTAGTCGCGGGTGAGGAAATCGAGGGGGATTTCGCCGGCGAGCCATTCGTTGCTGATCGGGCATGAGACGAAGACGTCCCGTTTTTCGAGGACGACCACTTCGGCTTCGGGGGCTTCCTTTTTGATATAGCGGGCGGCGGTGAGGCCGCCCCATCCGCCGCCGACGATGACGACCCGTTTGCCCGTGGGCTTGGGAAGGAGTTCGGTGGCGGCAGCCGGATTTTCGGCGGCAGAGGCTGATGTGGCGGCAACGCCTCCCAGCGCCAGCGCCGCGGCGCCGATTCCGGAGGCTTTGAGCAGATCACGACGGGATTGATTCATAATGACTCCTTAGAAGCTGAGGTTGGCGATCAGACGGGTGTGGGCCTGATCGTATTCGCGCGTTTCGTTGTCACGCTGGACGTGGAAGAGACGGAACCAGAGTCCTTTGACCGAAGGGACGGCGTAGAAAAGCATGTAGTCGGTTTCGCTCGATTGTTCTTCGCGGATCGCCCCTTTGGTCGTGGCGTTGGTCCAGGTCTGGACGTCGCTGTCGTATTCGGCGTGGTTGATGCTGAATTTGAGCCCTTTGATTCCCAGTGATCCGAAGTCGTATTCGGCCCCCACTTTATACGCCTGGGTGTCGGCGCGGTAGTTGTTGCGGGTGAAGATCGTTCCGGTATAGAGCGGGTCCCCTCCCCACGCGTTGATCACGTGGCCGTCGGTGTTGTCGGTATACGCGGCGTTGAAGCTCCAGTCGCTGATGGCGGCTTTGGCCTGAACCCCCCATGCCATCGCGTCGATCTGTCCGTCTTCGCTGATTTTGGTCTTGTAAAGTGGTCCTGTAGTGGGGAAACCGACCGTGCGCAAAGTTGTCAGCACTCCGGCGCCTGTTGACGTTGAAAAATCGGCAATATCATCCTGTTTCAGAACCTGTGCCCCGAGGGTCACTTTCGCTGCTCCGGCATTCAGTTTGTATTCGGCATCGGCGTAGATCGTGTTGTACATTTCGTGGGCGTAGTAGTCCCAGACACGGGCCTGGAGGTTCCCTTTTTTATAGTCAATCCCCAGTGCCGTGACCCCGGAGGTGTCCATGTCGGCTGCGGTACCGAAGGTTGCGATCGACATGTCCTGGAATGACTCTTTCCCAGAACCCGGAGTAATGGCTCCTGTTGTGCCGTTTACTGTAGGGCTCACAAATCCGTATCCTGCTCCGGCGGTGATTCCGTAGACGATATCCCCAATCAGCGCCGCATCGGTCGC
>JAFGUJ010000142.1 GCA_016938595.1 Campylobacterales bacterium | reverse complement strand
GTCAGTTTGTCTCCGGTGTAAAAAGTGGTAAAAATCATCGCGCCGTAGACGAAAAAGACGAATGCCGTGAGCTGAATGACACGGCGAAGAGCCGTTAAAGTCAATAATTTATCCATGTGTTGCCTTTTTGGTTCGTCGGTAGAAGAACATCCCCCCTAAAAAGCCGGCAAAAATGGCTCCGGCCCCCCAGCCCTGCGATTGCCAAAAGTCGTTTGGATTGGCGTAATAGGGCATCGAAAAGGTACTCGTATAGAGGGTCTCCCCATCGCGGTGCCGGGTGGTGAGGAGAAACTCGGAGGGCTTTTTGTCGTTTTGCCCGAATGTGATGTTTGTAAAGTCGTTCGGAAGTTCCAGCACGAATGATCCTACGGCGTCGGTGGTGTAGGTCCGGGCGGGAGTGTCGTGTGTTTCCAGCGTGACTCGCGCATTTCCCAGCGGTTTGCTCGCATAGCGTACGAAAAACCGGTAGCTTTTGGACGCGGTATAGCGGTCGTGCTCGCGGTGGAGCGGATCGGGGACGATCTCCAGCTCCATTTTGGGAAGGGCGGTGAGCTTCGCGGGGGATATTTTGGCCGGACGCCCCTGAAGGGAGAGGTAGCGCACGGCGCTGAACACGCCGTTCGCAGTGTTGCCCTCGGCTACCATGGCGTAGTATCCGCCCATCGGAGGTTTGGGGAGCATAACGGTATTGAGCGTAAACGTTAAGGGTTTGGCGGAAAGATCAGGAAGGATGAGTTTCGCCGAAGCATTGTTTTGCGTATTCATCAGTGCGAACATGGCGCTCCCCCCTTTGCCGTGTCCGCCGTGTCTGGAAGCGACCGCTTTGCCTTCGTCGCATCCGTGCGGCGTCCAGTAAACGGCCTCCTCGCCGTACCCCCATAGCGAAGCCCCCAGCGCAAGAGCCAGAAATGCCTGTTTCATCTCGGCTCCTTAAAATTTGACTGAAAGACCGGCGGTATAGGTGCGGCCGGGGTTGACGGTGAGGGAGAGGTCTTCTTGGTCATAAATGCCGTTATAGTCACGGTCCGAACTGCTCCGTGCGGTATTGAAATAGAATTTGTCGAAGAGATTGTCGACGCGGGCGAAGAGGTCAAATGTGAAATCTCCCCATTTCTCCGAATGGCGGGCGAGGAGATTGACGACGCCGTATCCGGGCATTTTGAGCTGGTTGAGTTCGTCGGCGTAATAGCTTGATTTGGCCGTCAGTTCGGCAGAGAGGAGTGTGGACGGCGTCACATTGTAATTCCCGATGAGGTTGAAGGTATGGCGGGAGGTACGCGGTACCGTATTGCCGGTGAGGTCGTAGTGAATCTGCGTGTAGGTGGCCGGGACGTAGGGGTTGCCAAGGCCGAGATAGAAATTATCGTATTGCGTGAAATAGGCATCCAGATAGGTGTAGGCCATATTGAACGAAAAGGTTTTACGAGAATCGCTTTTAAGAGAGAGTTCAAGCCCTTTGCTCCGCATGCCGCCGATATTTTCGTATTTTTGCGGGTTGGCGACGGTTGCGGCGGCGTATTGCCCGATGGAGGACATGATATAGTCTTTGCGATCCAACCAGAACAAGGTGGCCTCATAGCTCAGAGCGTTGTCTGCAAGGGGGAGCGTTCCCCGGATTCCCAGATCGTAGTTGATCGCCTCTTCGGGCTTGAGATCGGGGTTGTTGAGCACTTTGGAATCGAGCGACACGGTACCGTTGAAAAG
>JAFGUJ010000141.1 GCA_016938595.1 Campylobacterales bacterium | reverse complement strand
GGGCAAAGGAGAGGGTGGCGGCAGCTGACGCTGCATACCTGCAAACAGATTTTAGAACCGGTATCCGATTTTGACCTGAGCGCGGTAGTTGTCCAGGTCTTCTTTATACCCTGCAGAGAGATCGGCTTTCTGTGTCCACTGATAACGGATGTCGGCCCCCGTATAGATCTCGCGGCTGATGTTGTATTTGAGTCCTGTTCCCGCCTGAAGGGTGAAAACCGTATCGCTTTTGCCCGCATCGGAGAAAACAACCCCGAATCCGGGACCGAATCCCCATTCCACGCCGTTATTGAGGGTAATGAGGTAATAAGGGTTGAACTCGAGGTTCGTCATTTCCAGACCGTCGCTGTCAAAATGGTTCAGCATGATCTGCTGGCGGAGGTTGTCCCACGGCAGGGTAAACACCGGGCAGTCGAGTGAAATCTCGATCCCTGCCGTAGCCCCTGATGCATCGACGTTTTTCAGGTTCATATACCCGGCAGTGAGCCCCACCTGAATGTTCGGACAGAAATTAGCATCCAGAATCGGAAGTGCTTTGAATTCTCCTGCATTCGCCGATGCGGCCATCAAAAGGGATGCCGCAACGGCTGCTTTAGCCCAATATCCTAACTTCATTCATTACTCCTGTTTAGACGATTATAAGGGAATGAGTATAGCGTAGATAAAATAAAATGTGACAGAAGTGTGATAAAGAGGGTTTCCCCAGCGGGGAAAAATCAGCCGATGTTGGTATAAACGGCCTGGACGTCGTCGTCCTCTTCGATACGGTCGATCAGTTTTTCGATATCAACCATCTGCTCGTCGGTGAATTCCACCGTTGTGTTGGGGATCCGCTCCAGCGCCGCTTTGGACGGGGCGATCTCGAGCTCCTCGAGGGCTGCGGAGAGGGTTCCGAACGCCGTATAGTCGCCCGTAACGCTCACTTCGCCCTCTTCCTCTTCCAGCTCTTCAAGCCCCGCATCGATCAGTGCCATCTCGAGCTCTTCGAGATCCATCTCGGGTTTGGGGAAGCTGAAGACCGCCTTGCGGCTGAACATGAACTCCAGCGCGCCGTTGTTGAGCATCTCCCCTTTGGCTTTGGAGAAATAGCTGCGGATGTTTCCGACGGTGCGGGTGTTGTTGTCGGTCGCGCATTCGACAAAGATCAGTACGCCGTGCGGCCCTTTTCCTTCGATGTTGACCTCGATGATGTTCGCCGCGTCTTTACCGAATGCCCGTTTGATCGCCGCTTCGATGTTGTCTTTGGGCATGTTCTGCGCTTTGGCCGTCAGGATCGCCGTACGGAGCTTCGGGTTCATTTCAGGATCGGCGCCCCCCTCTTTGGCCGCCATCGTGATGACTTTGCCCAGTTTCGGGAAAATTCTCGACATATTCCCCCAGCGCTTCATTTTGGCCGCTTTGCGGTATTCAAACGCTCTACCCATACAACATGCTCCTCAACTAATAAATAAAATATCTGCCTCGCATGAGGCAAGCTTCAGCACCTCAGCGGCCAGCGTAGCCACTGGGGCTTTGCTCCAGCGGCGTTTTAATCGGAGTGGAATTATAGCCGTTTTAGGCGATTATGACAACCGCCCGCCGCGGGGACGGTTGATCAGATAAACCGCCATCATGCTGATGGCACCTCCGATCAGGAGCGGTACCGAGGGAATTTCATCCAGCAGAACATAACTCGATGCAAGTGCGCAGACGGGGACGAGAAACATGTACGAACTCGCACGTCCCGACCCCATTTTCCCCGACGCGATGAAATAGATCGT
>JAFGUJ010000140.1 GCA_016938595.1 Campylobacterales bacterium | reverse complement strand
GGTAGGCACAACGCAAGCCGGGTTCTGGAGTTGGCGATAATTAATCTACTGCCATGATCGCTCATGGCCTCTAGCGAAACAATAGCGATGTAGGACGCTAACCATCTGTTTCTTGCTGCGCGGTTGGGTTTACATAGCTTCCCTGATTGCTCAGGGAACTGGTGGGCTCTTACCCCGCCGTTTCACCCTTACCTCTTGCGAGGCGGTCTGCTCTCTGTTGCACTGATCCCTCACGTTACCGTGGCCATCCGTTAGATGGAACCGTGTCCTACGGCAGCCCGGACTTTGCCTCTTGGAAGAGACTCCCAAGCTATCGCCTGTTGTACCTTATGGGATTATAGGGGAAAAAGTATTAGAGTGGGATAAGTTCACCTTTTTCGGGAGGGCCCGCTTGGCGATCGTGCGGTTGCGGCCGTTTTGCTTGGCAAAGTAGAGATAGCTGTCGACCCGCTTGAAAAGATCGTGCATACTCTCTCCTCTTTCAAGGCGTGCAACGCCGAACGAGGAGGTGACCGCATAGTCGCCGATATGAAGGCACTTGAAAGCGGCATGGCGGATGCGCTCGGCGACGTCGAAAGCCGTATGAAGTTCCGTATTGGGGAGAAGGATGACAAATTCCTCCCCTCCCCAGCGGGCGCAGACGTCACTGTTGCGTGTGCAGGTGCGGAGTATCCCGGCAAAACGGACAATGACGTCGTCTCCCTCATGATGGCCGAACGTGTCGTTGATCTGCTTGAAATGGTCGATGTCGGCCAGTATGATGGAGAACGGTTCGTTTCTGGCGACGGCCGTGAGGGAAAGCTTCTCGAAGATCGCATCGAATTCCCTGCGGTTGTAGAGGCCGCTGAGCGGATCGACTTTTGCCAGTTCATCCGAAGTGATGTCGTTGCGGAAAACCATGTATTCCTTGACCGCGCCCCCCTCGTCGTAAACCGGGACGATTTTCGTCGTGGCGATGAAGGTTGTCCCGTCTTTTCGGAGATTCAGGAGGTTGCCGTTCCATGTTTCACCGTTTTTGATCGTCTCCCACAGCTCCCGGTAGACTGTCGGGTCAACCTCCGGATGTTTGAAGATGGAGTGGGTATTGCCCAGAACATCATGCTTTTCATAGCCGCTGACGTTGCAGAACGCGTCGGTCACCTCGATGATGATCCCCTCGACGTCGGTGCGGGTATAGAGGACGTTTTCCTGAATAATCCGGTTGCGGAACTCCAGCTCCGCTTCATGGGCACGCTTGATCTCGCTGTAGATGGAGAGGACGCCATAGAGGTTGTGGTCCATCACCATGATGAGGTTGCACTGCTGCTGTTTCAGATCGGGAGTTCCGTGCCTGTCGAACAGTTTCAAAACGACGTTTTTCAGGGCGGTGCAGTTGAGGAAGACATCCTCTACCGTCAGCCCCAGCGCATGAAAATCCTTGACGATCGTTCGCATGACCGGGCAATCACCCGGCTGGTTCTCGCCGCTGAGGACCGTGGAAAAATAACCCAGTACGTTGGTCGCAACACGGGTACGGTATTCGTCTTTGGTATAGGACAGACGCTTCCGGATATCGTCGATCGCCGGATAGTCTACCCACTCGTTGATGATGGTTTCGCGGTTTTTTTCAAAAAAATCGGTCAGGTCGGAGTTGAATGAAATGGCACTAATAATCGAACACATGTGCGGCAGTTCTTGCATTCTTCACCTTCATTCCAATCTGTAAACAATAATTTTTACTTATTAAGAACTGTTATTCTGTTCTATTCTATTTCATTATAACTTTGCATAAACTAAAAATAAGGAAAAACAATGCAAAACGGAACAGTTGGGAAAAAAACGAAACAAAGACGGGAGGGGAATTTCTGGGAAATCTCCCTCTCCAAAAAAAAGAAGAGTTGGAGAAATCAGTCGGAGAGTTTATAAATAAGACGCCCGGCGTATTCCATATAAAGGCTTTTTTTATGCTCTTCAATCTCCGATTGGTTCATGATGGCATAGGTATCGATGATACGGTCGAGTTCCTCTTCATCATGATGCTGCATCAGCATTTTTTCCATGACAGCGATTTTCGTCATAATCTCGTCGAAATCGTAACGGTAAAGGTCTTCGCTCACCTGATTGGCGATATCCCAATATTTGGACTGGGGAGATCCTCTGAAAATATCGTCTTCGTCTTCAAACAATGCTTCAAATCTAGACATATGTGACTCCTTTTTATAGTATGACAGAGTATCCAATATCTTATTAATTAGGATGCACTCTTGCAGGATTAAAACAGATTTATTAAGTAGGAAAAAAGAAAAGATGGAGGGTTCCGCCTAAGCGGAAACCCTTAAGAAGCCATTTTTGCGAGTGCTTCTTCGGCGTATTTTTTACCGAGGTCGTACGCTTTGTTGTTGACGTCATGGACTTTTGCAGGTACTTTTGAAAGCATAACATTGCGAAGCAATTCGTCATCCAATGCTTTCATGTAGGTGTTTGCAATGGCCAGTGCGATAACCGACTGGGTGATAACGTTTCCTACTTCGTCCTTTGCGATCGTAATGATGGGAATCTCAACGATGTTCCATTTTTTGCGGTCTTCGTCGGTCGGGTGAACGAGGTTTGGCTCGATAACGATCGTCCCCCCCTCGGAAACACCGTTTTTGAAAAGGTTGTAGCTCGCCTGGGCTACCGAAAGCATGAAATCGATCTCTCCGTCGTTCGCATACGGATAGAAAATTTCGTTGTCATCCAAGGTAATATCAACAACGGTCGGTCCGCCACGTACCTGTGACGTATACGTAGCGGTTTTCAGACCGTATCCACCCTCTTTGATTTTTGCCGCAGCGAAAATTTCACCTGCGAGGAGTACACCCTGTCCGCCAACACCGGTAAATCTCATTAATGTTCTAGCCATAGTGTCTCCTTAAATTTTCTTCGCGAAATCGTCTTGGGTAATCGCTTTGCGTTTACCTTGGTGATACGCTTGTACGTCTTTGTACATATCGCAGTATTCACGAGCATTTTCATCATGCTTCAGGATACCTGTTGGGAATTTGTTCATCTTCTCTTCTTCCGGAAGAGCTTCCCATTTTTTCAACGGAGTCGTGATGCTGTCGATCCACTCAAGGTTCTCCATCGCACTCGCCATTTTGTTTTTACGGCCGAGGTTGATGTGACAGTTACTCAATACGTCGAAGAAGCTGAATCCGTTGTGCTGGAACCCTTTGACAAGGACTTTTTCCAGTTTTTTCGGATCAAGCATCGTCTCACGTGCAACGAAAGAAGCACCTGATGCGATGGCAAGGTTACAGGCGTCGAACGTAGGATCGATGTTACCCGATTTCTGGCTGACCGTCCACATACCCTGCGGAGTCGTAGGGGATGTCTGTGAGTTGGTCAAACCGTAAATAAAGTTGTTGATCACGATGAAGTTGATGTCGATGTTTCTGCGGCAACCGTGAATGGTATGGTTACCACCGATGGCCAGGGCATCACCGTCACCCGCAACACAGATAACTTTTTTATCCGGGAAAGCCAGTTTGATACCGGTTGCAAACGCTACGGTACGTCCGTGCGTCGTATGGACCGTGTTGAAATCAACGTACGATGAAAAACGGCCTGAGCATCCGATACCGGATACGACACACACATCGTTCTGATCCCATCCGCACGTCTCGATAGCACGAATAACGGCTTTAAGGATAACACCATCACCACAACCCCAACACCAAAGTGTCGGCATTTTTTCTAAACGTAAATATTGGTCATAATTGAAAGCCATTAGATTATCTCCTTCACTTTATTAACGATTTCGTATGGAGAGATCGCTCGTCCATTAACTTTGTACAATCCGTGAATGTCAAGACGGCTTGCAACACGCTCAACCTCTTCGGTGTACTGACGGATGTTCAATTCGACACACAATACGTTTTTGACTTTATCCGTAAAGTGTTTGATACGCTCCGCAGGGCTTGGCCACAGAGTGATCGGGCGGAACAGTCCGGCTTTGATACCATCGGCTCTGAGATGACGGATCGCCTCTTTCGCAGCCAGCGATACGGAACCGTAGGCAATGATGAGAACATCGTTTTCTTCCAGATCGTCACACATGAACTCTTCGTTGAGCTCGAGCTCGTCGGTGTGCATCATGACTTTGTCTTCAAGGCGCTGAATCAGTTTGCGGCAGGTTTCGATCTCTTCGGTCGGGAACCCTTTGGCATCGTGATGCAAACCGGTGAAGTGGTACCGGTATCCCTGGAACATCGGGTTCAGTACCGCAGGCTCATCCGGACCTACTCCGTATGGGCGGTAATCTTCCGGTGCACCGGTGAACTGTTTACGCGGTACGATCCCTTTTTTGACTTCTTCAGCCGTTGGGATGATCGCTTTACCGTGCATGTGACCGATGGTTTCGTCCAGAAGAACGATGACCGGCTGCATGAAACGGTCGGCAAGGTTGAACGCGCGGACGGTTTCCGTATAGCACTCGGCCAGGTTACCGGCACACAGAGTGATGGAACGGTAGTCACCGTGTGAAGGGTTGCGTGCCTGACGAACGTCACCCTGGGATACACGGGTCGGAAGACCGGTTGAGGGTCCACCGCGCATAACGTTGACAAGAACCAAAGGAACTTCCGCCATCTGCGTCAAACCAAGGTTTTCCGCTTTCAGTGAAACCCCTGGACCTGATGTTGCTGTCATGGTACGTACACCTGCCATACCGGCACCGGCCGCAGCCGCAATCCCTGCAATTTCATCTTCCATCTGGATCGCTGTGCCGCCTACTGCCGGCAACAAATCGGAAATTGTGTGCATGACTTCAGATGATGGAGTAATTGGATATCCACCAAAAAACATACATCCCGCATCTACCGCTGCGATTGCAGCTAAATCATTTCCGGTCGAGATTATTTCTCTTGTTTCCATTCCTGTCTCCTTAAGCGGTAAGCTTCATATAGTTGTTTTTCTTGATCGCAGCTTGACGCTCTTTAGCCTGATCTGAAAGTTTTGCAAATTTGAATTCAGACTTGTCCGAAACGAAAATAGCAAAGTCAGGGCAATTCAATTCACAATCGTTACAGCCGATGCACGATTCAGGTGCGACGATCTCAATCATAGCTCCCAAAGTCGATGTAGGCTCGAGTCTCATTGCTAAAACTCCTGCAGGACATACTGATACACAGATGTCACAAGCTTTACATCTTGCTTCATCAACCCACACCGGAGTGTTTTCTGGCGCTTTAATTATTGACATTCCTTCTCCTCAATTTTAGATTTAACTAATTTATTTTGCCGACAGCACACGATACAAAGCTTTTGGCTTTGAGAATCGTCTCTTCCGTGAACCCTCGTTTCTCATCATTTAGAGGATAGCCGAGGGTTCTTAATATAGCCTTAAACTGTGCTAATTGCGCCTCGTCAGCAATCTCTGCTGTTACTTTGCGAGGCTCGCACGAAAGGTCTACCGTGATGTTTTCAAATCCGGACTCCTGAAGCGATTTTGTAATCGTATTGGCGCATCCGCCGCACCGAATGTTGTTCACTTCAAATGTCTGGAGCATGGTTATTTTCCCATTACTTCCGCAACAGCTTTGCCGATGTCAGCCGGTGAAACAACGACTTTGACACCAGCTGCTTCCAGAGCCGCCATTTTTTCCTGTGCCGTACCCGCGCTTCCGGAAATGATCGCACCGGCGTGCCCCATACGTTTTCCTTTGGGAGCCGTCTGGCCCGCGATGAACGCGACAACCGGTTTGGTGATGTTGTGCTTGATGAATTCAGCTGCCTGAATTTCAAGGTCTCCGCCGATTTCACCGATCATAACGATAGCTTTTGTCTCGGGGTCGGCTTCGAACATCGGAAGAAGCTGTTTGTACGAGAGGCCGATGATCGGGTCTCCACCGATTCCGACCGCCGTTGTAATCCCGAATCCTTCTTTGACGACCTGGTTTGCAGACTCATACGTCAGCGTCCCTGATTTAGAGATAAGACCGACGCTCCCTTTTTTGAAAATGAAGCCCGGCATGATGCCGATTTTGCATTCGTCCGCCGTGATGATACCCGGGCAGTTTGGCCCGATGGTCATCATATTTTTCTTCGTCGCGTACGCTTTCGCGTACATCATGTCTTTGACCGGTGCCCCTTCGGTGATGATGACGGCCAGTTCGATTCCCGCATCGGCAGCTTCCATAACGGCATCGGCTACGAAAGCGGGGGGAACGAAGATCATGGAAACGGTTGCGCCCGTAGAAGCGACCGCATCGGAAACCGTGTTAAAAACAGGCTGGCCGAGGTGTTCCTGCCCTCCCTTGCCCGGGGTGACACCACCAACGATTTTGGTTCCGTATGCCATGCACTGCTCGGCATGGAAGCTTCCCTCTTTACCGGTGAAACCCTGTACGATAACTTTTGTATCTTTGTTGACCAAAATAGACATTAATTACGCTCCTTTCGCTGCTGCTACGGCTTTACGTGCACCGTCGGCAAGATCCGTTGCCGCGACGATGTTCGAAATTCCGGCGTTGTTGAGAATATCAGCAGCTTCTGCTGCATTGGTACCGTCCAGGCGGACGATGACGGGTACATCGACTTTTGTCAGCTTGGTCGCTTCGAGAATACCGTTGGCGACACGGTCACAGCGGACGATTCCCCCGAAGATGTTGACGAAAATCGCTTTGACGTTCGGGTCTTTGAGAATGATCTCAAATCCTTTGGCAACCGTTTCGGCAGAGGCTCCGCCGCCCACGTCGAGGAAGTTGGCCGGTTTTCCGCCCTCGTAGTTGATCGTATCCATGGTTCCCATCGCCAGACCGGCACCGTTAACCATACATCCTACGTCACCGTCGAGTTTGATGTAGCTGAGGCCGTATTTGCCCGCTTCGATCTCGGTCGGCTCTTCTTCGCTCAGGTCGCGCATTTCGTTGACCTGGCTCTGGCGGTAGAGGGCGTTGTTGTCAAAGCCCATTTTGGCATCGAGGGCCAGGAATTTGCCGTCACCCGTTTTAATCAGAGGGTTGATCTCGATCATCTCCGCATCGTGGTCCATGTACACTTTGTACAATGCCGATGCAAATTTGATGAACGTGTTGATCTCTTCGACCGCAAGTCCGAGTCCGAACGCCAGTTTGCGGCCGTGGAAGCCCTGGAATCCTGTCAATGGATCGATCGCGACTTTGATGATCTTCTCAGGGCTCTTGTGAGCCACTTCCTCGATCTCCATACCGCCCTCGGTGGATGCCATCATGATCGGCATTTCAGAAGCGCGGTCGAGCACCATACCAAGGTAGTACTCTTTTTTGATGTCCGCACCCTCTTCGATATAGACTTTTTGTACCAGTTTCCCCTCAGGGCCTGTCTGGTGCGTCACGAGCTGCATGCCGAGAATCTGGCTTGCCAATTCGCGTACTTCAGAAGTAGATTTGGCCAGTTTGACACCGCCGCCGAGACCGCGTCCGCCTGCATGGATTTGGGCTTTGACAACCCAGATGTTTCCACCCAGTTCCTGAGCCGCTTTGACCGCTTCATCGGGTGTAAACGCAATGTGCCCGCGTGGTGTGGGTACATTGTATTTTTTGAATAATTCTTTTGCTTGATATTCGTGAATATTCATCCATTCCTCCTGTTGTAAATTTACGCTATGGGTTTTGTCATCTCTTCAGGGACGACGTATTTATCAAACTCTTCGGCACTAAGGAGACCCAGCTTGACAGCCGTCTCTTTGAGCGTGGAGTTTTCTTTGTGGGCCGTTTTGGCGATTTTCGCCGCATTTTCATATCCGATGTACGGATTGAGCGCCGTGACAAGCATCAGCGAGTTGTTCAGATACGCATCGATCTGCTCGCGCACCGGCTCGATCCCGACCGCGCAGTTGTCGTTGAACGATACAATCGAATCGGCCAGAAGGCGTACCGACTGCAAAAAGTTGTACGCGATAACCGGTTTGAAGACGTTGAGCTCAAAATTCCCCTGACTGGCGGCGAATCCGATACACGCGTCGTTCCCCATCACCTGGCAGGCAACCATGGTCACCGCTTCGCTTTGAGTCGGGTTGACCTTGCCCGGCATGATCGATGAACCCGGCTCGTTTTCGGGGATCGTGATCTCGCCGATGCCGCAGCGGGGACCGGATGCCAGCCAGCGGACGTCGTTGGCAATTTTCATCATATCGGCCGCGAGCGATTTGAGGGCACCGTGGGCAAATACCAGAGCATCATGGCTGGTCAGGGCGTGGAATTTGTTCGGAGCCGTCACGAACTGATGGCCGGTAAGCTCGCTCAGTTTCGCCGCAACACGCGTTCCCAGTTCCGGATGGGCGTTCAGACCCGTTCCGACCGCCGTTCCGCCCAGCGCCAGTTCACGCACGGATTCGAGAGAATCTTTTGCCATTTTTTCGCATTTGTTGAGCATTTCCACCCAGCCGCTGATCTCCTGACCGAGGGTCAGAGGAGTCGCGTCCTGCAGATGGGTACGTCCGATTTTGACGATGTCGCTGAACGCTTCTGACTTCGCGATGAGCGTTTTACGCAGATGATCGATCGCCGGAAGCAGGCGTGTTTCGACCGCGATGACGGCGGCTACGTGCAATGCCGTCGGGTACGTGTCGTTCGAGCTTTGCGATTTGTTGACATCGTCGTTGGGATGGACAAGCTTCTGCGTACGGAAATCACCGCCGAGGATCTCGGTCGCGCGAGCCGCCAGAACCTCGTTGTTGTTCATATTCGACTGGGTACCTGATCCTGTCTGCCATACGACCAGAGGATAATGGGCGTCGAGTTTCCCCGCGAGCATTTCGTCTGCCGCCTGAGCGATCGCGTCGGCTTTTTCACGGGACAGCATTCCAAGATCACAGTTGACCAGCGCTACCGCTTTTTTCAGATAGGAGAACGCCCGTGTGATCTCATAGGGCATTTTTTCTTCCCCGATCTGGAAGTTTTCGAGTGAACGCTGTGTCTGCGCCCCCCAGTAGGTATCGTTCGGAACACGAACTTCACCCATCGTATCTTTTTCAACGCGAAAACTCATTATTTGGCTCCTTCAAAAAATTTATTGTCATTGAGCGTATCGATCAGCGACTGTACCGATGCGCACGAACGGGCGAACATCTCTTTTTCCGCTTCGTTCAGGGTCACTTCGATGATCTTCTCGGCACCGTTGGCTCCGAGCATGACCGGAACGCCGCTGACGACATCATGGTAGCCGTACTCACCGTCGAGGTAAACGGCGCAAGGATGGATCTGCTTGGTATCTTTCAAAATCGCTTCGACCATGATGGCGGCCGCTTTGGCCGGAGCATAATACGCCGATCCCGTCTGAAGAAGGGCAACGATTTCCGCTCCCCCTTTTCGGGTGCGCTGGACGATCTCGTCGATCTCATCGGCACTCAGGACATCGGAGAGGGGTACCCCCGCTACGGTCGAATAGCGCGGCAACGGAACCATGTCGTCACCGTGTCCGCCCATGACCGACGCACGGATCTGTCCACCGCCGTATCCGAGTTTTTCCTGGATGAATGCCGCCATACGGGCGCTGTCAAGGACTCCCGCCATACCGATAACACGGTTGCGGTCGAAACCGCTGTCTTTGAGGGCGACATAGGTCATCGCATCGAGCGGATTGGAGACCATGATGACGATCGCGTTGGGGGAGTATTTGGCTACCCCTTCGATCACTTCGCGGGTGACACGGGCGTTGATCATCAGAAGATCATCGCGGCTCATCCCCGGCAAGCGCGGGCTTCCGGCGGTAATAACAACGACGTCACAGTCGGTCAGGTCTGCCATGGTTTCGGCAACGCTCACCACCGAGTGGCTCCGCACGGCTGCCGCAGCCTGTGACATGTCGAGCGCTTTACCCTTGGCGATTTCGATTTTGTTATCACGCAAAATGATTTCATGGCAAGAACCGAGCATAGCAAGCGAATACGCGATCGTCGATCCGACATTCCCCGCTCCTACGATTCCGACACGTTTTCCTTTTACCATTTTCGTACTCCTTGTGTCATATCAGCATCGCCCCAACTCCACAATATACTCATCACTATTTTCGACTGTCGAAAATACTCGGAAGCATACCGGTCAAGGGAACAATGTAAGACGATAAATCGCCTTTTGTCTGGAGAGTCTACTCTGCAGATAAAAAACGATTTCCGGCCAGAGCCGGAAACGGCTACCGTGAAACCGGGAAGAACGCCTCCCCGGCGACATCATGTCCGAAGTCTGCCACAGGGCAGGAAATCAGATAGCGTCGATGATAGCGTTGAGCGTTGCAGACGGACGCATTGCCGCTTCTGCTTTCGCATCATTGGGATGGAAGTAACCGCCGATATCCTGCGGTTTGCCGGAAGCCGCCATCAGCTCTTCCATGATTTTTGCTTCGTTCGCTTCCAATGCATCCGCTACCGGAGCGAATTTCGCAGCCAATGCAGCATTGTTACTGTTGGCAAGCGCACGCGCCCAGTATTGCGCTACGTAGAAGTGTGACGCTTTGTTGTCCGGTTCACCCGCTTTTCTTCCCGGTGCCTTGTTGTTGTCCAGATAACCCTGGTTCGCAACGTCAAGCGCAGCCGTTACGGCAGCAAGATCCGCATTCGGATGTTTTTGCTCGATCATACGAAGCGACTCAGCCAGTGCCAGGAACTCACCCAGTGAATCCCAGCGAAGGTGTCCCTCATTCAGGAATTGTTCAACGTGTTTCGGAGCCGATCCGCCCGCCCCTGTTTCGAACAATCCGCCGCCGGCAAGCAATGGAACGATTGAAAGCATTTTAGCCGATGTTCCCAGCTCGAGGATCGGATACATGTCGGTCAGGTGGTCACGAAGAACGTTACCTGTTACCGCGATTGTGTTCAGCCCTTTGCGGATACGCTCGTTGGTGAAACGTGTCGCAGCCGTGATGTCCAGGATGTGAATCTCAAGACCTTCGGTGTTGAACTCCGGCATGTATTTTTTCACTTTGGCGATCATCTGAGCATCGTGCGCACGGTTTTCATCCAACCAGAAGACAACCGGGATTTTCTCGATCTGACCGCGCTCGAATGCAAGGCGGATCCAGTCTTTGATCGGGATGTCTTTCGCACGTGACATACGCCAGATATCACCCGCTTCACACTCAAAGCTCATTAGTTCAGTACCGTCTGCTGCCGTAACGGTTACTTTTCCGGCTTCTGCCAGCTCGAATGTTGTCGGGTGCGAGCCGTACTCTTCGGCTTTTTGAGCCATCAGACCGACGTTTTGCATGGTTCCCATGGTTGTAACATCATACTGACCGTTTTTGACACAGTCCGCTACCATCTCTGCGTGGAACATTGCATAGGTTGAGTCAGGAATAACGGCCAATGTCTCAAGAGCGGCACCTGTTCTATCCCACTGCTTACCACCCTCGCGAACAACAACCGGCATCGAAGCATCGATGATGACGTCGTTTGGAGCGTTGAAGTTCGTTGTCCCTTTATCGGAGTCAACCATGGCGATTTTTGGAGCGTCTGCATCGACGACTGCCTGGAATGCCGCTTTGATTTCGGCTTCCAGAGGATGCCCTTTGATTTTCTTCTCAAGATCCGACATACCGAGATTTGGATTCACACCAACTTCTTTGAATGTTGCACCATATTTCGCGAATACATCTGCAAAGAAGATTTCAAACGCGTGACCGAACATGATCGGGTCAGAGATTTTCATCATCGTCGCTTTAAGGTGCAGTGACCAGATGACACCTTTTGCTTTTGCCTCTTCGATAGACTGTTTGTAGAATGCACGAAGTGCTTTGGCCGACATGAAGGTACCGTCAAGGACTTCACCTTCCATCGCATCGATCGATTTGAGTTCTTTGCCGTTAAGTGCAATCGTTACTTTCTGCGCTTTGTCCATAGTGACCGATTTTTCGTTGCCGTAGAAGTCACCTTTACCGCCCATGTGCATAACAGCCGCTTTTGAATTCTCAGAAAAAGCTCTCAGTTTGTGAGGGTTTTTCTGAGCAAAGTTTTTAACTGCTTTCGCTGCACGGCGGTCTGAATTCCCTTCACGAAGAACCGGGTTAACCGCTGAACCAAGGCATGTTGCGTATTTCGCCTGAATCTCTTTTTCCGCATCGTTTGCAGGATTTTCAGGGTAGTTGGGAATATCATACCCTTGAGCCTGAAGCTCAGCGATACAATCTTTGAGCTGACCTACAGAAGCAGAGATGTTTGGAAGCTTGATGATGTTACCTTCAGGCTTGACACAAAGTTCACCCAGTTTTGAAAGCTCGTCTTCAGCAAGACCCATTGCTGCAAGAACACGCCCAGCAAGTGAAATGTCACTTTGCTCAAGTTCTACACCGCCGGCTGCACAAAACTTAGATGCAATCGGGAAGAATGAATAGGTTGCCAAAGCCGGGGCTTCATCGATTTTTGACCAAATGATTTTTGCCATCGGGTTCTCCTGTTTGTATTTTTATACGAGCATCATAACACTTACTAGGCCGATTTGACGTTTTGTAACCCTGTCGACGCCAAAAAGTTTAGATAATGTTTCATTTAGTAGCATTTACTATGTTTTTACGGTGTGTAGAAAAGTAACTACTGTAGATATGCTCCCCATCTTTCCCCCGCACAAAATAGAGGTAATCGGTGCGCGCAGGTTCGATGGCGGCGGCAACCGCTTCTTTGGAGACATTGCATACCGGATAAGGGGGCAAACCTTTGTTTTTATACGTATTATAGGGAGTTGTGTCGGTTCGAATCCGACGGGCCGTTACTTTTTGATGGGAATATTCACCGTAGTTTAACGTCCCGTCCATCTGCAATCGCATGCCGATTTTGATCCGATTGTCTATGACGGAACTTACGAGCGGCATATCGGCTATCGATGAAGCCTCTTTTTGAATGACGGATGCTTTTGTTACGATTGGTAACCATTTTTCCTTTGTATAAGGGATATTGTAGCTTTTGGCCCACTCTCTCATTGTTTTGTCGGACTCTTTTAGCAGATGGAGGATCAGAGCATCTTCGTCAATAACGTTCGGGATGCTGTAGGTTTCGGGGACGAAATTACCCTCCGGATAGGACGCGTGGCGTTTATAGGCGCTTTTCAGCGCGCTGATGTCCAGTGAAAGCTCTGCCGCAAGCTGCTCCAAAAAAATGGCTGTCGTCTCGCCGGGAATCAGCGTTATCTGGCGTGTTACCGCTTTGGCGGTGGTCAAACGGCGCAGATAATCGATACGCGACATGTTCTCATCTCTCAGATCGATCCACCCTTGCTGAGGATGACCGATCACCCTGAGGATAAAAGCGTCGATTTTGTAGAGGTTGACCCCTTCGTTCTGGAGGTGTGCTATACTTTTAAAGACGGAACCTTTCGGTATATAGACGATTTTGGGTGATGTAACGGTAGAGAACAGGTAACTCATGAAAGACGCACTCATCACCAAAGCGATCCCCAAAATCCATAAAACTATTGCTCTTTTTTTTGTAACGGTTTTTTTTCTCGGTTTTTTCACGTTTGTCGCTTTGCTCGAAGGATTTGGGATCGATCGCCTCACCTTCGGAGGGATTAAAATCGAGAAATTATATCTCAAATGGGAGAATGCGCTTCACATCAAAGCCGCAAAAATCGATTTTAGCACTCTTGAACCCGATGATACCCCGCTTACCCTCCAACCGCTCGAAGATCTTCCTCGGATTGTACGCTGGATGGAACGGTGGAGTGAATCCATCCATGTTGATCGGCTCACCTATAAAACGTACGCCGCCTCCCTCTCCTACCAAAAAAATGGCACCGGAACCCTGGCCCTCCATCATGATCAAATGACCTGCGAAGGGCTATTTACCCTCAATGAGCGACGCTTTCAGCTCACCGTCCCTGTCTGCCGCGTGAAGGAGGGGACAGTATCGGCTCAGCTCTTTATAGAGCTTCCGACACAGCAGCTGCATGCCGATGTCTCTGTGTCTCTGCCCGACACGCCGCTCCTGCATCTGCAACTCCTGGGGAATTCCGATACCCTCCGTTTTGCCCTGCATTCCGACGGCGATTTTGCAACGGCCGCCCCCCTCGTCCGTTTTTTCGGGGTTGATCCGAAGATCACCCCCTGGATAACCGAGTACGCCAAAGCCTCATCGGCCCGTCTGCACCGTCTCGAGGGAAGATTCCCCTACGCCGAACCGCACAAACTGGTCGAAACGCTTGTCGCCTCCGCGACGGTACAGAACGGGGAATATACGTTTGCACGGGGGTTCGGGCCCATCAAGGCCCCCCGTATCGATCTTGAGTTTAAAAAAGGAAAGCTCCACATCCTCCCTCATGAGGGAAGTTTTTACGCCCTGCCGACCGAAAAAAGCCGCCTTTGGATCGATTTTTCCGCCCCTCATACGACCCTGACCGCTCTCATCCAGACACGCCATGCCCAACTGAATGATCCGATTTTGCGGCTTCTGCACCATTACGGCATCGATCTTCCTCTGAAGCAGATTTCCGGAGAATGCGACGTCGATTTGAATCTCGCCGTCGATCTTCATACCCTGGAAACAACGGCCAAAGGGACGTTCAGGCCGACACCCTCGGAGCTGCTGCTCGATCGCATCGCACTTCGCAGCGAGGGGGGGATAGTACGACTCGATACCCGTATCGTCCATTTCGAAAATTTCATCGCGCACTACGGCAACGACATCGCGCATGCGCGTGTCCGCGGCGAATACGACGCCTCCAGCGATCGGGGTAAAGTCTCGATCGAGGCATACGATGTCTCGCCCCTGGCCGACAGGAAGCATCTGAGTCTGTTCGATCCCAAAAAACCCTTACATGTCACCTATACCCTCGCGCCCGGTGTCGATACGCTGAGCGTCTTCCCCTCTTCCTGGCGTATTTTCGATGAAAAGCTGGAGGTAAAAGGGTTTAGCGCCCCTTTTGATTACCGCAATGGCCGCGTAGCCGTTCAATCGCTCCCATTCCGCATCCAAGATGACGTAGCGGGAAAAATCAGTGCGCAATTTGACGGGGCTTCGGAAAAGGCCGATCTAACGCTGGAACTGGAGCGCTTCGCCATGGGCGGGGTCGTCCTTACCCATGCACCCATGACGTTCAATGTCCGTTATGCGAATGCGCTTACGAACATAGCGTGCCAAAACGCATCGGCATGGTCCCTCCATAAACTTCCCCTCCTCCTCTCCCCCATCAGCGCCACCCTCAAGGAGGACGGGATCACATTCGGGCAGGCCGAAGCGGTCCTCGACGATCTCCTCAAAGGGCGCATTGAGGGAAGCTATCGCCTCAGCGATCAAAAAGGTTCGATACGGGTAGACAACCTCCTCCCCATCAACCCCAAAATTGCCCCCTGGATCGATGCCAAAGAGGCGGTTGAATTCTCCGTTGACACGCAGGGCGAAGCGATACGCCTCGACGCCCCGTCGCTCAAAGCCCATTTTACGACCGTCACCGAGGGGTGGAAAATGGCCTTTGATGACATATCGCTTCTTTCGGAAAAATCGCCGCTCCTTCGCCGCTATCATATAGACAAGGGACATCTGAATCTGTTCTACACCGGAGAACGTTCCCTCTACCGTTTTGAGGGGGACATCGACTATCCCTATCCCCTGATGATGATCAATGACCGCCCTCTTTCACGATACCATTTCAGCGGCTCGTATCGTGACGGACTCACGACGATTCGGGTTAACGACCGTCTCGTCATCAACCATACACCAGAACGGCTGTTTGCCAGAGCAAACAACGCCGGTATCAACGTGCCCGAACTTTTTAAATTTCTCTCTGCCCACCAAAACGGCACAGCAAAAACGGCTGATTCGGAGTCGGTTCCTGTGCGCATCCATGCGACCAACACCTATCTGCATCTGATGCAAGGGAGAAAAATCGTTGCCGATACGTTCGATGCCACCCTGATAAATGGCGATTTTGACGCGACGCTGAACCACATGAGCGGTTCGGCTACACTGAAGATACGAGACGGGCAGTTTTCCATCCTCGGCGACGGGTTTAACGAAACCTTTATGCAACACCTCTTCTCGCTGGCGGATATGAGCGGAGGAAAGTTTTCCTTTCAAGCTCATGGGGATGCGGATGCGTTCGATGGGCTGATGCGGGTCGAAAACACGGTCCTTAAAGAGTACAAGGTGCTCAACAACGTCCTTGCATTCATCAATACCGTCCCATCCCTCGCCACCTTCTCCCTCCCCAATTATCACAGCCGGGGGCTCCCCGTCAAAGAGGGATATGCCCATTTTCTCTACGACAAGGGGATCGTAAAAGTCGATAATTTCACCCTCGATTCGCCGGAGATGAAGATACTTGGCGAAGGGCGCGCCGACATCAACACGCAAACCCTGAAGGGGACGATGACGCTAAAAACCGATCTGGGCTCAACTCTGGGAAAAGTTCCGATGGTGGGATACATACTGTTCGGCGAAGACGGTTCCATCGCGACCACCCTCACCCTCAGCGGGAAACTCGACGATCCCAAAGTCGAAACGGCCATCGCCCAGGAGATTGCCACCGCTCCGTTCAATATCCTGAAACGGACGGTGATCTATCCGTTTTTATGGATGATCCCCGATGAAGAGACGAAAAAGTAGGTTATTCGTTACGCAGTACGGTCAGAACGTCGACTTCGGACGCTTTTTTCGCAGGATACCATGAGGAGAGCAGGACGATAAAAAAGGCTCCGATGATGATGGAGAAGAAATCGATAAGGCTCAAATCAAGCGGCAGGGTCGAGGTGGGATAGACGTCTGCGGGGAGCGAGATGATTTCGAACGTTCCCAGAATCCACGTCCCCAGCAGCCCCAATACGGTTCCGGTCACAATCCCCAAAACCCCGATGACGATCCCGAGGATCAGGAAGATTTTTTTCACTTCGTGCTTCGAGGCTCCCAGCGAGATCAGGAGGGCAATCTCGCTGCGGCGGTTCATCACCGTCATCAGCAAGGAGGAGATGATGTTGATCGCGGCAATCAGGATGATCAGCATCAAAACGATGAAGAGGGACATTTTTTCCATCTCCAGTGCGGCGAAAAAGTTGCCGTTGTCTTCCCACCATCCCCGGATCGATACCGTATCGGGGAGCGCGGCAGCGACCCTCTCGATATCGGCTTCGGGGTGCTCGGAATGGATGTGGATCCCGTCGTACAGGTTTTCAGGGATCCCCAGTATCTTCTGCAGTGACTGAATCGGGGTGTAGGAAAACCCTTTGTCGTACGCGCTAAGGCCAGAATCGAAGGTCGAAACGGCAACAAAGCGCTTGATCTTCGGGGTCAGCGCCAGGCCGCCCGGTTCCATCTGGGTAAAAATATAGGTCAGTTTTTCCCCTTCCCGGAGCATGAACTGCTCCTTGAGGGTTTTTCCGACCATCACTTCAAATCCCTCGGGGATACCGTCTGCGAGCCCTTCGGCAAGAATACGGTTTACTTTCGCCTCATGGGCGAAATCGACGCCGAACAGGTATCCCCCCTCCATCTGATCGCCGCTGCGCGAGAGGACGGCGGAGGTGACATAGGGGCTGAAGAAAAGATCGGGGAATTGTTCCCGGAGCCTCTCGACGAGGGCTGTGTCTACCGTCCCGTAGAATTTGGGCTGGATCGTGAGGGGATAGTTCATGACGGTGAGTTTTTTCTTGAACTCTTTGTCAAATCCGTTCATCAGCGCCATCGCGATGATGAGGACCATGACGCCCAGAGCAATCCCTGAAAACGCAAGGAGGGCGGAGAGGAAAATAAAAGGCTGCTCTTTGTCAAAGCGGAGGAAGCGCTTGACGAGGTAGGAGACGATACTCAAGAGGCGAATACCCCTTTTTTGGGTCCTGATTTGCCGCAGCAGTTTTTGTATTTGAGACCGCTTCCGCAGGGGCAGTCGTCATTGCGGGCAATCTTTTTCTCTTCGCCCTCGTGTTTGGTCTGGTTGAGGGCCATCCGCATCTCTTCCTGACGTTTTTCGAGCTCCATCTGGCGTGCCAGGGCTTCGGCTTCCTCTTCGACCGAATCGACGCGGAAACGGATGACATGAAGCGTTTTGACCGTATCGTATTTGATCGTCTCGACCAGCTCGCTGAAGAGGTTGAAACTCTCTTTTTTGTACTCCACCAGAGGATCTTTCTGGTTGTAGGCGCGCAGACGGATACCCGTTTTCATGCTGTCCATCTGATAGAGGTGCTCGCGCCATGCGTTGTCAAGGGTTTTGAGATAGATCTCCCGCTCGATTTCGCTGCGCAGTTTCGGATCGACAACCGACATTTTCGATTCGTATTCGGCGCTCAGAACCTCTAGCGCCCGTTCGCGGATCGCCCCGGCACTCTTGTCGTCAAAGAGAGAAGGATCGAGCTCTGCTCCAAGCTCCTCGCGGAACGTGAGAAGCAGGCGTTCGAGGTCGGTCTCCTCTTCGCTCATCCCTTCGAAGATGCCGCATATCGCCAGGGTGCGGTCGACATATTCGGCGCGGTTGGCTTCGATCTTGTCGGCGATGTTGTAGTCGGGATCGAGCAGCTCTCCGCGGAAGCGGTAGACGATTTTACGCTGTTCGTTGGCGACATCATCGTACTCGACGATGTGTTTACGCCCTTCGAAGTGCATGTTTTCGACTTTTTTCTGC
>JAFGUJ010000139.1 GCA_016938595.1 Campylobacterales bacterium | reverse complement strand
CGTATCGACTCCCTTTCAGCGAAGATTATTCTGGAGCGCTACCTGAAAATCATTTAGGCTTTGGATCAGAGGGCTTTAAAATACTCCGCCGCTTCGGCCTCATCTTTAGTGAGAGTGGCGTAATCCTCGTCGTTTGCCACTTTGTCTCGGGCGACATCGGCGCAGTAGTCATATCCCACCTGCCGTGCATGGGCGATGTCGGATACGAATCCCAATCCGCTGAACTGGTAGGGCTCCTCCTGCTCTATGCACAGCAATATTCCCTCGCATTTTGTTTCGAACTGCTCGACGATCTCACGGTAGGAGATATTGAATTCCGTCGCATGCCATCCGGTCGTTTCCAGATCCTTGTCGGAAAATTCGGCTATTCCATCTCCCGAGGTATCGTCGTAGAGGGCACGGTCGCGGTTCCAGCCGATAATCTTCTGCCATGCTCCCGAGGCTTTGATGAGGATGCGGTCATCGTCTTCGACGACCCGGTAGGGATCGCCGAGCATCGAAGCGATCGGACGGCTGGTCGTCGTACTCAGTGGGGAGAGGGGAGGGACCGCACCCTCGAAAACAGATATCAGCGTTTCGGGGAATGGTTCGCAGACAATCTCCCCGCTGGTGGCGATGGCAAATTTTTTTTGGGAACCGGCCGCTTTGAGGAGCTCGGTTTTGGAGACCACGATAATCTCTTTGAAAAGGTTGAACTTCTTCATTATGAGTGTTTCCCGTTTTTGGGGTGAATTGTAGCATGTGATCGTTCGCTCACTCTTACAGGATGATTTAGCAGTGCAGTATAAGCGTCCACTAATCTTTCTTTATGAAAAAGTGGGGTATAATCCGCGAAATTTTAAGCATTTCGAAACGCTTACTCTAAGGATACCTTCATGGCATTGAACGTTTACTACGACAAAGATTGTAATATCGAACTCATCAAAAGCAAAAAAGTGGCAATGATCGGTTTTGGATCACAAGGTCACGCACACGCTGAAAACCTTCGCGACAGCGGCGTTGAAGTAGTTATCGGTCTTCGTAAAGAGGGTAGCTCATGGGCAAAAGCGGAAGCTAAAGGGTTCAAAGTTATGACCGTTGCGGAAGCATCGGCTTATGCTGACGTGGTTATGATCCTTCTTCCGGATGAAAATCAGGCGGAAATCTACAAAAACGAGATTGAGCCAAACCTCAAAAACGGTGCGACCATCGCATTCGGTCACGGTTTTAACATCCACTACGGACGCATTCACCCGCGTGCCGACATCAACGTAACGATGATCGCCCCTAAGGCACCGGGTCATACCGTACGTTCAGAGTTCGTTCGCGGCGGCGGGATCCCTGACCTTATCGCGGTCGGACAAAATCCGAGCGGTACAACGAAAGAACTGGCACTCTCTTACGCTTCTGCGATCGGCGGCGGACGTACGGCGATCATCGAAACAACATTCAAAGACGAAACCGAAACCGACCTTTTCGGAGAACAAGCGGTTCTGTGCGGCGGTGCGGCTTCATTGGTCCAAGCAGGATTCGAGACATTGACCGAAGCGGGATACGCTCCTGAGCTTGCCTACTTCGAGTGTCTTCACGAGTTGAAACTGATCGTTGATTTGATGTTCGAGGGCGGAATCGCCGATATGCGTTATTCAATCTCCAACACCGCAGAATACGGTGACTACGTTTCCGGTAAACGTGTTATCAACGCGGAATCAAAAGCGGCGATGAAAGAGATCCTCAAAGAGATCCAGGATGGCCGTTTCGCGAAAGATTTTATCCTTGAGGGTCAAGCGGGTTATCCGCGTATGAACGCTGAGCGTGCAAACGCGCGTGCGTCATTGATCGAGCAAACGGGTGTTAAACTTCGTGCGATGATGCCGTGGATTTCTAAAAATAAAATCGTCGACCAAAGCAAAAACTGATTCTCCGGGGCGTTGCCCCGACTTCACAACCCTACGAAAGCGGGTCTCTCTTTCATGCATAAACGCCGCCCTCTCTTCTCCCGTCTTTTTTTCAAACGTATCGCTTCTCTCCTGATCATCGTCGCATTGTTCGCTGTTGCCTTGTTTGTTGGCTACCGCATCGGAGTGGATGAACTCCAGAAAGAACTTTTGATTGAGCGGGAGCAGACCAGGCAGCTGATAGGACAGATCAAAGAGATAGCGGCGATCGATGAGAGTACCATTGCCGATGCAAGAAAGCAGGAGAGCCGGCGGGAAGACGAGGTTGCCCGTCTTCGCCAGGAACTTCAGGAACTGCTCGAACGCGAACGCAGACGCGATGCGCTGATGCCGCAGCACGAGTATGCCCCGCAGGATAAAAAAGCTTCCCCCCCTCCCTACGCACGAAGTGAACGTTTTTCGGGAACAGGGCCGAAGCTGGCCATCATCATCGATGATGTCTCTTACCGGCGTGACATCACAATGATCCGCTCAACCGGACTGCCGCTTATCATGTCGTTTCTCCCCCCCAGTACCCGCCATCCCAAATCGGCCGAACTGGCGCGTGCGGAAGCAGGATACATGGTCCACCTGCCGCTCGAAGCGGTGGATTTCAATGATGAAGAGCCCCATACGCTGCGCACAACCAGCACCGAAGAGGAAATTGCCAAGCGTATTTCGGCGCTTAAAGAGCTCTACCCGGATGTGCGCTATATGAATAACCACACCGGATCGAAGTTCACTGCGGACGAAGCGGCGATGGAACGCCTTGTCCGTGTTTTGAGGAAAGAGGGGATCTCCTTCGTCGACAGCCGCACAACGCCGGAGACCAAAGTCCCCGCGGTCTCGGAGAAATACGGCATTGCCTACAGGGGAAGGGATGTATTTCTGGATCACCGCAACGGCGTCGAAAACGTCAAAAAGCAGATCTCTGAGGCAGTGGCCAAAGCCAAACGTCACGGCAGTGCCATCGCCATAGGCCATCCGCGCCCGGATACGATTCAGGCGCTGATAGAATCCAGAGAGCTCCTAGGCGAGGTGCAGCTGGTAGGAATCGATCAAATCTGACATTCTGACATAATTTCTATTTTCCAGTGCTTTTTTGTTATCATGTGATTTTACAGTAACCAAGAGGCATCCATGGACACTGCAGTACCGATCCGTATTCCCGAACTCTTATCGATGAAACGCTATCCCGATACACTCTATTACCGGGGTTCGCTTTCGCTGTTGAATCGCCCCAAAATTGCGTTAGTCGGTACCCGCAGGCCGAATCCCTATACCCGAGGGATGACCTTTGAACTGGCGCGAAAACTCTCGATGAACGGGATGGTGGTCGTCAGCGGTGCGGCAGGCGGGGTGGACCGGATCGCCCATGAGGGATCCGGGGCTGAGAACACGATCGCCGTCCTTCCCTGCGGGATTGATTTGCGCTATCCTGCCGCCAATGCTTCCCTGATCGAATCGATAGCGATCCGTGGATTGACCCTCAGCCAGTTCGAGCCGGGTTTTACCGCAAGGGAGTGGAGTTTTGTCGTCCGTAACGAGATCGTGGTCGCATTGGGAGATGCATTGATCGTCGCCGAAGCCGACATCGGAAGCGGGAGTATGCGGAGCGTTGAATACGCGCTCGAAATGGGAAAACGCATCTATGTCCTTCCCCACCGTCTGAGGGAGAGTACCGCGACCCGCCAGCTTCTGGCCGAGGGAAAAGCAACGGCGATCGATGACATCGATCTCTTTGTGGCCCATATCAGTCAAAAAGGGAGAAACGCAATCGAAGACACCCCGTTTTTGGCTTTTTGCCGAAATACCCCGACGTACGAAGAGGCGGTTTCAAAATTTCCGAGCGAGATTTTCGAAGCGGAACTGAACGGTTCGATAGAGGTGCGAAACGGGAGGGTAAACGTGGTGTAGGTACGGCTCTTAGTGCTGAGCCGTACTTTCATATCCGTAGTGCTTGACGAGATAGTTGATGATGATCTGTTGATCTTCTTTGCCGATAGGGGCTTTGAATTCGTCTACCATTTTTTTGACCGTTCCGGTCCAGAATGGGCGGCTTTTTTTCCCCTGGTTGAGGACATATCCCCATGAGTGGCAGATGAGGCAGTACTGCTGCGCTACTTCGTCATAATCCCCTTTGACCATCGGATAATCGACGTAGGGGAGTTCGATCGGTTTGGAGACCTGTGCGAACAGCGATGTGCTGAGAATGAGTCCGGCTGCTAACATAATTTTTTTCATCGACATTCCTTACACGATTTTCACGTTGACGGCGTCAACGGCATTGTACTGGTATCCGCCGGCATTCCATCCGATCTCGTG
>JAFGUJ010000138.1 GCA_016938595.1 Campylobacterales bacterium | reverse complement strand
CGCGCTTTGTTGACCTGGTAGGGGAGCTCGTCGATGACGATGACGTCTTTGTTCGATTTTTTCTCGATGTGGGTTTTCGCCCGGACACGGATACGGCCGCGGCCGCTCTCATAGGCGTCGAGGATTCCCTTTTTACCGTAGATGGTCCCCCCTGTCGGGAAATCGGGAGCCTTGATGAACTGCATGATGTCGATCAGGCTTGCGTTCGGGTTGTCGATCAGGTGGACGAGGGCCTGAAGCACCTCCTGGGGGTTGTGGGGAGGGATGTTGGTCGCCATACCGACGGCGATACCGCTCGAGCCGTTGATGAGGAGGTTGGGGACCCGTGTGGGGAGGACATCGGGTTCCTGCGTCGTGCCGTCGTAGTTGTCGACCATGTCGACGGTGTCTTTGTCGAGGTCTTTGAGCAGTTCACCCGCATAGCGGGTCATCCGCGCTTCGGTATAACGCATGGCTGCGGCGTTGTCGCCGTCCACCGAACCGAAGTTTCCCTGGCCGTCGACAAGCGGCGCGCGCATTGAGAAGGGCTGGGCCATACGGACGAGAGCGTCGTAGACGGAGGTGTCGCCGTGCGGGTGGTACTGACCGATGACGTCCCCGACGATACGGGCCGATTTCTTGTATTTCGCTCCGGCGGAGAGGTTGAGTTTGTCCATCGCGTAGAGGATACGGCGGTGTACCGGTTTGAGACCGTCGCGTACATCGGGAAGTGCGCGTCCGATGATGACGCTCATAGAGTAATCGAGATAACTGCTCTTGAGAGTGTCCTCGATGTTAATGTCGTTTATTTCGCTGTTATCAAGCAGATCGTTCATTTCGTCCCCAAAAGTGAAGATAAGGTTGCTGATTATAGCCGAACGAGCCTTAAAGTCTGAAAATCTGTTTTTTGATGTGTCCGCGGTGAGAATGTTTGCTTAATCAGTTAAATGAGGTTACAATTGTCTACAAAGATTCTTGTGGAGTTTAATATCATTATGAAAAAAGTAGAAGCGGTTATCAAACCATTTAAATTGGAAGACGTCAAAGACGCACTGGCCGAAATCGGGATCACCGGGATGACGGTCAGCGAAGTCAAAGGGTACGGACGTCAGAAAGGGCACAGCGAACTCTACCGTGGGGCGGAGTATGTCGTCGACTTTTTACCCAAGATCAAAATGGAGATGGTAGTGGAGGATGCGATGGCCGAGCAGGTCGTCAACACGATCGTCGAAGCGGCACGGACCGGGAAAATCGGGGACGGAAAGATTTTTGTCAGCGATGTCAGCCGGATCATCCGTATCCGTACCGGCGAGACCGACGGCGACGCCATCTAAACCTGCCTGCTTCACGACTCCTTCCGCGAGGGGGAGTTTCTTTTTTAGATTTTAATCCAAATCATTGTTTTTTATATGGTCTATTTAAATGATTAAAATTTAATCACTCAATTGCCTTTCATCGTTTCTCAAACCTGTACAATGGTTCCTGACATTTCAGTTAACACAGACGGTAAAACGTCTAAAAAGGAGAGGATAATGAAAAAGTGGCTTTTAGCTTTATCGCTGCTGAGCGTTTCGGCATTTGCCGAAGATGCTGTCGAACCGGTACTCAGTGCGGGGGATACGGCTTGGATGATGATGTCTACCGCATTGGTCATGCTTATGACACCGATCGGATTGGCGTTGTTTTACAGCGGAATGACACGTTCTAAAAACGTTGTCAATACATATGCGATGGTTTTCGGTGCATTTGTCATCGCGTTTATCGCATGGGTTATCGCCGGTTTCTCGATTGCCTTTGGAACGATGGAAGGACCGATGAACCAGGTGATCGGTGGATTCGGCCATTTGATGCTCAGCGGTATCAGCTGGAGTGAATTCGCCAGTGTTGATCTGGGGCAGCTCTATCCCAAGCTGGTGTTTGTCGTCTTCCAGGGGACGTTTGCGGCTATCACCGTCGCGATTGCTGCGGGGTCGGTGATCGAACGGATGAAGTTCTCGACCTGGATGGTGTTTGCGTTTATCTGGACGATCGTCGTGTATGCGCCGATTACCCATATGGTATGGGGGGGCGGTTACCTCTTCAATGAAGGGGCGTTGGACTTTGCCGGCGGTACGGTTGTTCATATGAACGGCGGTCTGGCAGGTCTGGTGCTGGCTCTCTTGATCGGCAAACGTGCGGGATACCCTAAAACGGCAATGAAACCGGCCAGCGTTGTGTTGACGGCTGTCGGTGCCGGTCTGCTCTGGTTCGGATGGTACGGGTTTAACGGCGGGTCGGCTTTCGGTGCGAACGCGATTGCCGGATTGGCGTACATGACGACAACCGTTGCGGCTGCGGTGGCTACGGTGACCTGGATCATCGTAGAATACGCGGTGTTTAAAAAACCGACACTTCTTGGAGCCGCTACAGGGGCTATCGCAGGTCTGGTGGCTATCACGCCTGCTGCGGGATTCGTTGATGTTTCGGGTGCCTTTATCATCGGTGCGGTCGGTGCGCTGATCGCTTTCTTCGGGGTCACCGTGCTCAAGAAAAAACTGGGGTACGACGACAGCCTCGATGCGTTTGGGGTCCACTTCCTCGCCGGTCTTTGGGGTGCGGTTGCTACCGGTATTTTCGCCCTCAACGATAAAGGTTTGTTGTGGGATGGTCCGCTGAAAGGTTCGGATGATCGCATGGGACAAATCATGGTTCAGCTTGAATCGGTGTTGGTGGTCGGAATGTTTACGCTGATCGGTACGATCGTCGTGTACTATATCGCAATGGCATTGACCGGCGGATCCCGTGTGAACGAGGAACAGGAAAGCCAGGGGCTGGATGAGTCGGTACACGGCGAACGCGGCTTTAACCTGTAACCGCTGTCACGAAGTATCTGTCCCGGCAGGGGCAAGCTTCAGTGCCATAGCGGCAAGCGTAGTCAGAGGGATTTGATTCCTTTGGCGTTCAAAATTTATGACGTAAGGAATAAAAAATGAAAAAAATCGAAGCGGTTATCAAACCATTCAAATTGGAAGATGTAAAGGATGCGCTGGCCGAGATCGGGATCACCGGTATGACGGTCAGCGAAGTGAAAGGGTACGGGCGCCAAAAAGGGCACAGCGAGTTGTATCGCGGTGCCGAATATGTTGTCGATTTCCTCCCGAAGATCAAAATGGAGATGGTCGTCGAGGATGCGATGGTCGAGCAGGTGGTGAACACCGTCGTCGAATCGGCCCGTACCGGTAAAATCGGGGACGGCAAAATTTTCGTCAGCGACATCAGCCAAATCGTCCGTATCCGGACCGGCGAGATCGACAGCGAGGCGATTTAGCCCCGAATAGTACCCGGCGGTGCCTCGCGCCGTCGGACTCCCCTCATACAGGATGGTTAAAATTTAATCATCCGTTCTGCTTCAATCGTTCCATTCACCTTTATAATTCGTCGTATTTATATCCTATAAAGGCGGTGCATGGAACTCTCCTACGCGATCGATACCCTTTTTACCCTGTTTTCCATCACACTGATTGTTTTGATGGTACCCGGTTTTGCGATGCTCGAGGCAGGGCTTGTCCGGACGAAAAACGTCTCGAGTGTCCTGACGGTCAACGTCATGATTTATGCCGTGGCCTCGATGGCGTTTATCCTGTTCGGGTTTCACCT
>JAFGUJ010000137.1 GCA_016938595.1 Campylobacterales bacterium | reverse complement strand
TGGGACTGCTGATGCCTTTGAAAAACAATCGCCGGTCGTTCCACCATTTGGAACATTCGCTTCATGCGCCGGTCAACTTCGTCATCCTCCCCCTTTTCGCGTTTGTGAACACGGGAATCAGCTTCGGGAACATCACCGCGAAAGATTTTGTCGACAACATCACTCTCGGGATCGCCATGGGGCTCTTTTTCGGTAAACAGATCGGGGTCTTTGTCTTCACCGCGCTGGCCGTCAAAAGCGGCCTGGGGAAACTTCCCCACGGAGTGACATGGATGCAGCTGTACGGTGTTTCCGTCCTCAGCGGCATCGGGTTTACGATGTCGCTCTTTATCGGCTCTTTGGCTTTTGAAAATGCCAGAGGAGCGGGGATCGATCTCGCCGATGAACGGCTGGGGGTGCTGCTTGGGTCGTTCGCATCGGCGGTGATTGGGTATCTGATTGTCCGGATGAGTCTGAAAAAAGGGGATGCCAATGCATGATTCGGCCGAATATCTCGAAAAAAAGCGTTTTTTTGACTCCCTGATCACCCTCTACGGCCGAAACGTCGCCGTCGAGGTGCTGCGCGACGAATCGGTCGATATCCACAGGCTCCATCTCTCCCAGAGCAACCGGGTCGACGATACGATCAGCGAAATTATCGATTTGGCCCAGATGCGGGGGGTGGAGATCAAATACCATACAAAAGAGGCCCTCTCGCGTATCTCGAAAAACAGCGCGCAGGATCAGGGGGTGGCCATCGATGTGAAGGCCAAAAATTACCGCAGTGCATCGCAGATCGAAGCCGATCTGCCCGGAGCGTTTCGGCTGTTGGCCCTGGACGGGATCAACAACCCTCAGAATCTGGGGATGATCGTCCGATCCGCCGCTGCCAGCCGCATCGACGGGATTGTACTGCCGAAGAAAAATTCGACCAAGCTCTCCCCTCTGGTAATGAAAGCGAGTGCGGGGACATTGTTTAAAATCCCGATCTATTACTGCGACACCCTCAGCGAGATTTTGTCGTTGAAAGAGACGGCGTTTATCACCCTCTCTTCCCATGCAAAAGACGATATTTATTCGCTGAAGATTCCCAAGCGGGCTATTTTCGTTCTGGGGAATGAAAGCGAAGGGGTAAGTGACGAGGTGATGAGGGCTTCAACGCAGAGTGTGTCGATTCCGATGCACCGCGGTGTCGAATCACTCAACGTCGCCGTAACGGCGGGTATCGTCAGTTTCCTGCCATAAGGTTATAGGGGCGGCGGATCGTCTCGATCACTTCGCCGATACTCATGTTGCGGCTTTTGCGGAGGAACTCTTTTCCCTGGAAAAAGACGAGCACCGTGGGGATCGCGAAAACGGTGAAAGCGGAGGCTATCTCAGGATGCTGAGAGATATCGATACTCTCGATGACGAATGTCGGGAACGCCTCCACCACCGCTTCGGTCAGCTTGGGTTTCAGGGCGTGGCATACGTTGCAGCCGGGTGCGCTGAAATAGAGCATGACGGCATCATTGGTTTGGAGTGTCTGGTTGATCTGTTCAAGTGTTTGCATAAAGGGATTATAATGAAATTTGTCCGTGCCTATATTGAAGTGACCAATGTCTGCGGCCTATCCTGCAGTTTCTGCCCTCCCAAATTGCAGCCGACCGTGACGATGGAACCCGCTTTTTTCGAATCGGTGCTCACACAGCTCAGAGGGTATACCGACGAGGTGGCTCTCCATGTTATGGGGGACCCGATGGTTCTTTCGAATCTGTCACGCTACCTCGACATTGCCCACCGGCTCGGATTCAAGGTGATGATCACTACGAGCGGTTTTTATCTGGACCCCTCACGCCGTGCAGCGGTGTTTCATCCTGCGGTGCGGCAGGTGAACGTTTCGATCAACAGTTTCAACAAAAACAGCGTCTCGCGTACGTTCGAGGCCTATCTTGATCCTGTTTTGGCCCTGTGCGATGAGAAGCTCGCCGGAGAGGATGATTTTTTTATCAATCTCAGGCTCTGGAACCTGGACGATGCCCACAGCGAAACGGGGTTCAACGAAATCCTTTTTGAACGGCTGGAAAACCATTTTTCCCTGGAAAACGGTTTTATTGCTTCGCAGATCCGCGGCGGTCGCCAGGGAATCCGGCTGGCGTCCAAAGTACTGCTCCATTTCGACCGTTATTTCGAATGGCCAAGTCTGAAGAATCCGGTTGCGGGGGACGGGTATTGCCACGGCCTCAGCCGCCAGATCGCGATCCTCTCCGACGGACGGGTGGTGCCGTGCTGTCTGGATGGAGAGGGGGTGATCGATTTGGGTAATCTGCACGTGACAAATTTGGATAGAATTCTGACATCGGAACGTTCGTCGGCTATTCTTGAAGGTTTTGCCCGGGGGATCGCCCATGAGGAGCTGTGCCGGAAGTGCAGTTACAAAGAACGATTTAAAAAGGAACAGACATGATTGAAAATCTTATTGAGTCCATCAACAATCGTGTTGCCCTTTATAACGGGGGGATTGACGAAAACGTCCATATCTACGAAATCGCGATCCTCCTAAAAGCCCTCCACGACGAAAACGAGGAGCTTTACACCAAAACGCTGGAGACACTTCCCAAAGAGATTTTGGCCGAAGTCCTTTTGGAAATGCCTCAGCAGCATATGGAAGAGGCCTACGAACAGCTCGGGGCCGAAGGGCTGGCGGATCTGGCCGCCGAACTCGATACCGACGATGCGGCCGACCTGATCCAGAGCATCGAGGAGGTGAGCGAGGAACTGGCCGAAGAGGTTCTCTCCAAGCTTTCCGATGAAGACCGCTCGACCATCGAAACGCTGATTTCGTACAGCGAAAACGAAGCGGGCGCCTACATGCAGACCGAACTTTTCGAGGCGAAAGCCGACGAAAGCGTCGGCGATTCGATCAAACGGCTCCGCGCCATGAAAGCGGACGAGCTGATCGACAACGTCCATCAGGTATTTGTCGTCGACAAGCACCGCCGCCTGATCGGGGCAATTTTGCTGGAAGACCTGATCCTCCACGAACCCGGCGAGATCTACCGCGATATTCTGCACGAAGGGCACAACACGGTCCATGTCCATGCTCATGATGATATCTATGACGTCGTCGAAGTGTTCGCCAATTACAACCTCAGTACCCTCGCGGTCGTCGATGAGAACCAGATTCTGCTGGGGCGGATCACGGCCGATGACATCCACGATGTCATGGAAGAGCGGGCGACCGAGCAGATTTACCACATGGCCGGGGTCAATGACGAGGCGGAACAGGACGAGGAATTCTGGAGTATCGGGAAAACCCGGGCGATATGGCTGGGGATCAACCTGCTGACCGCTATCGCCGCTTCGATCGTGATCGGAATGTTCGATGCGACGATCCAGGCGATCGTTGCGCTGGCGATTTTGATGCCGATCGTCGCGTCAATGGGGGGGAATGCGGGGACACAGACCCTGACCGTTACGGTGCGTAAAATCGCGCTCGGGGAGATCGAGGGAAAAGAGGCGTATGCAACCGTGAAACGGGAAGTGCTTCTGGCATTGTTCAACGGGTTTATCTTTGCGGTCGTGATCGGAGCCGTCGCTTATGTGTGGTTCAAAATCCCGATGCTGGGGGTCGTCATAGCACTGTCGATGATCATCAATCTTTTCTTTGCGGGATTTTTCGGTACACTCATCCCATTGGGTCTGAGACGGGCAGGGGTGGATCCTGCCATCGGATCGACGGTGATCCTAACGACGGTGACCGATGTGGTCGGATTTTTAAGCTTTTTGGGGCTTGCTACCCTCATATTACTCTAAGGAACGGCATTGGACAGGCGGATACGCTACTTTATCGAAGACTACTGGGATATCTTTATCGGTATTGTGTCGATAGCCCTTGCCTTCATGTTTCATCTTCAGCATGACTCTTCTCTGGCGACGCTTTTCGCCGCGATCGGGATTGCGGCCCTCTCGCTGACGGTGGCCGAAGTCGCCGACATCCTCTCCGAACGCCTCCAGGAACCCTATGGCAGTTTTGTCCTAACCTTCAGCGCAGTCGCGGTCGAGATTATCCTCCTCTACGTCATTTTGCTGGAGGTGAAACACTCTCCCGAGGTTCTGGAGACGGTCAAGGGGGGGATCATTTCGGCGGTGATCGTCGATCTCAACGTCCTGCTGGGGCTGGCCGTCTTCCTGGGCGGCCTTGCGTTTACCCAGCAGCAGCATAACAAAGAGACCTCCAGCGCCTACAGCACTGTTTTGTTCGTCTCCTCGTCGGCGCTTCTGGTTCCCGGCCTCTTGAGCCATACGGAACACGGTTCGGAGGCGTTGACCCAGGTGAGTCATTTGATCGCGGGGATACTTCTTTTCTTCTACATCATTATTTTTATTTTCCAGACCCGCACCCATACCCATTTTTTCAAAGCGACGGCCCGGAGCCGTTTTTTCCGCCTGAAGCGAAAACTCCAGGAGCATGAGGGGGAGATTGATGAAAGCGAGTCGAGCGATTACATCTTCGAACATCTGAACACGCCGATCAATTTTGTCGCGATTTTCTTTTTTATTGCCATTATCGCTTTCGGTGCCGAGATTTTTGCGGGGGACGGGGTGAAAATAGCCAAAGAGTACGGCATCTCGGCCGGTCTGGCCGGTCTCGTCATTGCAATCATCAGCGTGAGTCCGGAGATTTTTACCGCCGTGCGTGCGGCGCGCAACGACCAGATCCAGAGGGTCGTTAATATCGCGATGGGGGCATCGACGGTTTCCATCATCCTGACGGTTCCGATTCTGATGATGCTGGCGTATCTGAGCGGGATCAACCTGACCCTTGACTTCAATCCGCTTCAGATCGGAGCGCTGCTGCTGACGATTTTGCTGGTGTGGAAAACGACGGACGAAGGGGAGACGAACTATTTCGAAGGGGCGTCGCATCTGATGTTCTTTATCAGCTACGCCATCATCGCGGCGTATTACTGATCCGGACGCAGAGCAGGCCTCAGCTCACACGGTTTGATTTTCAGGACAAAAGGGAAAAAGATGGTTATTTTGTTTGCACCGAGCGAAGGGAAGCGCCTCGGAGGAACATTGCCTCCGCTGAATCGCGAGAGGCTGCTGTTTCCCGAACTGTATGACAAACGCCTTGAGGTTGCGGAGCACTATCAGGCGATGGTACGCGAGGGGGGCGATGCGGAACTCTCCGAACTTTTCGGGATCAAAGATGCGGGCGAATTTGAACGCTACAAAACCTCTTTCCAGACAGCACCGACCATGAAAGCGATTGAGCGCTATGACGGGGTCGCGTACGATTACCTCCGTTATGATACCTTGGCGAACGAGGCACAGCGCTACATCGAGGAAAACGTCATTCTCTTTTCAAATCTGTTCGGACCGCTGCGCGCGGGAGACCCCATCCCCGATTACAAGCTCAAGCAGGGGGCATCTATCGGTGCGCTCGCCCCCGAGAAGCACTACAGGGCTTTTTTCAGCGAAACGCTGGACGAATGGATAGGGGAGAGGGAGGTCCTCGACATCCGCGCAGGATTCTATGACAAATTCTATACCCCCAAAAACCGTCCCGTGACCCTGAAGTTTTTAAAAGAGGGGAAAGTGGTGAGTCACTGGGCGAAGGCGTACCGTGGGATCGTCCTTCGGGAAGCGGCGAGGCACCATGCCGGATCGATCGAGGAACTGCTGGCGCTTGAGATCGAAGGGCTGATGATCCACGAAATCATCGAGACCAAAAAGAAAAAAGAGATCGTTTACACGATTCATTGAATCTTTTTTCATTTGCTCTTGACATTTTAAAAAAGAGCGTATATAATTTCAGCTCCATTTCGGACAGGCCGGCATAGCTCAGTTGGCTAGAGCAACTGATTTGTAATCAGTAGGCCCGGGGTTCAAATCCTCGTGCCGGCACCATTGAACGAAATCGGAATGCATTATATTTATCAGTGTTAGACCAGATTATGGCCGTGGTGAGATACTCAAGTGGCCAACGAGGGCAGACTGTAAATCTGCTGATTTTTATCTTCGAAGGTTCGAATCCTTCTCTCACCAC
>JAFGUJ010000136.1 GCA_016938595.1 Campylobacterales bacterium | reverse complement strand
GCACCGTTGAGATTGATCGAGCGGAGCGCCACTTTGCCTGTTGAGAGGGCATAGAGTTTCAGATAGGTCCCCTCGACGCTTGTGCACGCCACGTCATTGAACACGAATACGAGGCGGAACTCCCCCTCGCGCATGCCGTTCTCTTTGATCAGGGTATAAAGGGTCGAAACGACCTGGATGTTTTTGTGGGCATCGCCGTACGCTTCGTCCGCATAAGGGGTGAAAGCATTTAGACACCCTTCCAGAAATTTCACCGTGACCGGCACGATCACTTCATCGGCGTTGAAATCGATCTCGCACCCTTGTTCCTGCGCACTTTTGATAAAAATTGCGGCACTTCCGAAATTTTCGTTCCAGTTGATATGGGGGTAGGTGGCCTGCAATACTTTATCACTGTTCTGCTGTCCCAGATCGACGCGGCAAATCCCGAATGCGAGGGGATTTTTGTATCCTGCGCTGTTTTGAATTTCCTGCACACACGCTTTGAATGCCGCTTCTGTCTCTAAAATTTCCATGTTTTCTCACTTTTGCCAAAATTAATGGGGAATTTTAGCATAAGAGACTAGACTTCAGTTGAATCTTGCATGTTATACTGCTATTTAATTTTACGGACAAAAAGCGAAACAAATGGAACAATGGATTGAACTCTTAAAAGCGAACAATTACCTCGGTATCAAGCAATACCTCAAAAACGGCGGCAATCCCAACAGTGAAGAAGAAAACGGCGAATCGGTCCTGTGTTTTGCGCTGCGTTATCACTGTGATCCGGAGATCATCGATCTGTTGATCGAGAGCGGTGCCGATTTGTTCCATACGGATCACGAAGGGGTCAGCGTATTCGACGTGGCGGTGACCTACAACAACCTGAATCTGATCGAGCGGCTGATCCGTGAGGGATTTGATGTGAACCATCCGACGCGCAAGAGCGGATTTACCCCGTTGATGGGGGCGGTGTGTTACGGACGCACCGAAATCATCCAAAAACTCCTCGAACTCGGCGTCGACGTGCATGCCCGCGACAGTCACGGGTTCAGTGCAGCCGATTTTGCCCGTAAAATGCACAAAAAATCTATTTTGGCTCTATTACAGGGAGAAAAGAATGGAACAGATTAAAACCTTTATATTGCTGGGATCACTCAGCATCCTCCTGGTGTTCATCGGCGGGTATCTGGGAGGGCAGACGGGGATGCTCATCGCCTTGTTGTTCGCCGGCGGAATGAATTTTTACGCCTATTATTTTTCCGATACGATGATCCTCAAACACTACAATGCCGTCGAAGCAGGTCCCCGCGAAGCGCCAATGCTCTATCGCGTCGTCGAACGACTCGTCGAGCGGGCCGACCTTCCGATGCCCAAAGTCTACATTATCCATGATCATATCCCTAACGCCTTCGCGACGGGGCGAAACCCGCAACATGCAGCGGTCGCGATAACGACGGGGCTGCTGGAACTGCTGAACGAAGACGAAGTCGAAGGGGTAATGGCCCATGAACTCTCGCATGTCGGGCACCGGGATATCCTTGTCGCTACGGTGGCTGCGACCATTGCCGGAGCAGTCGCTTTTATCGCCAACATGCTCCAGTTTGGGGCTATGTTCGGAAGCCGGGACAACCGCGGGGGCAATCCGATCCTGATGATAGCGATGGCGATACTCCTACCGATCGCCGCAACGGTGATTCAGATGACGATCAGCCGTTCGCGGGAATTTATGGCCGATGAGGGGGCAGCGCGGCTGACTGGACACCCCGAATGGCTTCAAAGCGCACTGATCAAACTGACCAATTACAACGCACGGGGAGAGGTGCACGGTGCGACTCCCGAAAATGCCCACATGTTCATCATCAGTCCGTTTGACGGGAAAAAAGTTTCGTTTGCCAATTGGTTCAGAACCCATCCGACCACCGAACAGCGGCTCGAACGGCTGGAGAAATTAAAGGGAAGAGTCACACCTATGGAAAGAGGGCGCAGCAAACTGTATGAACGCCATTACGTCTGATCACCCTCGATTTTGAGGGTAAAAGGGGGCTTGAAAGGATGTTTTCCCTTCGGTTTTTTTAAAAAAGTGTGGCGGTAAAACAGATACATAACAGCCATCAATCCACACGCGACCAGCAGATATTCCAACATACTCATCCCTTCCTCCTTGTCGATAATCGCTCACGATTAATTAGAGTGTATATCGACATATCATAAAAAGAATTTATTTTTAATTATTTATATTAAAACATAATCTATTTTTTTGGCTAAAAGCGCATCGATAAAAAGCTGAAGACACCGCGCCGCTTCCTCTTCGTCGCCGGATGCGACGGATATCTCGACACTTGCGCACCCGTCGCGCAGCATCGGAAGTGAGGAAAAATCAACCTGCGGAGGCAGCTGTTTCATCACGTCGATCAGGGTGTTTTCGCTAGTCTGCGCGATCAGGGTTTTTCGGTACACCGCAGAAGCGGCGGGATAAAACGTCCCGAGTGCCTCCTCGACCATCGGATGCGACATCTCCGGAAAGCCGGGCATAAAAAAGTAGCGTTCCTGCAGGTAAAACCCCGACATGTTGTTCACGACGTTATGAAGCAGCCCCGCATCAGGAGGGAGATCGGCCATATGGATTCGGTGTGGAAATGCCGCTTCCCCGAAGCGCTCGACGATATCGGATCGAAACTGCTTATGAGGGTACAGAACACCGTCTGCGAAAACATCCGAGGCAATCTGGCGCGTCAGGTCATCGGGGGTCGAACCGATACCGCCGAAGCTGAACATCACCCCATCAGGGTCGTTTTTGACCATCGTGAAGGTGTTACGGATCAATTCCGGATCGTCTTTAATTGTCAAAGAAGCATACAAAACATGTCCGCGCGCGAGGAGGGCGTCTCTCAGAAACATGAAATGCTTATCGGCACGACGGCCGTTGAGGATCTCTGAACCGATAATAACGGCATAAAAATGGGGTGTTTTCATAGAAAGATTATAGCGTGAAATCGTCCGGTATGGCACACACAACGGGGGGTTTGGACACCAGTGCTTCTTTATGCAACCGTGAAAGCTTTTTGATCGCCATCTCCCGCTTTAAAGCCGCACTCTTGTCGGCACAGGTTTCCGAATAGACCAGTTCGACCGGACGGCGGCTGCGGGTGTATTTGGCACCTGTGCCGGAATGGTTGTGGTCAAAGAGGCGTTTGGTCAGATCGTTGGTGATGCCGGTATAGAGGGTATCATCGCTGCAGCGTAGGATATAGACGGAGTAGGGCATTTGAATCCGTAATGTCAGGATTTAAAAAGCCCGGTTCACCGGGCGCGGATACTGTGCCGGACGAATCCGGCGTTCGTATTATTTCAATTTTGCGATGATCTCTTTTTCGACGGCATCGATAGGCTGTGTACCGTCGATGGTGATGTATTTGACCGATGCATCGGTGCTGGCAACGCCGCGGTAGTAATCAACAAGCGGGCTGGTCTGCTCATGATACACACGGAGGCGGTCCAGGACGATCTCTTCTTTGTCGTCATCGCGCTGAACAAGATCTTCGCCCGTTTCATCGTCTTTTCCTTCCACTTTAGGCGGATTGTAAAGGATGTGGTAGGTGCGGCCGGATGCCAGGTGGGCACGGCGCCCCGACATACGTTTGACGATCTCTGAATCCGGAACGTCGATCTCGATCACCGCATCGATCGCTACACCCGCTTCCTTGAGGGCGTCTGCCTGAGGAACCGTACGGGGAAAACCGTCCAGGAGGAAACCGTTGCGGCAGTCATCCTGAGCGATACGCTCTTTGACGAGTCCGATAATGATCTCATCGGTCACGAGTTTCCCCGCATCCATGAACGATTTGGCAAGGGTGCCCAGTTCGCTTCCCGCTTTGATTGCGGCGCGGAGCATGTCTCCGGTAGAAATCTGCGGGATGTCGAACGCCTTGGTCAAAAACTGTGCCTGAGTCCCTTTTCCCGCACCGGGTGCACCCAAAAGAATAATTTTCATGGTATTGTCCTTCTTAAATTTTAGATTTTATATAGAGTTCCATCTCGTCAACGATCTGCTCGATGGAACGCTCACCGTCAATCTTTTTGAGGAAGCTTTTCGCCGCATAGAAGTTTTGAATATCTGCGAGGGGACCGGTGTAAACACTCATACGGTTGTTGAAAACTTTTTCGTCATCGTCCGCACCGCGGGCACGGCCGAGCACGCGATCACGCGCAACCGTTTCGCTGACAACCACCTCGATGACGCTGAGAAGCTCGATGCTGTTGTCGTTTTGGAGAAATTTGTCGAGTTCGTTCATCTGTTCGTTGCTGCGCGGATAGCCGTCGAAGAGAACAACGTCGCTGGGGGCATTTTTAATCGCCTGCGTGATCGTCTCTACGGCAATCTCGATGGGGACGATAAGCCCTTTGCTGATGAAACTGTCAATCAGCTGACCGCGCTCTGATCCGCTGGCCACTTCGGCGCGCAGCAGGTCCCCGGTCGAATAGTGGACCATCGTGTCGCTGTTGCGCTCGGCGATGATCGCCGCATCGGTCGTTTTGCCCGATCCCGGCGCCCCGATAATCAAAAAAAGTTTTTTCATCGATTATTTGGCACTTTCGCGAAGGCGGATGTGAAGTTCGCGCAGCTGTGTGATCTCAACGGGGCTTGGCGCCTGAGTCATGATGCACGATGCTTTCTGGGTTTTCGGGAACGCGATGACGTCGCGGATACTGTCTTTTTTGGAGAGAAGCATCATAAAGCGGTCGAAACCGATCGCGAAACCGCCGTGCGGAGGGGCACCGTATTTCAATGCGTCGAGGAGGAATCCGAATTTCTCCTGCGCTTCCTCTTCTTCGATTCCGAGGAGCTTGAAGATCTGTTCCTGCAGTTCCTGCTTGTGGATACGGATCGATCCGCCACCCAGCTCGGTTCCGTTGAGAACGATGTCGTACGCGATCGACTCAATATCGTCGATGTGCTCATGGTTCAGGTCACGCGGCATCGTGAACGGGTGGTGAAGCGCCTTGACGCGTCCTTCTTCGATTTCGAACATCGGGAAATCGACGACCCATACGAACTCGAAACGGTCTTTGTCGATCAGGTTCATCTTCTCGTGTTCCGCGATGAAGATACGGAAACGGCCCATGTAATCCCACACGGTCTTTTTGTCCCCCGCACCGAAGAAGACGACGTCGCCCACTTCCATCCCTGTACGGTCTACGAGGAGCTGCAGATCTTCAGGGGCGAAGAATTTTTCCAGCGGCCCTTTGAGCCCGTCTTCTTTCATCTGGAAGTAACCCAGCCCCTTCGCGCCGAACTTGCGGACGAAATCCTCGAAGCTTTTCATTTCGCGTTTGGAGAATACCAAATCCGCACCCGGAACGCGGAGCGCCTTGATCCGGTTCATTTTCGGATTCGCGGCGATGCTCGTGAAAATCTCGTTGTCGCAGCGTGCGAAGATGTCGATGACGTCGACCATTTTGAGATCGTAGCGCAGGTCGGGTTTGTCCGATCCGTACCACTCCATCGCGTCGGCATATTTGATCCGGTTGAACGGCGTGTGGACTTCGTGTCCCGCGGCGGCGAACATCCCCGTGATCAGCTCTTCGGCGACGCGGATGACGTCTTCCTGGTTACAGAAGCTCATCTCGACGTCGATCTGGGTAAATTCGGGTTGGCGATCGGCACGGAGGTCTTCGTCGCGGAAACATTTCGCAATCTGGAAATAACGGTCGAATCCGCCTACCATCAGCAACTGCTTAAAGAGCTGAGGAGACTGGGGGAGGGCATAGAACTCACCCTCGTGAACACGGCTTGGGACGAGATAGTCGCGTGCCCCCTCCGGCGTCGATTTGGTCAAAATCGGCGTTTCCACTTCCAAAAACCCAAGCTTGTCAAGGACATTGCGCGCTGCAATCGCCGCTTTTGAACGCATCTGAAATGTCTGGAATGCGCTTGGATTGCGCAGGTCGAGATAGCGGTATTTGAGACGTGTCTCTTCACCGACACTGTTGTCACCGATCACGAACGGAACCGGCTCGGAGCGGTTTTCAATGATCAGCTCTTCGACGACCACTTCGATCGCACCGGTTTTGAGACGCGGGTTGACAAGCCCCTCGCCGCGCGCACGGACGCGGCCGTGGGCGATCAGGACGAATTCGTCACGTACTTCGCTGGCGATTTTATGGGCGTGCGCATTGTCGGCAGGGTCGCAGACGAGCTGGATCAGGCCGCTTTTATCACGCAGATCGATAAATACGATTCCGCCGTGGTCGCGGTAGCTGTTGGCCCAGCCGCACAAAACAACGTTTTCTCCGACGTTTTGTTCAGATAAATCGGTACAAAAATGAGTTCTCAAGACAATATCCTTGTCTAAAATTTTTGCCATTATAGCTTTTGGAAACTTTTGGTTTGATAATAGCGCCCTGAGAGGAGCTCAACGCGGGATGACGCTGCGCAGGAACTCCAGCATGTGGCGGTAGTGGTCTCCGTGCCAGTAGACACGGTCGCAGACGGGGCAATACTCAAAATAGGAAAAGTGCTCTTTGACTTTTTCGGGGAGCCTGTCGGCGATGTTTTCTTTTTCCACTATCTGCAGAGGCGTGTTGCACACGATGCAGCGGCTAAAGGGTGCATGGTACTTTTCCAGATGAAAAGCATGGATCAGTTCCTGCAGCTGCTGTTTGGTGTCGATCGTGTCGAAAAAATAGAGCCTGGCATTGCTCCTGCGTTCCGCCAGCTCTCTGTCGCGCGTTAAAATGATGCGGTTTTGTGCTGAGGCGAGAGAAATCAGGTCGTTATCGTCGATATGGGTGAAATAGAGGGTGTCATACCCCATCAGACGAAGATACTTCGCCAGTTTTCCAAGGTGGCAGTCTGCCACAAATGCCGGCATGACCTCATCTTGTGACATGCGGCGGTTATTCTTTCAGTGTCGATTTGAGAAACCGGTTCAGATCGGTCGGAAACGGAAAGATCAGCGTATTGGTCTTGTCATTGGAGATATCGCTCATCGTCTGAAGATAGCGAAGCTGGATCCCCAGATCATTTTCGCTCAGTTTTCGGGCTGCGGCCAGGAGGTTTTCGCTCGCTTCGAGTTCCCCCATGGCGTTGATGACTTTGGCACGCCGTTCACGCTCGGCTTCGGCCTGTTTGGCGATGGCGCGCACCATGCTCTCGTCCAGATCGATGTGCTTGATCTCGACATTGGATATTTTGATCCCCCACGCATCGGTCTGCTTGTCGAGGATCTCCTGAATGTCGTAATTGAGCTTCTCCCGTTCTGCCAGCATCTCGTCGAGTTCGTGCCCGCCCAGCACCGAACGCAGTGTCGTCTGCGCGAGCTGGCTGGTCGCGGCCAGATAATCCTCCACCTGAATGATCGCTTTTTGCGGTTCGATGACGCGGAAATAAACGACAGCGTTGACATGGACAGAGACATTGTCATGCGAGATCACGTCCTGCGTCGGGACATCGAGAACCACAATCCGCAGATCGACCTTGACCATCTGCTGGATGTAGGGGACCAGTATAATGAGCCCGGGCCCTTTGACCCCCGTAAAGCGCCCGAGGGTGAAAATGACCCCGCGTTCGTATTCGCGCAGAATACGGAT
>JAFGUJ010000135.1 GCA_016938595.1 Campylobacterales bacterium | reverse complement strand
CTTTACCGGCCCCAGCGGAAGCGGAAAATCGATCCTGATGCGCTCGATCCTCTCCTCGGTCGGACTGGACAATGTCGATGCCCAGATTTGCGAATCGAGCGTCTGCTGGCAGATCGACGAGGAGGCATACGGGATTGCAAACGAACCTTCGAACATTTTCCGTCAGGTGAAAAAGGAAAAAACCCGCTACTTCATCAATTCCCAAAGCACCCCCAGAGCCTCCATGGGGGCGATCAGCAGTACGTATCTGCGTCATCTGAGCCTCAAAGACTACAGCGACTTCGAACCCTACGCCCTGCTGCGCCTTGTGGATGAGAGGATAGCGGCCTCACGTCCCGTTCACGCCGGGGTGCTTCGGGAGTACGGGGAGAAATTCGCCGATTACAAAGCCCTCTCCGAAGAGCTCCGCATCATTGAGGAACAGGAGAAGCGCCTCGCCGAGCTCAAAGAGTTCGCCGCCTACGAGATTGCCAAGATAGACGCGGTCAAACCCGCCGTCGGAGAAGACGAGGAGCTCTCGATCATCAAAAAACAGCTTTCGAAAAAAGAGAAGATCGAAAAAGCGATCGCGCAGGCGGAAGCCATTTTTTCCCATGAATCCCATGTCACCACCGCACTGGGGCTTCTTGAAGCCGACAGCGCTTTTTTTGACGATGCGATGAATGAACTGCGCCATATTTTCGAGAGTTCGATGGAGCGGATGGAGGAACTGGGCGAGATCGATATCGAACAGGTACTCAACCGAATCGAGCAGATTTCCGAGCTCAAACGCCGTTACGGCAGTGTCGAGGAAGCGCTGGCCTACCGTGAGAAGAAGGCGGCTGAACTCGAATCGTATGAAACGATCGAACATTCCAAGGAAGAGCTGTCCAAACAGATCGGGAGGCTCAGAGGCGAACTGGACCGCCTCTCTCGGCTCTTGTCCGAGGCGCGTCATGGTGCGTTGGAGGAGATGCGCTCTTCGCTGAACGGCTATCTCTCAATGCTCTACCTGCGCGAAGCGACGCTGGATCTCGATACGTCCGATCCCCATCCCTACGGCTGTGACAAAGCCGTACTCGGACTGTCGGGGACCAAACTGGAGAAACTCAGTTCCGGAGAGTTCAACCGTCTGCGCCTGGCATTGCTGGCGTTGGGGGTCGAGACGATGGAAGGAAACGGCGGCGTATTGATGCTCGATGAGATCGATGCGAATCTCAGCGGCGAAGAGTCGATGAGCGTCGCCAAGGTGCTCCGCCATCTCTCGAAAAAATACCAGATTTTCGTCATCTCCCACCAGCCGCAGCTCACATCGATGGGGGAGCAGCATTTCCTGATCTATAAAGACGATGAAAGCCGCGTGCGCGAACTTTCCGCCCAGGAGCGGATTGAAGAGATCGCCCGGATCATCAGCGGCGAGGGGATCAGCGAGGAAGCGACCCGATTTGCCCGGGAGCTATTTGAACGATCACAGGGGAGTCTATGATCATCGATACCCATATTCATCTCGACGACGAACGCTATGTCGAGGATTTCGAAGCGATGATGGCCCGTGCCCGCGAGGCGGGTGTCGAGGCATTCGTCATCCCCGGTGCCCATCCGGGGACGCTGGAGAGGGCGGTCGAGATTTCCGAAGCGCATGAGGATGTCTATTTTGCCGTAGGGGTCCACCCCTACGACATGGAAGCATTCGAATCGGTCGATTTCGAGCGCTACGCGGCCCATCCGAAGTGCGTCGCGATCGGCGAGTGCGGACTGGACTATTTCCGTCTCGAAGGGAGCGACGAGGAGAAGCGTGCCGAAAAGGAACGCCAGGCCCATGTCTTCCGCGCACAGATACGGCTGGCCAAAAAAGCGAAAAAACCGCTTATCGTCCATATCCGCGATGCGAGCCATGATGCGAAGATGCTCCTACTTGAAGAGGGGGCCGCAGAGGTGGGCGGGGTGCTGCACTGCTACAATGCCGACGAGGAACTCCTGTCCCTTTCGAAGGAGGGGTTTTATTTCGGCATCGGCGGAGTCGTGACGTTCCAAAACGCGAAAAAACTGATCCAGGTCCTCCCGAAAATCCCCCGGGAGAAGCTCCTGATCGAAACCGACGGTCCCTATCTGACTCCGCACCCCCATCGCGGGACGCGCAACGAAAGCGCCTATACCCGCTACGTCGCCGACAAAATGGCTGAGCTCCTCGAGATCCCCCCTTCTGAGATCGAGGCCCTGACGACGGCGAATGCGAAAAAACTGTTCAGGTTCGGGTAGGGGGAAAAGGTGAACAGATGGTGATTAGGTACATTGCGCTCATCCTGCTGATCCCCCTGTGGGTTCACAGCGTGGGATTCGATCCGGGTGACCGCAAAAAAATCGAGGTTTTGAAGCATTTCGACATCCCCGCCTCCTTTCTCTCCGATCCCTATCTGCATGATATCTACGCCAAGAAACGCCGCGAATGCCAGCTGAACGGTTTTGCCGATTCGGCTGAAAACGCCGACGTATTCATCCCGATGCTCTCCTCCCTGATCGCCCAGTCGGATTTGCCCAAAGAGTTTTTGTTCGTTGCCATGGCTGAATCGCGGCTGGAAGTAAGTACCTCTTCGTCTCGCGGGGCGGCTGGATTGTGGCAGTTTATGGAAGGGACGGGACGTATTCATGGCCTTCAGGTAAACCAGTTCGTAGACGAGCGGCGTGATCATGTCAAATCGACCCGTGCGGCCATTACGTATCTGAGCAGTCTGAAAAAAATGTTCGGAAAATGGTACCTGGCTCTCATCGCCTACAACTGTGGGGAGGGGAGACTCCAAAAAGCGATCCGAAAGGCGGGTACGACCGATTTGCGGGTACTGGCCGATCCCAAGCGGGCCTTGATCCCGAAGGAAAGCCGGAACTACATCCGAAAAGTCGTTGCGCTGGCGTTGCTGGCAACCGACGAGGTATTTCTGGCCGAAATCGAGTACGATCAGCTCCTGGAAACGGAGCATGAAAATCCCCTGGCGACCGTCTATCTGCCCGAAGGGGAGGATATAGACCGTATCGCGGCGGTGCTGGAAATGCCCAAAAAAAATCTGGTACGGCTCAACACCCATCTGAAAAAAGGGGTCACTCCGCCGAACCAGAACTCCTATCCGATTTACATCCCGAAGTCCAAGCTGGGCGATTTCCGGGAAAAATTCCGTACGCGTGAGCTGAAAGGCTATTTCGTGATGCACCGCGTCAAATCGGGCGAGACACTGGCACAGCTCTCAAAGCGTTACAACGTCCCCAAAAGCAGCATCATGGCTGAAAATATGATCGGTGACGAAAACGAGATCGGGGGGAACCGCAACGTAAAAATCCCGATCAACAGGCCTTATCTGATCGCAACGCCGCGTCTGCACAAGGCCAAAAGCGGCGAAACCCTCGCTTCAGTTGCGGCATTGTATAATTTGACCCTAGAGCAGTTAAAAGCGAACAATCCGTTTGTGTCGAATGCACTGAAAGAGGGCGAGGAGATAAAGGTTGATAATTAGGATTCTTTTGGCCGGTTTGGCTGTGTTCATAGGGGGATGTTCAACCACGACGGGTTCGTACAGCTATCAGCCCAAAGCCTCGCAAAAGTACCCTTCCGAAAAGCTTGCGATGACATCATCGAATATCTACAAAAAAAACGGCGATCTTCAGGCGACGATGCGCCCCTATACCGTCATGGGAAGAGAATATTACCCGACGGTGGTTCGGGTTGGAGACGTCTTCAGCGGTACCGCGAGCTGGTATGGGCGTGATTTCCACGGCAAATCGACGTCAAACGGCGAAGCGTATGACATGTACGCCATGACGGCAGCCCACAAGACCCTCCCGATGAATACGGTCGTCCGTGTGACCAACACCCGTACCAACGCCCAGACGGTTGTCCGGATAAATGACCGGGGTCCTTTTGTCGAAACGCGCATCATCGATCTTTCTTTTGCCGCAGCACAGCAGATCGGCGTTGACCGTGTCGGAACGGCACCGGTGACACTGGAAGTCCTCGGGTTCGAACCTTCGGGAATGCGGACCATTGATATGGGGAGTCTCGCCAAAGGGCCGAGGGAGAGTGTGCTGAGTTCCTTTTTTGTCCAGATCGGTGCATTCGAGCGGTTTGAAGGGGCTTTGGTCACCAAGCAAAAAAATTCGAATTACAACGGCTACAGCGCAATTATCAAAGATACAGAGTATAATAACAAACGTCTATTTCGCGTATGGCTCGGCGGATTCAAGAGTGAAGCCGAAGCACGCGACTTTATTTCACGGGGCTATTTCAAAGGCTCGTTTATCATAAGGGAATGATATGATCCAAAAAATGCGTACCACAAAAGAGACCGATATCTCTTTGTCTCTGAACCTCCGGGGAGAGGGAAAAAGCACCGTTTCGACCAAGGTCGGATTTTTGGATCATATGCTGGAAAGTTTTGCCAAACACGCATTGATCGATCTGAATGTGCAGTGTGAGGGGGATATCCATATCGACGACCATCACAGTGTCGAGGATATCGGCATCGTACTGGGCCAGGCGCTGCGCGAAGCGATCTATCCGATTGAAAAAGTGGAACGGTTCGGAAGCGCCGTTATCGTTATGGACGAAGCGGCGGTGAGCTGTGATCTGGATCTCAGCAATCGGCCGTTTTTGGTCTATGACGTGGACGTAAG
>JAFGUJ010000018.1 GCA_016938595.1 Campylobacterales bacterium | reverse complement strand
TTCATCAACCACCGCAAGACGGTCATCATCCGCCGCACCATTTTCGACCTCGAAAAAGCCAAAGCGCGCGCCCACATCCTGGAAGGTTTGAAAAAAGCGCTCGATCACATCGACGCGATCATCAAACTGATCCGCGCCAGCAACGACACCGAAACCGCCAAAGAAGGTCTTATCCGTGACTTCGATTTTTCACCGATCCAGGCTCAGGCGATCCTCGACATGCGTCTGCAGCGCCTCACGGGCCTGGAGCGCGAGAAAATCGAAAACGAACTGCGTGAGATCCTCGCCCTCATCGAGTACCTTGAGAGCATCCTCAAAAGCGAAGAGGTCCTCAAAGGGATCATTAAAGAGGAGTTCATCGAACTCGTCGAGCAGTACGACATCCCCCGCGTGACCGACATCGAAGACAACTATGATGACATCAACATCGAGGATCTGATCCCGAACGAGCCGATGGTCGTCACGATCACCCACCGCGGCTACATCAAACGGGTACCGCTCGCCGCGTATGAAAAACAGCGCCGCGGCGGCAAAGGAAAAGTTGCCGTCACGACCTATGACGACGACTTCATCGAGAAATTCTATACCTGCAACACCCACGACACCCTGATGTTCGTCACCGACCGCGGGCAGCTGCACTGGCTGAAAGTCTACAAAATCCCCGAAGGGTCCCGCACGGCCAAAGGAAAAGCGGTCGTCAACCTGATCAACCTCGAAGCGGACGAAAAAATCCGTTCCGTCATCCCGACGACCGATTTCAGCGAGACCAAATCGCTCGTTTTCTTCACCCAGAACGGTATCGTCAAACGGACGGCATTGAATGAATTCTCGAACATCCGCAGCAACGGCGTACGCGCCATCGTCCTCGATGAGGGGGATACCCTCATCACGGCGCATATCGCGACCGAAGAGACCAAATACCTCTTCATCGTGACGAAATTTGCGCAGTGTATCAAATTCGAGATTGACAAAACCCGCGATCAGGGACGCAGCACCCGCGGGGTCCGCGGTATCAAATTCAAAATCGACGGCGACCAGGTCGTCGATGCGAACATCATCAAATCCGACGAGGAAGAGATCCTGATGGTCAGTGAAAAAGGGATCGGAAAACGGACCACCGCCGAAGAGTACCGCCTGACCAACCGTGCCGGATCGGGTGTCATCGCGATGAAACTCAACGCCAAAACCGGAACCACCGTCGTCGGCTGTCTGATGGTGGATGAAACCATGGACATGATGGCGCTGACCAAAGCGGGCAAAATGATCCGCGTCGACATGCAGACCATCGCCAAATCGGGACGCAACACGAGCGGCGTCTACATCGTCAAAGGCGATGACGTCGCGAGCATTTCACGCTGTCCGAAAACCGAAGAAGAGGACGAGGGCGAAGGGGAAGAAGGCGGAGCCTTCGAACTGGAATAGTATTTGCTGAATAGTACCCATATACAAACCTTCCAAGGAACCCGAATGCGAATCTCTGCTGCTCTTGCACTCATCCTGAGTGTTTCGGCGCTACATGCCGGATTTTTTTCCAGCGACGAACCCACCGTCAAATGTGTCTACAGCGGCACCGACGGCCACTGTGTCGAACCGGTCCTGAAATCGGATAGCGAACTGGTCATCACCGTCGTGGGCCAGGGGGTCGCCCCCTCCGTAACTGCGTCTCCGGCGCAGGCCTATGCCCTCGCCAAACGGGCTGCGATCGCCGACGGATACCGCCAGATCGCCGAAAAGGCCAAAGGGGTCCACGTCGAAGGGCATGACACGATCAAAAACCTGATGCTCGTCCAGTCCAGCACCCGCACCTCGGTCGAAGCCCTCGTCCGCGGCGCCAACGTCACCAACACCACGTTCAAAGAGGGGCTGTGCGAAGTCGAAATGGAAATCGCCCTATCCTACTCCCGGCTATTGCGCTAATCTCCACCCTCGTTTTCGGAGCCGACCACTATTACATAGGGTACCGGCTCACGACGAAAAACACCCAGCCTCTCCATGAAACCTTCACCGTCGCCAAGGCAATGCAGCCGTGCCCGGGGTCCCCGGATTCCGAACTGACGCTGGAACGTACGGGCAGCGAACCGCTGAAACGCGTACTGGAGAGAGAAAAAACCGCTTTTCTGGATTTCGCGATGAGTGAGGCGATGCGGATCCAAAGCGACCTCGCACTTCTCGGCTCCGTTCCCCGCACCCTCGACACCCTCACCCTTCCGACGCGGTGCTATGCAGTCGAGTTTAATGATCGCTTCGTTACAATCTCTCCATTAAAATAACAGACGTAACAACATGAAACTGTAACGCCATGAGACTCTGCCTCAAAGAGGCAAGCTTCAGTGCCATAGCGGCCAGCGTAGCTGTCGGGGCTTTGCTGCGACAGCGTTCAAACCAAAACGAAGGTAAGTGATGAAGATCGCGATTGTCGAAGACGATATCAATATGCGCAAATCGCTGGAGATAGCGATGGGGGAGTATCCGCAGTATGAAGTCCATACGTTCAAAAGCCCCCGCGACGCCCTCAAAAAACTCGACGAGACCTTCGATCTGATCATCAGCGACATCAATATGCCCGGGATGGACGGGATCGAATTCGTCAAAACGCTGGAGGGGAAATACGAGGTGATTATCATCACCGGCAACGCCACCCTCACCCGTGCCATCGAATCGATCCAGCTGGGGGTCAAGGACTTCCTCCTCAAACCCTTCGAGATCGAAACCCTGATCGAAGCGATCGAACGGACCGCCTCCGTCTCCCGCAAAACTCCCAAAAGCGCCCCCGCAAAAGAGAACCCGCCCTCGGCGTTTTTAGGAAATTCCCCCGCGCTGGACAAACTCCTCACCCAGATCAAAAAAGCGGCGGCGACTGATGCGAGCATCATGCTTCTGGGGGAGGGCGGGGTCGGAAAAGAGGTGTTCGCCCGCCACATCCATGATTCCTCCCCCCGCGCGTCGGGACCCTTCGTCGCGATCAACATGGCCGCCATCCCCGACAACCTGATCGAGAGCGAGCTTTTCGGATTTGAAAAAGGGGCCTTTACCGACGCCGCCGTGGCAAAAGCGGGGCTGTTCGAACTGGCCGAGGGGGGGACGCTCTTTCTCGACGAGATCGGCGAGATGCCCTACCCTCTGCAGGCCAAACTGCTCCGGGT
>JAFGUJ010000134.1 GCA_016938595.1 Campylobacterales bacterium | reverse complement strand
GCTTCCTGGGGAAGCTGAACCTTCCCGATCGCCTTCATCCGCTTTTTCCCCTCTTTTTGTTTGTCGAGGAGTTTGCGTTTACGGGAGATGTCCCCGCCGTAACATTTGGCGGTAACGTTTTTCCCCATTGATTTGACCGTCTCACGGGCAATAATCTTGTTGCCGATGGAGGCCTGGATCGCCACTTCAAAAAGCTGGCGGGGAACAATCTCTTTCATGTTCTTGACCAGTTCGCGTCCGCGGTAATCGGCTGACGTGCGGGGGACGATGACGCTTAGCGCATCGACGACGTCACCCGCAACGCGGACATCGAGTTTGACCAGATCCCCTTCGCGGAAACCGATCGGTTCATAATCGAAACTCGCATATCCCTTGGAGATCGATTTTAGCTTGTCGTAAAAATCGACGACGATTTCGTTCATCGGTATCGAATACTCCAGCATGACCCGTGTTTCGTTCAGGTAATCCATCTTATCCTGCATGCCCCGTTTCTTGGTCAGGAGCGTAATGATATTGCCCAGATAGTCGACCGGGGTGATCACCGTTGCTTTGACATAAGGCTCTTCGATCCGCTCGATGTTCTGCGGCTCAGGGAGTTCGCTGGGGTTTTGAACCTCGATCATCGTTCCGTCGGTCTTGTAGACTTTGTAGACAACTGAAGGGGCCGTCGCGATCAGATCGAGGTTGAACTCCCTCTCCAGCCGCTCTTTGACGACCTCCATATGGAGCATCCCCAAAAATCCGACGCGGAATCCGAAACCAAGAGCGATGGAGGTCTCCGGCTCGTAGCTGAGGCTGCTGTCATTGAGTTTGAGTTTGTCCAGCGCATCACGGACCGCTTCAAACTCGTCCGTATCTATCGGGTAAAGCCCGGCGAAAACAAACGGCTTGGCGGGGGCGTATTCGGCGACCGGCTCTTTGGCCGGGTTGCGTGCATCGGTGATCGTGTCCCCGACACGGATGGACCCGACGTCTTTGAGCCCCAGGACGACAATCCCGATCTCGCCGGCTTTGATCGCCTGCGTTTTTTGACGGCGGAGGGGATGGGGGTACATCAGGTCGAGCACCTGATGGTTTTCATTGTTGTGCATCAGCTTGACGTTCTGACCCATCTTGATCTCGCCGTCAAACACCCGCACGAGGGCCAATGCCCCCAGATAGGAGTCGAACCATGAGTCGTAAATGATCGCCTTCGTCGTAGCGTCCGGATCGCCTACCGGTGCGGGGATACGGTCGACGATCGCATCAATCAGCCCCCGGATCCCTACCCCCGTTTTGGCCGAGATCAGGATCGCGTCGGTCGCATCGATACCGATCGTCGCTTCGATCTCTTCGGCCACCCGTTCGGGCTCGGCGGCAGGAAGGTCGATCTTGTTGATGACGGGGATCAGGGTCAGATCGTTCTCCATCGCCAGATAGACGTTGGCGATCGTCTGCGCTTCAACCCCCTGCGCCGCATCGACGATCAGGAGAGCGCCGTCGCTGGAAGCGAGCGATTTGCTCACTTCGTAGCTGAAGTCGACATGGCCCGGAGTGTCGATCAGGTTCAGGACATAATGTTTTCCCTCTTTGACGTAATCGAGACGGACGCTCTGGGCCTTGATCGTGATCCCCCGCTCCTGTTCGATGTCCATCGTATCCATCATCTGCTTGGTCATCTCCCGTTCGGAGACGGCGCCGCACTCCTGGATGATACGGTCGGCCAGCGTACTTTTACCGTGGTCGATGTGGGCGATGATTGAAAAGTTGCGAATGTTGTCCATAGGGTTGATTGCTCGTTTAGTTTAATTGGTGAAATTATAGCAGAACACTGCTTTGGGAGGTGGGCATGATGCCCGGAAGAAAGCGCTTAACTGAAAAGAGAGTTGACGCTCTCGTTGTGGTAGACGCGGCGGATCACTTCGGCGAAAAGAGGCGCAACGCTGAGAACTTTGATCTTGTCGCTGTGGCCGCGCAGTTCAAGGGTATTGGAGACAACCAGCTCGTCGAGCTCGCCGTTGTTGATGTTATCGTACGCTTTGCCGCTGAGAACCCCATGGGTCGCACACGCCATCACCGACGTCGCCCCTTTTTTCTTCAGGGCAGCGGCCGCTTTGACCATCGTTCCGGCCGTATCGACCATGTCATCGATCATGATGACGTCTTTGCCTGCCACATCGCCGATAATGTTCATCACTTCAGATTCGTTCGCTTTTTCGCGGCGCTTATCGACGATGACCATCTCGAGCCCCAGTTTTTCGGCGAAATAACGGGCCCGTGCGACACCACCGATATCCGGCGACGCGATGACCGGGTTGGGGAGATTTTTGGAGCGGATATGCTCCTGGAAAATGATCGAACCGTAGAGGTTGTCGACCGGGATGTTAAAAAAGCCCTGAATCTGTCCGGCATGCAGATCGATCGTCACAACCCGGTCGATTCCCGCCGTCACGAACATGTCGGCAACGAGCTTGGCGGTGATGGGAACACGGGGAGCCGCTTTGCGGTCCTGGCGTGCATACCCGAAATAGGGGACAACGGCCGTAATCGAACTCGCGGATGAGCGGCGAAGCGCGTCGGTCATGATCAGCAGTTCCATCAGATTGTCATTGGAAGGGGCACCCGTGCTTTGGATGATAAAAACGTCACGTCCGCGGACGCTTTCAGAGATTTGGACATTGATCTCGCCGTCGCTGAAACGCTTGACCTGTGCTTTAGAGAGGGGAACATCGAGGGTTCTGCACACCTCTGCCGCAAATTCCGTACATGCTGAACCGCTGAAAATTTTATATCCGCGCATAGTCTTTCCTGTTGCCAATAAATTATCGCGATTATAGCAGGAGGAGACTTAGTGAGAGATAATGAGAGAGTGTTTTGAGGCGTATTTCGTTCGTGGCTGACGCCCTCGCCACGAACGGGAAAAACGGGTATTAGGTTCGGTAGTCCGCATTGATTTTGACGTATTCGTGCCCCAGATCGCATCCGTAGGCGGTAAACGCTCCGTCCTGGAGCCCGATGTCACAGTGGATTGTAAAGGCGCTTTTTTGCATGACGGCCGCCGCAATCGGCTCAAGCTCTTCGTTGAAAAGAAGCTCCCCTTTTTTGTAGACGCACACATCGTCAAACCAGATGCTCAAAAACGCCTCGTCGCACATGATCCCGCTCGCACCGATCGTCGAAGCTATCCGTCCCCAGTTGGGGTCCTGACCGAAAAGGGCCGTTTTGACGAGCAGCGAGTTGGAGAGAGCCTTGGCCGCGATCTCCGCTTCATGGGCGTTGATCGCCCCGCTCACGTGATAGGTGACGAGTTTCGTCGCCCCTTCGCCGTCGCGCACCATCTCTTTGGCCAGAAACAGCATCATCGCTTCCAGCGCCTCTTTGAACGCTTCTGCATGGAACGCTCCGCTCTTTGCGTTGGCCATCACCAGCACCGTATCGTTGGTCGAGGTATCGCCGTCCACGCTCGCAGCGTTGAACGTCGTATGGACGCATTCGTCCAAAATAGCCTGCATCGTCGCTTTGTCCACGGCAGCGTCGGTGGTGATGAAGCAGAGCATCGTCGCCATGGCCGGATTGATCATCCCGGCCCCTTTGGCCATCGCTCCGATCCGAAACGACTGGCCGTTTTCGAGCACGACCTCATAGGCGATCCGCTTGGCGAACGTATCGGTCGTCATAATCGCCTCTGAAGCGCTGATCCCGTCGCGTCGGGTGAGGTCGAACTGTCTGGCCCCCTCGATGATTTTAGCTTTGGGGAGGCGCACTCCGATCACTCCGGTCGAACTCATGACGGGATTCTGGATCTGAGGGAAGGCCGACTGGAGGGCGTCCAGTACCTCGTCGATGTCATCGATCCCCGCTTTGCCCGTCATCGCGTTGGCGTTTTTGGAGTTGATCAGGACGAAATTTCCCTCGAACTCCCCTTTCGCGCGGAAATGGCGGATGGGGGCCGCCGTCATTTTGTTCGTCGTAAAGACCGAAGCGATCGCGCAGGGGGTATCGGAATAGACGAATGCCAGATCTTTGGCCCCCTCTTTTTTAAGCCCGATATGGATGCCGTCGGCGTAAAAGCCTTCCGCCGCGCAGACTCCCCCCTCGATACAATTGAGTTTATACATATTTGAGTTCCTCCGGCTTTTCGTATTTTTTGATGAGCCCTTTGGTATACAAAATCCCTTTCTGGGTTCCAATGACCAGGAGCTTGCTTTCGCTCATCACCAGTACGTCCCCTTTGGGCATCGGCATGAACTTGCCGTCTTTTTTGGTAATCCCGATGACCGAAACGTTGGCGATGTCGCGCAAATGGGTCTCTTTGAGTTTTTTGAGGACCATCCAGCTCGTTTTGGGGACAAAAATCTCTTCCATGTCGAGCGGCGTGTCGCTTTTGTACAAAAACTGCTCCAGCAGATTTTCCATATCGGGGCGGGCCGCCATGGCGGTAATCCGCTGCGCCGTCAGTTTGGTCGACGAAACGACCGTATCGGCCCCGAGTTTTTTCAGTTTGTCGATATCGCCGACCTCTTCGGTCGCGCTGATGATGTAATAGGGAGAAGGGATGCGGTGCTCTTTTTCAAACAGCCGGACCGAAGCGATCAGCGCGATGTTGTCGGCAATCGAACTGGAGAGGGTGATCAGCCCTTTGGCCGAACTGAGATGCGCTTTGAGCATCGCCTCCTCGGTGTGGGGATCGGCTTTGATGTAATAGGGGTATTTGTGCTGCTTCGCGATCGCTTCAATATCGTCCCGGGGATCGACGACGACGAAAGGGATATGGCTCTCGCGCAGCTGCTTCGTCACCTGAATCGCGTACTCGTTATGATGACAGATGACAAAATGCTTTTTCAGCCGGGCAATCCGGTACAACATTTTCCGCTCCTTAAAAATTCGTTTGAGTTCTCCCTGATTGACAACATCAACAGAAATCAGAATCACAATGGTGAAAATCGCAGACCCGAAAATAATCAGCGTTATGGTGAAGAGTTTCCCTATGGCCGAAAATTCCCCCTCTTTCAGCGCACCGAAACCAACGGACGTAATCGTATAGCCGGTTTGAAACAATCCGTCAATAAGGGAATAATCTTCAATTACGATATAACCGATCGTACCGAGAATCATGCTCAGCTGGATAAGAATCAGAGGGGTTCTAAAAGGGAGTAACTGAGCGTAGAGCTCGTCATTGAGGGTAATGTGGGGTTTGGGAGCAGGCTCCCAGTTAAAAAATTTCTGTATCTTTCTAAGAAGATTCAACGCAAACCCTTCGGGGGACGTTTACGAATCTTTTTTCAGAGTACGAAGCTCGGAAGCAGAAATTTTCAGCTTTTTAGTAGTACCGTCTTCAAGCGTTACACGAACAGTACGAAGGTTTGGTAAAAAACGACGCTTAGTTCTGTTTTTCGCGTGAGAAACATTGTTCCCGCTCATTGGGCCTTTACCGCTAATAGCACATCTTCTTGCCATTTTGAGGCTCCTTGCGTAAAAATTTAGTTGCGAATTGTAGCCTACTCAACCCAAAGCGTTCCTTAAAAACTTTTAAAAGCGTGCATTCATTGCCGCATACGCATCCCCAAGAGAACCGGATGACCCTCATAAAGGTATTTTTAACGTACACTCACTACAATTAGGACACTTTAATAAAAAGACGGGCATATACGACGTGGTCACAGCAGAACAGATTACTTTATACATTCAAACCATTCCGGCCGTCCCTTCCATTCTCAAAGAAGCGCTCGCCCACATCCGCAACGGCGAACTGACCAAAGCAGCCAAATGCGCCGAGGAAGACCCGGCCCTCAAGCTCTATCTCAAAACCCTTGTCAACCGCCCCGCGTTCGGGTTTCGCAACGAGGTAAGCGATGTGTCCCAGATTTTCAGCATTTTGGGAACCGCAGGAGCGTATCAGATTCTGCACAACTACCTGCTAAGCCTGCTGGTGCCCAAAAAATGGTCCCTTTTTGACCTCTCGGCGACCGCATTTTACGATTTGCAGGCTTCGCTGAGCCAAAAATGGGAACACATTCTGGCCCACCTGCGATTGCAGAATCAGGACACGCAAAGCGCCATCAGCCTTCTTCCCGCCGGCATCATTGTCTGCGATGCCCTTTTCGGGGAGCATAAAGCGGACGTCGAACAGCTCCGCAGCGTCAAAGCGCTCGATTACAACACCATCCTCTACCGTGTGAGCCAGCGGACTCTCTTCGACATCTGCGACGATATTGCCCGCATATGGGAAATGCCCCCTCTGGCGGCTCGGATCGTCCATGGCGCGTCCGGACTTGATCCCCACCTAGAGGGGAACGAGAAACTGCTGGCGCAGTGGATGCATCTGCTGTTGTTTTACGAGCTGAGCCAGGGGCCCTACGTTTCGGCGGGGCTGAATGAATTTCTCGATTTTCAAATCGATTTCGTTCACGACATTTATGAATCTTTTATACAGGTAGTGGGGTACGATGAGAGCAACCGTTAAAGGACGTATCGCCGTCTTCCACCCGCAGGGATTTCTGGACGGGAACAATGCCCCCTCTTTCCTGACGATCGACGACATCAAAGCGACCGAAGCGCTCAACGTCGATATGCTTCTGGTGTCGCTTAAAAAAGTGATTTTTTTCAATAAAAACGGCCTCGATGTCTTTATCCGGCTGTTGCTTGAAATCCGAAACCAAAAACACATTACAGTCGGTTTGTGCGATTACGACCATACCAAATTCAAAACGATCAACGCCTTTTACGGCGGGAATCTCAACTTTTCTCTCTTCCGGACCGAAAAAATCGCCGAGCTGTTTGCCCCGACAAACAAAAGCGATTCCAAAACGGTTCTCGTCTATAATGACGACCCTTCCCAGCGTTCCGCGATGGCGATCGAGCTCTTCGATTACGGCCATAACCCGATCATCGCGCAGACGCAAAAAGAGTTCGACGAAAAAAAGCACACCCCCGACCTTTACTACGCCATCATCGAAGACACCTATCTGGGGCTCTTCGGACAGAAAATCGCCACCCGCGTTACCGGCAATGCCATCATCTATACGATCGCCAACTTCCTCGACGCCGAAATCGGCAACACGTTCAACATCGCCTACCACAACAATTCGCTCAACGTCGGCTTCCGCCTTTTCATCTTTGATGCGTACAAAGTGGTTTCGATGAACGTCCATGCCCTCAATTTTTTCACCAAACTCGCCTCATCGGCTGCCGAATACAATGCGACGATCTGTTTTGCGGGGATGACGTTTGAAAAAACCCCCGAAAGTTTCAAAAATGATCTGGAGGATGCAGGTATCCTTTTCTTCGACCAGATGGACGACATCCTGAAAAATAAAGAGCTTCTCCAGGAACTCGGCGGCAGCTCTTCCGCGTCCAAACAGACCCGTTCGGTCACCAAAGCGCTGATCAGCGAACTTCCCAATTTTATCGACGCGACCGTCTCGACGATCAGTATGATGACCAACGCGAAAGCGACCAAGAATTCGGTGAACATGCAGACGCTGGACATCGGCTCGGCACGGAACCAGTACGCCAGTTCCATCGGATTTTACGGCGATGTGGACGGAATGATCATCCTGATCTTCCCCAAAAAAATCGCCAAAAAAACCTGCGAACTCCTCATCGGCGAAGATACCGACGATGAAGAGGCGATGCTCGATGCCCTGGCCGAATTTGTCAACATTATCGGCGGCCGGGCGAAAGCCCTGCTGGGTGAGAAAAAACAGCACGTCGACATTACGCTCCCCCGCACCTACGGCAATGTCCATTCCCTGATGGAAATGGCCCAGAACAAAAAAGGGGTGCAGGTCAACCTCGATTTCGAGGGGAGCCAGTTTGTCTTCTTTCTGACCCGTTAGTGGCTATCAGGGATCACCCGTAGAAGCACATTTTCTACGGTTCTATCCTCTTGGCCAAAGCTCTCTCCAAACCTATTTCGCTAAAATAGCGAAAAAAAACAAGGTGTTCCCCATGCTCGTCGCTCCCAGCGTTCTCTCCGCCGATTTCGGCAATCTAGCCCGCGATGTCCGTGCGATCTGCGACGCGGGGTGTGATTTGGTTCACGTCGATGTCATGGACGGCCATTTCGTCCCCAACCTCACGATCGGGCCCGTCGTTGTCGACGCCATCGCCAAAGCTGCGACGAAACCGCTCGACATCCACCTGATGGTTCAGAACAACTCCTTTTTCGTCGATCTCTTCGCCCCTTTGAACCCCGAATACATTTCGTTTCATATCGAAGAGGAGAAGCACCCCCACCGCCTGATCCAGAAAATCCGTTCCCTGGGAATCAAACCGGCAATTGTTCTCAATCCCCACTCCCCGGCCGAATCGATCGAATACCTTCTAGGCGATCTGGACATGGTCCTCGTGATGAGTGTCAATCCCGGATTCGGCGGCCAGAAATTTATCCCGACCGTTGTCGAAAAAATCCGCCGTCTCAAAGCGCTCCGTGACCGGATCAATCCGGCGTGTCTGATCGAAATCGACGGCGGAGTCGGAAGTTCCAATATTGCCCTCCTTAAAGAGGCCGGGGTCGACATCTGCGTCGCCGGAAGCTACGTCTTCGGCGCAGAGGACTATAAAACCGCCATCGAAAGCTTAAAAATCTAAATGCGCGTCAAAATTTGCGGAATCACCAATCTTGAGGATGCGTTAATTGCCATTGACGCCGGAGCCGACGCCCTGGGGTTTGTCTTCTATTCCGAATCGCCCCGCTACATCGCTCCAGACGCGGCCCGAGAAATCATTGCACAACTTCCGCCGTTTGTCGAGAAAGTAGCCCTTTTCGTCAATGAGGAACCCGATACGATCCGTTCGGTCTGCCTTGAGAGCGGATGCACCCTCGCACAAATCCATTTTGACGTCAGCGACGATTTTTACAGCGCCCTTGGCTTCCCCGCCCTCAAAGTCATCCGCGCCCGGTCCCGCGAAGACATTCTCCGGCATAGCGATGAATACCGTCTCGTCGACGCCTACTGCGAAACGTATGGCGGAAGCGGCAAGCGCCTCAATATCGAATGGTTTGATCATCTTGACTGCTCCAAAATCATCCTTGCGGGCGGTCTTGATCCCGATAACGTCGCCTCCCTCAAATCCTACGGCTTCTACGGCGTCGATGTCAGCAGCGGCGTTGAAGCCTCTTATGGGATAAAAGATCCCGACAAAGTCCGTCTATTTGTCTCCCGGGCGAAATCATGATGCTCGATCCCAAACACCTGCACCGTCTAGCACGCCACGGAATCCCCAAAGAGGAGTTTGAAGCCATCATCGGCGGCGATCTGAATATCGAACTGTTCAAAGCCCAGGGGCTTAATCTGCTCCTCATCGATGACACTTACCGGCTTCAAACCGCTCTGACCTCCGTCGACGACACCCTTTTTTGCATCGTTGACATCGAAACCAACGGCTCCAAGCCTTCCAGAGACCAGATCATCGAGATCGGAGCCGTCAAACTCCAAAACGGCCGTATCATCGATACCTATGAAAGCCTTGTCTACTGTACCGAGATATCCGAACAGATCCAGGAGATCACCGGAATACGGGTCGAGCACACCCTTCAGGCTCCGGCGCTGGGCAAAGTGATGCGGGAATTCCGTCTCTTTCTGGGAGATGCCGTATTTGTGGGGCACGATGCCAAATTCGATTACAATTTCGTCTCCGCGATGATGGAGCGCGTCGGGCTACAAAAGCTCCTCAACCGCTCCCTCTGTACGATCGATCTGGCCGAGCGGACGATCGAAAGCGAACGCTACGGGCTTGCCTACCTGAACGAACAGCTCTCCCTCTACAAAGAAGCGACCCACCACCGTGCCCTTTCCGATGCGATAACGACAACCAAACTCCTCAAACGAACCCTCGCGCTTGTGCCAAACTCGATCCAAAATACCGAAGAACTGATCGCTTTTTCAAAAGAGGCCAAGCGGCTGAAACGTCCGAAAATAAAAAAAGAAGATAAAAAAGAGAAAGAATGACCCCTTCTTAAAGGGGTCGGAGAATTATTCGGCGAAACGCCCCATTCCGATAAGGCGGTTGTAACGCTTCTCGAGACGCTCATCGTCGCTGAGCGCTTTGAGCTCGGAGACCTGATTGAGGAAATAGGTTTTCAGAGCATTGGCGGCACCTTCTTTATCACGGTGCGCACCGATCAGCGGCTCATCGACGATATCATCGATCAAATCGAGCTCTTTGAGGTCGGCGCTGGTGATTTTAAGTGCTTTCGTAGCCGCTTCGACTTTGGAAGGGTCGTTCCAGAGAATCGCCGAACACCCTTCCGGGGAGATGACGCTGAAGACCGAATAACGCATCATCGCAAGCTTGTCGGCGACGCCGATTGCGAGCGCTCCACCGCTCCCCCCTTCTCCGATAACGACGGAGACGGTAATCGTATTGAGGCTGGAAAGCTCAAGCAGGTTCCGGGCGATCGCTTCGCTCTGGTTGCGCTCTTCGGCCCCCAGACCCGGATAGGCGCCCGGAGTGTCAATCAGCATCAGGACGGGAATATTGAATTTCTCGGCCATTTTGGCCGCACGAAGCGCTTTCCGGTACCCTTCGGGATGGGGCATACCAAAATTGCGCTTGAGCTTGTTTTTGGTTCCGCGCCCTTTTTGCTCGCCGATCACCATCACACGCTCTTCGCCGATATATCCGATATAGCAGACGATGGAGAGGTCGTCCCGGAAATGGCGGTCGCCGTGGATCTCGTATTTTTTATCGAGCAGCAGATTGATGTAATCCAGCGCATAGGGACGGTCCTGATGGCGTGCCAGCTGAAGTTCCTGATAGGGGGAGAGGTTCGAGTAGGTTTTTTCGACCTCTTTGTCCAAATCCTGCTTGAGAATCTCTACCGCATGGTGGTCGTAGCGGACCTCCGCAGCAATAATCTCTTCTTGAATCTGGCGGATATTCTGTTCAAAATCTAGATAGGTAGCCAACGGCTTGCCCTCTTAGTGTTTTTTGAAGATGACGACACCGTTGGTACCGCCAAATCCGAAGGAGTTACTCATAACCACATTGAGCTCCGCTTTTCGTGCCGTATTGGGAACGATGTCGAGATCACAATCGGGATCCGGGGTTTCGTAGTTGATGGTCGGAGGGATAATACCATCGCGCATCGCCATGATGCTGATGACCGCTTCGATTCCGCCGGCGGCACCGAGGCAGTGCCCTGTCTGCCCTTTGGTCGAGCTGATCGGAGGACAGTTTTCGGCTCCGCCGAAGGTCTCTTTGGTTGCCATGGTTTCGTACCAGTCGTTGTACTTGGTACTTGTGCCGTGGGCGTTGATGTAATCGATTTTCGGATTGCCGGCCATTTTCATCGCCGCTTTCATCGCACGCGCGGCACCTTCGCCGCCTGGCGCCGGTGTCGTGATGTGGTTGGCGTCGCCGCTTTCACCGAATCCGATCAGTTCGGCATAGATACGCGCACCGCGTGCCACTGCGGTTTCATACTCTTCGAGTACCAGTGCCGCAGCCCCTTCACCCATAACAAATCCTTCGCGGTCCGCATCGAACGGACGTGAAGCACGCTTGGGCTCATCATTGCGTGTTGCCAGCGCTTTCATCGACGCAAACCCGCCGATACCGACGCCGCAGATCGCCGATTCCGCGGCAACAACGAGCATCTGGTCGGCACCGCCGAGCATGATCGTTTTGGCCGCTTCACTGATCCCGTGCGTCCCCGCCGCACATGCCGTGACGCTCGAGAGGTTCGGCCCTTTGAGGCCATACTCGATCGATACGAACCCGCCGAGCATGTTGACGAGTGCCGATGGGATGAAAAAAGGAGAGATACGGCGAGGCCCTTTGGTTTCCAGGACGATGGAGTTGGTTTCAATCGCTGCAAGACCGCCGATTCCCGCTGCCGCGCTGATACCGAAACGCTCCTTGTCGATGCTTTCCGCAAATGCGGCGTCCGCCATCGCTTCCTGTGCCGCTTTGAGGCCGAAATGGATAAAGCGGTCCGCCTTTTTCACCTCTTTGGGAGGCATAACCGTCGTGGGGTCAAATCCTTTTACCTCACCGGCAATCTGGACACTCTGAGCCGACGCATCGAAAATCGTGATGGTATCGATACCGCATTCGCCGTTACAAATCGCTTTAAAGGAGCTCTCTTTGTCATGACCAAGCGCATTGATCATTCCCATTCCGGTTACTACTACTCTTCTCACATTCTCTCCTGATGGTGGATGGTCTGAAACCTTGGCTCCGTTAAGCCAATCTCTTAGACCATAAAAATTATAGTTGGCTTATCAAGGCAAATGCCTCGATAATGGTTTTTAGTTTTTGCTTTCGATGTAGTTGATTACATCTTGGACAGTCTGGATTTTTTCCGCTTCGTCGTCAGGAATTTCGATATCGAATTTCTCTTCAAGAGCCATTACCAGCTCAACAACGTCGAGGCTGTCTGCGCCGAGGTCTTCAACGAATTTAGAATCCTCTTTTACTTCGTCCGGGTTAACGCTGAGTTGCTCAACCACTACTTCTTTAATATCGTCCAAAAGTGCCATAATAGCTCCTGTTCTAATGAATAAAATCGCGAAATTATAACATATTTAACTTAAGAGGGGAAATTTTGCCCTACATCAGCATCCCGCCGTTGACTTTGAGGGTTTCGCCGGTGATGTAGCTGGCATGGTCGCTCAGCAAAAACGCCGTCGCTTCGGCCACCTCTTTGGCATCCCCGAAACGGGCCATCGGGATTTTGGCGGTGAAAGAGGCTTTGACCTCTTCTTTGAGTTCGTCGGTCATGTCGGTCGCGATGAACCCCGGTGTCACCGAGTTGTAGCGGATCCCGCTGGTCGCCGCTTCGATTGCGAAACTCTTCGTCATCGCGATCATCCCCCCCTTGGAGGCGGCGTAGTTGGTCTGCCCGGCGTTGCCGCTCTCTCCGACGATCGAAGCCATGTTGACGACGGCGCCGAATTTTTGTTTGCGCATTGCCTTCATCGCTTCGCGGCACCCGATGAACGCCGAGGTGAGGTTGGCGTCGATGACTCCCGTGAACTCTTCGACTTTCATCCGCAGGGCCAGCTTGTCGTTCGTGATCCCGGCGTTGTTGACGAGGTAGGAGAGTTCGCCGTCGGCATCGATGATCGTTTTGATGGCATCCACAAACGCCGCTTCGTCGGCGACGTCAAACCCGATCACCGCCGCCGTTCCGCCGGCCGCTTCGATCTGCGCCTTGATCGCATCGGCCGCCGCCGCGCCGCTGCGGTAGTTGATCCATACTTTCAAACCGTATCCTGCCAGCACTTTGGCCACTTCCGCCCCGATTCCCCGGCTTGAACCTGTTACCAATACATTTTTACCGCTAAACTTCATTGCTATCCTTTATGTTAAATAAGTGGTGAATCCATCTCTGCGGGGATTTCAACCCCCATCAGCTTTAAAACCGTCGGTGCGACGTTGTTCAACGCGCCGGGATGGACATGGGATACCCCTTCCGCCATCACGAAACACCATACTTTTCCGACCGTGTGGTTGGTCAGCATGTTGCCGGCGTCATCACGCATCTCTTCGCAGTTGCCGTGGTCGGAGGTGATCACCACCGCATAGCCGTCGCGCTCCGCCGCTTCGACGATCCGCCCGAGTTCGTGATCGACCGCCTCGACCCCTTTGATCGCCGCTTCGAAGTTGCCTGTATGGCCGACCATATCGCCGTTGGCGAAATTGACGACAACAAAATCGTACCCTTCATCCATCGCTTTGACGACGACGTCTCCCACTTCGGCCGCACTCATCTGCGGCTGCATGTCGTAGGTTTTGACCTGCGGGCTGGGGATCAGCACCCGCGTTTCATTTTCGTAGGGTTCTTCGAGTCCTCCGTTGAAGAAAAACGTGACGTGGGCGTATTTTTCCGTTTCTGCCGTATGAAGCTGACGCAGCCCCGCACGCGATATCACTTCGGCGAGGGTATTCGCCGGGGTCTCTTTGGGAAAGAGGACCGGGAAAGGGAAATTTTTGTCATACTGCGTCATCGTAGCCAGATGGGTCGGTACGAACTCCCGCTCGAACCCGCTGAAATCACGCTCCCCGATCGCTGCGGTGATTTCGCGCATCCGGTCGCTCCGGAAGTTCAGCATCAGGACGGCATCCCCGCTTTTGAACCCTTCGTACCCTTCAAAAGCGGTCGGGGTAATAAACTCGTCGGTCTCCCCGGCCGCGTAGGCGTTTTCGATGTAGTCGGCAACGCTTTGGTCGCTTTTAGGGGTGGCGCACACGATGGCATTGTACCCTTTCACGACCCGCTCCCACCGGTTGTCGCGGTCCATTGTGAAAAAACGCCCCCCGATCGAGGCGATTTTGATGTTGGTGTAGCTGTGGGTATTGACCGTGTGCAGAAAAAGCTTCGCAGAGGTGGGGGCGACATCGCGCCCGTCGGTAATCAGATGCAGCCACACCTCTTTGCCCTCATCGGCGGCAATCTCGGCTACCCCCATAATATGGTCGATATGAGAGTGGACCCCCCCATCGGACATCAAACCGATCAGATGAAGACGTTTGCTTGTTTTGAGAAGTCCCGAGAACACAGGATTTTTAGCGAAGCTCCCCTCCTCCAAAGCAAGGGAGATTTTCACGAGATCCTGGTACAGGACACGGCCGCTTCCGATAGACATGTGCCCTACTTCGGAGTTCCCCATCTGCCCCTCTGGCAAGCCCACGCTGAGGCCGAACGTGTCGATTAACGAGTGGGGAACCTCGGTAAACAGTCGCTCATAGGTCGGTTTTTTCGCCGCATGAAACGCATTGTAGTCGCGTTTGGGCGAATAGCCGATTCCGTCGGTGATGACCAAAACGGTTTTTTTGCTCAAGTTGGCTCCTTGATTAATCAAACTTTGGGGGGATTATATTAGAATGTCACTTTTGCATTGCTTTTGAAATTTAATCACAAAGAGTCAATCGGATGTTATATTGGTTTTATCAAACCCTCGGGATCAATCTGTTCCAGTACATTACCCTCCGCGCAGGGTTCGCTTTTTTCATCGGTTTGTTTCTCACCCTCTTTTTGATGCCCCGTTTCATCGCATGGGCACAGCGCTCTTCCCGCGTCCAGCCGATCAACGAATACGTCAGCGCCCATCAGGGAAAAGCCAAAACTCCGACGATGGGGGGAATCGTCTTCATCACATCGACGGTCATCGCCTCGCTCCTGAGCGCCAATATTTTTAACCCTTTCGTCATCGGCGGCCTCCTCACCCTTGTTTTTTACGCCTACATCGGCTTTACCGATGACTGGGGCAAAATCCGCGGCGGCCACAACCTCGCCGGCCTCTCGGCCCGTGCCAAAATGGCCCTGCAGCTCATATTCGGTCTGGCGATCGGTGCGTTTTTGATCTACTATGCCAAACTCGACACCGGTTTTTACGTCCCGTTCATCAAATCGAGCCTCTTTGACATGGGGTGGTACAGCATCGCGTTCTGGGTCCTCGTCATCATCGCCACATCCAACGCCGTCAACCTCACCGACGGCCTCGACGGGCTGGCGACGGTCCCTTCCATCTTTGCCCTCCTCTCGCTCAGCGTCATCGTCTACATCGTCGGGAACGTCTCACTGGCCAATTACCTCCTGATGCCCAAAATCCCCGCCGGGGAAGTCGTCATCATCGCTGCGGCGCTGATGGGGTCGCTACTGGGATTTTTGTGGTTCAACTGCCATCCCGCGCAGGTATTCATGGGGGACAGCGGTTCCCTGACCCTTGGGGCCTTCATCGCCTACATGGCGATCATCGGCAAAAGCGAAATCCTCCTGATCCTGATCGGGCTGATCTTCGTCATCGAAACGGTTTCGGTCATTTTGCAGGTGGGAAGCTACAAGCTCCGCAAAAAACGGGTCTTTCTGATGGCCCCCATCCACCACCACTTCGAAATGAAACAGTGGGCGGAAAACAAAATCATCGTCCGGTTCTGGATCATCTCGCTGCTCTCGAACATCCTCGCCCTTATCACCCTCAAAATCCGCTAAAAGAGACTTTTTATGGAACGACACAACATCGCCTGTTTCGGCTACGGGAAAACCACCCGGGCCATCGCCAGACATTTCGGCCCCTGCACCTTTTTTGATGACAAGGTCACCAAACCGTTCACCGACGAAGAGGGGAATTTTCTCAAGCCGATTCAAGAGTTCGACACCCGCCTCTTCACCCACGAGATCCCCTCTCCCGGCATCCCCCCCTCCCATCCGCTGATCCAAAACGCTTCGCACCTCATCAGCGAATACGACTTTTTCGCCCCGAAAATGCCTTTTTCGATCTGGATCAGCGGCACCAACGGCAAAACGACGACAACCCAGATGGTCGAACATCTCCTCGCCGACCGCGGCGCCATCAGCGGCGGCAACATCGGCACCCCTCTGGCCGATATGTCCGAGGATGCCCCCATCTGGATACTGGAAACCAGCTCGTTCAGTATGCACTACAACCGCGTCGCCCGTCCCAACATCTACGCCCTTCTTCCCGTCACCCCCGACCACGTCAGCTGGCACGGCAGCATGGAGGAGTACATCGCAGCCAAGCTCAAACCGCTCGCGATGATGAAAGAGGGCGAAGCGGTCATCCTTCCCAAAATGTTTGCCGACGCCCCTACGAACGCGTTCAAAATCCTCTACGAAACCGAAACCGATCTGGCAGAGTATTTCGGGTTCGATGTGTCCAAAATCAAATTCAAAGGGGCGTTTTTGATGGATGCCCTGATCGCGATGGGGATCGACAAGATCCTCTATGACCGGTGCGATTACGACAAAATCAACGCCTTCGTCCTCGACCCCCACCGCCAGGAGGAGTTCCGAGACTCCCTCAACCGGCTGTGGATCAACGACTCCAAAGCGACCAACATCGACGCTACCCTCGCGGCACTGCGCACCTACGGCGATCATCCGATCCACCTGATTTTGGGGGGCGATGACAAAGGAGTCGAGCTCGAAGAGCTCTTCGCTCCGCTCAAAAACTACAAGGTAAGCGTCTACGCCATCGGTGCCAATGCAGACCGTCTCGAAGCCCTGTGCCGCCAATATGCCATCCCCTGCACGCCGTGCCATACCCTCGACGTAGCGGTGGCCGAAATCAGCAAAAAGCACAGCCGCCACAGCGTCGCCATGCTCTCCCCTGCCGCCGCCAGCCTCGATCAGTTCAGCTCCTACGCCGAGCGCGGAAACCTTTTCCGCGAGCTGGCCAAAGCGGCCAAATAACCCTTTTTGCCCTTTAAGCTTTCTTTTAAGCTTGTCGGGCTATAATTTCGGCCTCACAAAAGTGGCCAATTAGCTCAGTCGGTAGAGCAGTAGATTGAAAATCTGCGTGTCCTTGGTTCGATTCCGAGATTGGCCACCACCCTTACTTCAAAACAATCCAAACCCTTTAAAACACTTAACTTTCATACGCAAACCGCGCATACAATGCGTTATGGTCCGAAAACCGTTCGACGTCGATGACATAGCTCTCTTTCACTTCTACTCCCCGATAAAAGATATGGTCCAGTTTGTGTTTCATAAACGACTTGATCAGATAATCGCGGTCCATCTCGACGCATCGGAGTCCCAGCGATTCCATCAGGCGCAGGACAATGCCCATGCGGTTGCGGTTCCAGCTGTTGAAATCCCCCGTAACGATCATCGCCCCCTGATGGTGGCGCACCCGTTCCAAAATCATTTCAACCTCCCGGTTGTAGATCTTCGTCGCCCTGAAGTTGATCGCGTGCAGGTTGGCAAGCAGCAGGCTACCTCCCTCGGGAAGGCGATAATAGGAGAAGACCGAGCTTTTATGGGTCCGGATCAGACTTTCTCGATGGGTCGAGAGGAGCGAAAAGCTCTCCTGTTCCCGGATCCGCGAGCCGTTGAGAACACCGTAGATATGGTTCAGGAATTGCATGTTGGGGGCCAACGAAAAGTGGAAATTATCGAAAAAGTGCCGGTTGTTCGGGTTGATCTTCACCTCCTGGAGGGCGACGAGGTCAATGTCGTGCTGCCGTACCAGCTCTTCGAAATAGGTATTGAAACGGACTCCCAGGTTTTGTTTGTAGACATTCCAGCTCAGCAAACCGAACTCACGCGGCAGCGCTTCCTCTTTTTCCGTACATAAAGCACTCCGGATCACTTCTGGCGGTTTCAACATGACGTTTGCCTCTCTAGAGCTGGGGAGAAAAGATTCTCATAAAATTCTCCAGGATCACCCTTTTTTTCGACCCCTTTTTCATACCGAATGTCGAATGCGCGATCAGATTTCCGATCCATTGCTCCATCTCGCCGACAAGCGCCTTCGCGTACACGAAACTGACGACTTCGTAGTTTAGAAAAAGGCTCCGGTTGTCGATGTTGACCGATCCGAGCATCACGGCGTAATCGTCAAACAGCAGCGCTTTCGTGTGGAGCATATTGCCCTTGTAGAGTAGTACTTCGATGCCGTTCTCTTCGGATTCGCGCATGTAGCTGCTGCGCCCTATATCGGCTATCCAGTGGTCCGATTCGGCCGGTGTGATCAGTTTGACATCGACCCCTTTGTGCTTGGCGATGATCAGGGCCCGCAGGACGCTCTCATCCGGAACAAAATAGGGGGTGACGATCCAAACCCTCCGTACGGCCGAATGGATGGCGCTCAGGAGCGTTTCGTACAGGGCGTCGCTGCTTATATCGGGACCGGAGGGGACGACCTGGACCGCAACGGATCCGACAGGTTTGACTGCTTTTTGACTCACTTCCCCCTTTTCTCCCGAAGCGTAGCTATAATCGGCCATAAAAATTTCGGCGTAGAAAAAAACCGCTTCCCCTTCGATCCGAAAAATCATATCCACCCACCGCTTTTTGGCGCGTTTCGGACCCAGATATTTTTTCCCGAGGTTCATCCCCCCGGCGAAAGCGATCCGTTCGTCAAAGAGATAGATTTTCCGGTGGTTGCGCAGGTTGATGTAGTTTTTCAACGGGTCTTTCAGGATCGGCATAAAAAAGACCGCCTTCCCCCCGGCTTTTCTAAAGGCACGCAGCGGTCTCTGCCAAAAGTACAACCCGTACGATCCCACGGCATCGATGAGAAGCCTGACATCCACCCCCTGCGCCGCTTTTTGCGTCAACGCCTCCAGTATCACTCGCGTCATCGAATCGTTTTTAAAAATATAGGTGCTGATGTAGATCGATTCCTGTGCGTTCAGGATCTCCTGCAGCAACACGCCATAGGCCTCCATCCCGTCAAAATAGAGATGGACATCATTGCCCGCCGTTGTACCGGCGATATCGTGGCTGGCCAGTACCGTTTCGATCGGATTGAGGGGTGCAGGATACGACTGGCGTTGATCCTGCAGAATGAGAGTGCTTTTTTTGCTTTTTTGCCGTATTTTACGGTTCCCGAAAATAAAATAGAGGAGAAACGCGGGGAACGGGAACAGCAGTATCAGCATCAGCCAGACCAGTATGGTGCTGTGGTTTCTCCGCAGATAGAGCATATGCAGCATCGTGACACTCTGCGCGGCAACGATGAACAGTACGTATAAAGTGACATAGCTCATTCCCAAACCCCGTCCGCAAAATAACCTTCTGCACTCATTGTACCCGAAGGGGCTTCAGATCACTCTTATGGCTGCGGTCTCTCCTCTGCACTCCCCTGCATAAGATTGGTTTGCGGGTCGTAATGATCGCAGGAGTAACCGCTGAATCCGCTCACCATGCGGACGATATTTTTGATCGGGGTGGGATTGTTCAAACGCCGCACGTTATGGTTGTTGACGCAATCCTCGCATCGGTTGATAACACAGCGGACGGCATCACTGACCACCAGGAGAGGCTGCAGCGGATCATTCTGCAGAAGATGCTCGATGTATTTTTCGTTGTTCTCAATGGTGTTGTCGATGATCACGACATTGTAAAGCCCTTTTTGAAAGGCGATATAAAGGTCTCCCAGCGTGCTAGCAACATCCACTTCACATTTCATGGGAGAGTTTTCCAGCAATGCCTTGCGCGTGTTGAGCTGAAAGCCGTCGTGATCAATCATCAATATTTTCATGCAATCATTATTGCATAATTTTATTATAAAATGTTTACCATATTGCATTAGTTTAATGCATGACTTTAGATGCTCGCATTTACTCTTTCGTCATGCTTTTGCCGTATTCCTGCATCGTTTTCGTAAAGCTTTTCAACCGGGCCATGACTCGGCCGTTGACCGATCCGGCTGGATAATTTCCTTCCCCGTCGGCCACTCCCGCTTCGACACCGGTAAGAATTTCGATCCCCTCGCCAATCGTCTCGACGGCGTAGATTTTAAATCTCCCCTCTTTCGCCGCCTCCACAACCTCTTTTTTGAGCATCAGATGGCGGATGTTGGCTCTGGGGATAATCACGCCGTACTCCCCCCCCGGGTTGCGGTGCATGCACACATCGAAAAACCCCTCGATCTTCTCGTTGACCCCGCCGATCGCCTGAATCTCCCCAAACTGGTTGACCGACCCCGTGACGGCGATGTTCTGCGCCACGGGAAGCTCTGAGAGGGAGGAGAGGACCGCGTAGAGTTCGGTGGACGAGGCGCTGTCCCCTTCGATCTTCGCGTAGGACTGCTCGAACACCAGCGAGGCGAAAAGGTGGAAAGGGGCCTCTTTGGCATAGGTGGAACCCAGATAGGAACTGAGAATCATCACCCCCTTGGAATGGATGGGGCCGCCAAGTTCGGCTTTGCGCTCGATGTCGATGACCTCCCCTTTCCCAAGGCGCGTGCGGGCCGTGATCCGCGAAGGGACCCCGAACCGGTGCCCCCCCATGGAAATATAGGTCAGTGCGTTGATCTGCCCGATCGCGCGCCCCTCGGTGTTGATCAGGATCACCCCTTCGGCGATCTGTTCGTAGAGCTTTTTCTGAATGCGGTTCATCCGCTCCTGCTGGGCGCCAAGCGCCGTTTCGATGTCGCTTTTCTCGGTCACGGAACGCCCCGCTTTTCGGGTCCAGTAATCGGCCTCTTTCAGAAGATCGGCCAGTGTTGCTATGTGGGTGGAGATTTTTTCATTGTCCTGCGCTTCGCGCGTACTGTGTTCAATCACCCTGGCGACCGCTTCGGCACTCAGCGGGAAAAGGGAACTTTTTTGGGCGATTGTCCCGATCATCTGGGCGTAGAGACGGATGTTTTCCCCGGTGCCCGGCATATCCTCTTCGAAATCGGCGCTCACCTTGAACAGCTCTTTGAAATCGGGATCGTAGTGGTAGAGGAAATAATACAAAATCCGCTCCCCGATCAATACCACCTTGACGCTGACGGGGATGGCTTCGGGTTCGAGCGTCGTCGTATCGATCAGCGAATACTGCTGGGTGATCGACTCGATCCGGATCTCTTTGGAGCGGAGTACCCGCTTCAGCGCTTCCCACGCAAACGGCTCGATCAGCAGCTTACGGGCATCGAGGATCAGATAGCCGCCGTTGGCCTTGTGGAGCGCACCGGGTTTGATCATCGTGAAATCGGTCAGTAGCGTCCCCATCTGGGAAACATGCTCGATCCTGCCGACAAGATTCTGATAGGTAGGATTGTCTTCGTAGACGAGGGGAGCCCCGCCGTTCTCATCATGAGCCATCAGCACGTTGACCTGATAGCGTCGGAACGACGGGGTGACGTATTCGCGCATAAACGGCGGCATCTCCATCTCGTCGGGTTTGACGAGAAAATCCTGGACGTTTTTGATAATGTCGTATTGCAGCGCGTCGAGATAAGCGCTGATTTTCGGGATTTCACTGTACGTTTCGCGCAGCTCTTCCAGAAGCGTCTCGACGGTATCGGCCGTCGTTTTCCGATCCAGCGCCATCAGCTCTTTCTGGAGCGATTTGGAAAGCTGGCTCACTTTTCGAAGAGAATCTTTGACGATGGCTTCAAAGGCATTCAGTTTCGCGTTCAGCTCCTCTTTCTCTTTTCCGCTGATCGCCTTGAACTCTTCGGCGGAGAGGATTTTCCCCTCCACAATAGGGACGAAAGTGATTCGGCTCGGGGTTGCGGCGTTCATCGCAACCCCGTGTTTTTCGGCCTCTTTCTGGAGATTTTGGAAAATATCCGCCTGCATCCCGATGTATTTTTGGTTTATCGCTTCGCGCGTATTACGGTATTCGTTGCTTTCGAATACCGTGGGAAGAATCGTTTTCAGGAGTTCGATGCATTCGGCAACGTCGTCTTTGAAACGGATGCAGTCTCCCGGAGGCATCTTGATCGCTATCGGAACACGGTGGTCTTTGAAATTGTTGACATAGCACCAGTCATCCGGTCGGGGTTCCCCCGAGGCTTTTTCACGCAAAAACGCAGTGATGAGTGAGTGTTTTCCGCTGCCGGAGGGGCCCATAGCATAAAGATTGTATCCCTCCTGAGCAATATTGATCCCGAAATCCACCGCAGCCAGGGCACTGTCCTGACCGATGATCTCCGATAGCGGTTCCAATTCCTGAGTCGTTTCAAAAGAGAGCCCTTTGGGATCACACGTACGGTAAAGGGCTGAAAAAGATAACGGTTCCGTCATGCTATGTTGTTCCTCGTCAGGATATGCATCCGATCATTGTAGCACAGCAGAATCCGTATACAGCCCGTATCTGTTTCTTTTTGTATGTAATTGTCTGTTATTATGGATTATTAATGGTTTGCATGTTAGATTTATCGGGTACAGACGCGCTTTTCCTTTAAAAAAAGGGGGGAGGATGTTTCTGTAATTTTTCGCGAAAGGATTACCATGTTGCTGACACGATTCAACCCGCTTAAAGAGTTGCGCACGCTGGAAGACCGGATGAACGAGGCGTTCGCAATGGATCTGAAAAAGGATGTCTTTAGCAGTTTCACCCCCTCGGTCAATACCCGCGAAGGGGAATTCGCCTACCACATCGACGTTGACCTTCCCGGAGTGAAAAAAGAGGACATCAGCGTCAAGATCGACAACAACATCCTGACCCTCAAAGGGGAGAGAAAAAGCAAGGAAGAGGTCAAGGAGGAGAACTACTACAAGATGGAGAGCAGCTTCGGCTGTTTCACCCGCAGCTTCACGATCCCCGACAACGTCGACACCGAAAACGTCCACGCCGAGAACAGGGACGGCGTCCTGGAGATCACCCTCCCCAAAAAAGAGAAGAAAAACAAATCGGCCAAAGAGATCAAAGTCAAATAAAAAGACAGGTTACAGTAATCCGTCGCGCTGCATCCTCTCCTGCAGGGCGATGAGGATATAGGCGCTCACCGTACCGCCGTGGAATTCGCGGATTCTGTTTTCCCATTCGATAGGGATCGTAATCAGTTTTTTCTTCTTCTCTCTGTCTTGTTTGACGCTCTCTTCACGCTCGCTCATGGCCGCGGAGCTTTTCACTTTTTCGATGTTCTGCAAAAAACTTTTTTTCGCCATAATATATCCTCTGTATATATTTTATATATTTATTGTATATTCAAAATACCCTTGATCTCATCGAACAGCTCGTCCATCTCCTGATCGGCCCGGCTGAAAATGCGGTACTCTTTGATGCTCTTGCCTTCTCCGACCGAATGGGCCATATCCACCCGCTGGCGCAGAACCGGAACCAGCAACTCAAAATGCTCCGAGCCGCAGATAAACTCTACCAGTTCCCCGAACCGTTTCATCGAGGGGTTGATGTTATTGAAAAGGACATGGGTTTTGATCGTCTCCCCCTGTATCTCGGAGAGGCTTTTAAGAATCTCCTCGTATTTTTGCAGTCCCATTAGGTCAAAAGGCTTGTCACTGACGGGGGTGATCAGCAGATCCGACGCAATGATCGCCACGCGGTTGAACGCGCTGTCGAATCCTCCCGAGTCGATGATCGTCAAGACATCATCTGAATCCTCCGCGGCGTACTGGGCCAGTTCTTCGGCCGTATTGAAATGGAGCATCTCGATCGGTTCCATCCCCTGTTCGATCCGCAGCGCATTGGTGACGGTCAGGGAACGCTGGGTATCGAGATCGACGATCCGTGTCGGGATGATTTTCGAAAAGCTCACGGCGAGATTCCAGGCGACGGTCGATTTGCCGACCCCGCCTTTCTGATGCGAAAGGGTAAGTATCATTAATATGCCTTGAATATTTATAGAATACGTAAAGTATATATTTTAGATACTTAAAGTACGACTTCTGACAGACAAAGAAGAGTGCAACCGTTCACATGTTACAATTTAATCATGAAAGAAATCCGAACCGATCATCCCACCCTGGAAAATGCCGCCGTCGATGTTTTGTCGCGCAACGGGCACAAACGGACCTTCAGTTTTGTCTACGAAGACGAAAAATACTGGATCAAACAGCCAGAATACGGCGAGGCCAATCTGTGGCATTCGCTGATGTCGCTCCTCTCCAAATTTCTGAACAACAATTTTTTCCGTCCCACCGTCGTCACCGATCCGATCGCCTCGCTCGCCTACGAGGCCAAACGGCTCAATGAGCTCAAAGCGGCGGGGATCAATGTCCCTCGCGTCAGGGTACAAAAGCAGGGATACCTCGTTCTCGAAGATGCGGGGGTCCCGATGAGCGTTCTGCTGGGGAGTTCGGCGATGAAGGAGGAGGAAAAAAAGAGCCTCGCCTCAGAGCTCTCGCGGGCGCTGGCCGATCTGCACAACCGCGGTTTTTATCACTCCCGCCCCGCACTGCGCGACATTGCCTATAAAGAGGGGAAAATCTATTTCATGGATTTTGAAGAGAACCTCGAAAACACCCTCACTCCCGAAGAAGCGATCATCCGCGACGGCTTTTTGTACGTCCACACTCTCTACCGCAAACTCCGCACCCCGGAACTCGTCGAAACGGCGCTGGACGCCTATCACCGGACGCTACGCCCCGACCTGTGGGACAACCTCGTGAGTGAAGCACGGCGCTACTCCCTCACCTACAGGGTGCTCAAACCGATTTACCGCCATCTGGGCAAAGACGGCGTCGCCATTTATCAAACACTGGAATATCTCAGACGATTTTAAACAGCAGCAGGCTCGAAGCCATCACCATCATCCCCGCCACAATCCCGGCAATCGCCGTATGGGCATTGCCGTAAACTCTCGCCGAGGGGAGCAGCTCGTCGAGCGAAATATAGACCATGATCCCCGCCACCACGCCGAAGGTGATCCCCAGCGTCAACTCCCCCATCAGCGGCATCAGCAGAAAAAATCCCAGCGCCGCTCCGACCGGTTCGGCCAATCCTGAGCCGAATGCGTAGACGAATGCCTTTTTCCGATCTCCCGTCGCATGATAGATCGGAAGCGATACCGCCATCCCCTCGGGAATATTGTGGATGGCGACCGCGACCGCGATGCCGATCCCCAGTGTCACGGAATCCAGTGCCGATACAAATGTGGCAAATCCTTCGGGAAAATTATGAATGGAAATTGCCAGTGCAGTGAAAATACCGGTCCGGTGCAGCGCCGTGCGGCGTCGCTTCCCCTCTTCGTCGCTTTTGAGGCCGGCCAGTTCCTGATCGCTTTTGAGTTCATGGGGATTGACATCCTCGGGGATCAGGCGGTCGATCAAAAAGGCCAGCCCCACCCCGCAAAAAAAGCAGAGCAGCATCAGCGCTTCCGCACCGGCGTCGGGAAAATAGAGGGCGAACGAGGCTTTGGATTTGACCAGTATCTCCGCAAACGAGATATAGATCATCACCCCTGCCGAAAAACCCAGACCGATCGAGAGGAGCTTCGCATTGTCGCTTCTGGAAAAAAAGGCGAGGGCTGCACCGATACCGGTCGACAGCCCCGCCAGCAGTGTCAGCGAAAAAGCAATCAGCAGCGTTTCGGCGGAATAGTCCATCGCTTCATCATCCCATTGTGTGGTGTAATATGGATCAATCTTATCGAATTTTTCCAAAAGAGCGGTATAATGGTTTATTATCGCTCAAGGTGTCCGCATGACTGAACAGGAATTACTCCTACTTTTTGTCGGGATCATTGCCGTTTGCATGGTCATTATTACCGCTGTTATCGTCTATATCGGCATACAGACGGTCATGACCATGCAAAAAATGCATGAATTCATCGCCCATGTCCAGAGTGAACTCAGTTTCCTCTCGACAAAAGCCGCCGTTACGCTCCACGACGTCAGCGAGCTGCTGATCCATCTGAGAGGGGAAAGCCGTAGCGTCAGCGAAAAATCGCTTCTGGCCCTGCATGAGATACGGGATCTGATCGCCTATATTCATGAAGAAACCAAAACGCTGGCCCTCAAAGCCTCGAACGGCATTGCAAAAGTGACGATCGGCACCCTCGCCATCGGCGCCATGTCCCAATTCTTCAAGAAAAAACCCAAATAACAAGGAGTATCCCATGAATGAAAACAACAACAGTCTGCTCAGTTTCGTCCTCGGTGCAGCCATCGGAGGGGCTGCGGCCTACTACCTCGTTAAGCACCAGGATGAAATCGTCGAAAAAATCCACGATGAGTTCATCGACAAAATCCACGGTCTCGAAGAGAACCTCCACATCGACCACCATGCACTGATCGATAAAGCGAAAACCAAGCTCGACGCTCTGGCAGGCAATCTCCAGTCAACACTCCAACGCTACACCAAGAGCGAGGAAAAGGCGCCCGACGAAGAGATCGCCTCCATTATGGAAGAGCTCGCGCGGCTGCGTGAAGAGGTCAAAGCGCTGAGCGCCAAAGCGTAGCCTTCCGGGGCTAGCGGTGCACGCTTCGGTGTGTTTGACGCAGCAGCCGCAGCGTCGAGACCGTAAACGCAATGATGGCCGGTCCGAAGATAAACCCCCAAAATCCGAAGGTCGCCAGACCGCCGACGATCGCGAAAAAGATCACAAATTCGTTTATTCTGCTTTTACTCTCACTCACAGTACGGTTTACAAAATTCAAAATGACCAGTTTCACAATATTGTCGATGAAAAATGCCATCATCGCCCACGAGTAGATTGAAATAATGATCGCGTTGACGATATTTCCCTGAAAATACTCGTTTAGCGCCACCGGTATCCAGACAAGCGCTGTCCCGACGATGGGGATAATGGCTGCAACGCCGGTCATGAATCCGAGAAGAAACGGGTTATACCCCTCAAAAAAAGCGATAAAAATCCCAAACGCCAGCCCCTGCGCCAGCATCACCCCGCCGAACGTATAAAAAACGATCGCCGTCGTCGTCATCATGTCGGCGATGAATTTCCGTTTTACGGCTCGCGTAAGGGGGATAATCGGGAGAAGAAACAGGGAAATGCTCCGTCCGTACCACGTCAAAAAGAAGAAAAAGACGACGACCATGGCCATCTCTCCGATCATCATGACAAACGTCGTCAAGCCGCTCCCGAACCATCCGGCCATGGTGGTGATGATCGTGTCTTTGTGCACTTTCCCCACCTCGATCAACGTATCGATCGGATCTTTCAGCCATGCAAGAAAACCGGGGAGGTAGCTGCTGATCGTGTCGATCCGCGCCCCCAGAGTACGGACGACAGCGACGCTTTTTTCGGGCTGATCAAAAAGCTGGAATAAAAAAAGGGTAATCGGCAAAAACAGTATCAGCGAAAGGACGGTCGTCACAATGGCAGCCGAAATAAGCGATGCGAACGGATTCAGCCGTGCATTGCGGCTGATTTTTTTCTCGACAATCAAATGAAGGGGGAATATCACAATCGCCAAGAGCAGCGCGACAAAAAAACTTTTCAGAAAAGGGAAAAAAAGCCACAGGGTAAGTCCCATGGCCAAAAAAATCATATAGCGGACGAATAACGGGTTCGGCATCTTTTACCTTTCAATGTTGGCGGTCGACAAAATGCTTGAAACTCCCATCAAGGCGTTCAAGTTCCTGACGTGTCCCCTGTTCCAGAATGGAGCCGTTTTCGAGGACGTAAATATAATCGGCCTGCGTGATCGTGCTGAGACGATGGGCGATGATGATGACGGTACGCTCTTTCAAAAACTCCTCCAACGCTTCGAACAGGGCGCTCTCGGTGTGAACATCGAGCGCCGAAGTCGATTCGTCGAAAATCACCGCTTTGGGATCGGCAAGAACCATCCGTGCGATCGAGAGGCGCTGACGCTGCCCTCCCGAAAGACGGATCCCCAGTTTCCCCACCTGCGTCTCCAGAGCCTGCGGCAGCGTCCGGACAAAGGGGGCGAGCTGCGCGATCTCCAGCGCTTTCCACACGGCTTCATCGTCCGTCTCATCCCCCATCGTGAGATTGAAACGGAGCGTGTCATTGAACATCAGTGGCTGCTGCAGAACGACAAAAACATTCTCCCGTACCCGGGAAAATCCGATCTGCCGTACACTGATCCCATTATACACTATATCCCCCGACGTCGGCGGATAAAACCCGACAAGCAGCTGCGACAGGGTGCTTTTGCCACTCCCGCTCGCGCCGATGATCGCCACTTTACCCCCCCGCGGAATATCCAGATCGATCCCCCTCAAAACCGGCTGGGAGGGATCGTATCCGAATACGAGAGACTCGGTACGGATCGACACCCCCCTGCCCTCATCGCCAAACGGATCGGAACGGGTCGGATAGTCGGGCTCGACGGGTAGCGAAAGGAGTTCGTTGACTCGTGAAAGGGCATTTTTGGCGTTGGCGTAGCTGTATTGAAGCGAAAGAAGTTCCTGCACCGGAGTCATCATGAACCACAGGTACCCGAACACCCCGAACATCATCCCGATCGAGAGGTCCGAATACAAAACCATCACGAGGCCCAAGGCCCGGAATACCTCAAAACCGCTCAAAAAGAGGGTATACGAATAACGCTCACCGGCGAGGGCTCTGATCCCATACGCCGTCGCGCTCTCTTTGAGCGCATGGGCCTGCGTGATGGAGCGCTCGATGAAACGCTCTTCCTTGTTGCTGGAGCGGATCTGACCGAAAAGATCCAGCATCTGGGTCAACGTATCGGAAAGCTCTCCGATGGTGCGGTTCTGCTCTTTTTTGAGTTTTCCGACACGACCGGAAATCTTGCGGGTGACCACCATGATGAGCGGCTGAAAGATCAGAATCAGAACTCCGAAAAGGGGATTGATCCAGATAAGGACGATCCCGACCCCTACCAGCGTCGCGACCGATACGATCAGCTTGGCCAGTGCACTCCCCAAAAACTGCTCGATCGTCTCGATATCGGTAACGAGATTGGTGACCACTTTCCCACTCCCAAGCGCCTCGTAGGCGCTCATCGAGACGTGCTTAAGATGCGTCAGCGCACGGCGGCGGATCTCAAAGCTGAGCTCTTGGGAGAGGGCGATGAAAAAGCGCTGTGACACGACGCTGAGGATGAAAAACAAAAACCGCAGGGCTACGGTTACCGCCAGGACGATCCCGATGTAGAGAAGCGGTTCCCCCACGGTTCCGATCCGGTCGATCGTATCGGTGATCCATCCCCCTTTTTGCAAGAGCACCTCATCGACCAGCAACGGTATCAGCAGCGGGACAGGGATCGAGACGACAGTCGCGGCCAGGGCGATCGCATTCCCCCACACCAGCGGGCGCTTGTAGCGTGTCATCATCGAAAAGAGCGATTTAAACGTTACCATACATCCTTCCGATTTTCGTAATTGGGACCGATTATAGCAGTTCCGGAAGACAAACGTGAGCGATACGATACAGATAATAAAAATTTTCCTTTATGAAACCGTATTAACTTGAGCGGCTTTTATTGGAATTAATCTTTGTATGTTACAATTTGCCCATATCACCCAAACATCACAGAAGGAAAACTCATGCTCGTTACCAAAAAAGCTCCCGACTTTACCGCCACTACCGTTCTGGGAAACAACCAGATCGTTGACAACTTCAACCTTTACGAAAACATCGGCGAAAAAGGTGCCGTTTTGTTCTTCTATCCGTTGGACTTTACTTTCGTATGTCCGTCTGAAATCATCGCTTTCGACCACCGCCTCGATGAGTTCACTGCCCGCGGCATCAACGTTATCGGCGTATCCGTTGACTCACAGTTCAGTCACTTTGCCTGGAAAAACACTCCGGTAAACCAGGGCGGTATCGGTCAGGTCCGTTATCCGTTGGTCGCTGACCTGAACAAACAGATCTCACGCGATTACGACGTACTGTTCGGCGATTCTGTCGCGCTTCGCGGATCGTTTCTCATCGACAAAGACGGAACCATCCGCCATGCCGTCATCAACGACCTTCCGCTTGGACGCAACATCGATGAAATGCTCCGCATGATCGATGCGATGCTTTTCACCAACGAACACGGCGAAGTGTGCCCTGCAGGATGGGCGAAAGGTGATGAAGGGATGAAAGCCAGCACCGAAGGTGTTGCAGAATACCTTGCCGCCCACGCCGAAGAACTTTAATTTTGAACGCTGAAGGAATAAAATCCCTTCGGCTGCGCTTGCCGCTATGGCACTGAAGCTTGCCCCCTGAGGGGGCAGATTAATCCCTCCCTCTTTGCTTTAATCAAAAATCGTTTATCCTTTCTCTATGCAATACTCCTTTTTAGCCTCGTACCTCTTGATTATTTTTGCCCTGTGGTATTCGCGCCGCGAACATTTCGGCCTCGAAAAAACGATCCTGACCAACTCGATCCTCGCGATGGTACAGCTGGGGCTGCTGGGGTATGCCCTCGTTTATCTCTTTCAGATCGAGCACCCCTCGCTGCTGTTTTTCGTCCTGCTGGGGATGCTTCTCTTCGGAGCCTATACGGCGCGTAAACGGACCCCGCTGGGGGAGGAGAGTTTCACCATCGCCTTCATGGCCATCGGGGCATCGTCGGCAATCGTCTTTGTCTCGATGATGGCGTTCGGCGTCATCCATATGGTCCCCCACGAGATGATCCCGATCGGAGGGATGATCATCGGCAATGCCCTCAACGTCTACACCCAGAGCACCGAGCGGTTCCGTGCCGAGGTGAAAAACACGATAGAGACGATCGAGGGGATAGTGGCGCTGGGGACCCCGCTCAAAGAAGCGCTGAGTTTTGCCTCAAAAGCCTCAGTCAAGGCCTCGATGATCCCGACGCTCAACTCGCTCCAGACGGTGGGAATCATCCATATCCCGGGGATCACGACGGGGATGCTCCTCGCCGGTGCCGACCCCCTCACGGCGGTGTCGTATCAGCTGGCCGTCATGTACATGATGGTTGCCGTGGCCCTTCTCTCCGCCCTTTTCAGCATCCTCTTCTCCTACCGCGTCATCATCGGTGCGGCGTTTACAGCCTCTCGCTGAAATGTTTTGCTTTTGGGTGGACGAAACAGAGCTTCTCCCAGCTTCTATGGGGTTTGGTCAGCGTCACACGGTGCGCCGATACCGAACGCGACAGGGCGACGTAAAACTGTGAGGGGGCGAAGATTTCATTCGTTTCAATGACGTAATCGGCCAGACTCATCCCCTGGGATTTATGGATTGTGATCGCGAAAGCGAGAGTGATCGGAAACTGGTGCAGGGTGATCAGTTTTTCCTCGCTGGTGGTCTTCCCCTTCTCGATCCAGCGCGTTTTCGTCGTCTCGACCCGTTCCACTTTGACGCTCATTCCCCCCTCTTTTTTAACCCAGATTACGTCCTCCTCGATGGAAGTGATCCTTCCCCGCTCTCCGTTGTAGTAGTTCCACGCATTGCGGGTAAAGAGGATGGGAGCCCCTACTTTGAGGGTCAATGCCGGCTCGATACGGCTCTCGGCCATAAACCGTTCCACATCACGTTCCTGCATCTTTTTGTCATGCAGAGTGACGTATGTGGAAATGTCGATGCTCTCCCCGTTCAGATGCTCCAGCTGAGCACGGTTATGGTTCTGAGCGCTGATGTTTTTACCGAACAGCAGCGTAATCGAACTCAGATCGTCACTCAGCGGCTTGACCAGCGTTTCGAGCGCATTATGCGCTTCATTGTCGAGCTTGGCATGGCGTACTTTCTCCAGCAGGGTCAGAAACTCCGCTTCGTGGGTGCGGTAAGAGCCTTCCAGATAGAGTGTCTCAAAGCTCATCCGCTGCCAGCTTGGGGATTCGAACGCAAAATAGATCGGTTCATTCCCGCGCGTTACGGGAGGAAGCTGCAAAAAATCCCCTACCGCAATCAACCGCCCTGCAAATTCCGACTGCAACAGGCGCAGACGGATCATATCGAGCAGCGGCGCGCTCACCATCGAGATCTCATCGATCACAATAATCTGCATCGAGCGAATCAGTTTGACGACCTTTTTGGAAGGTTCCAGTTTGCCGTTGCGTTCCAGCTCTTCTTGGGAATTGGCGATCCCAAGATCGAAAAAACTGTGAAGCGTCTGCCCGCCGATCAGTGTCGCCGCCATCCCCGTCGAGGCGAGGCGGGCGACAACTTTTCCCTCTTTCTGGGCATGTTCGATGATGGCGCGCGTCAGGGTCGTCTTCCCCGATCCCGCGCCGCCGGTGATAAAAAGATTGGCATATTCCAGTATCCCCAGAGCTTTCTCAAGCATCTTCATCCCCCATTACAATCACCCGTCCGAACGGGACATCACAGCGTTGCGGGGCAATCCACAGTGTTTCGCATGAGGATTCTCTCGGAGGAAACTTCCCCTCCAGATCGGTAAAATACAGTAGCATGTTCGGCGTTCTCTCCAGTCTCTCGATGGCATCGAATATGGGGGTGAAATCGGTCCCTCCCCCGCCGACAAGTTCATAGTGCATTGCTTCGCCGTTGGTGAAGCGGCTGCGGCCGCGGATCCGGTCATCGCATACAAAAAGCTCAATCGCATAGGAGCCAAACAGTTCGGTGATCGATTCAATCTCGGCGATGAACTGTGCCAGCAGGGCTTCATCGACTGAACCGGAGCTGTCGATGGCGATGGCTAGATCCAGGTGGCGCGAATGGACCCCCGGCAGATAGACCCCGGCGTAAAGCAGTTTTTTGCTCGGGGGGATCAGAGCGTAATCGCTGATATAGTGTCCCCCGACCGCGTCGCGCAGTTCGCTCCTCCAGTCGATCGTTGCAACCGCTCGGTTTCCCAGAAGCCTCCCTATTCCCTCACTGAGCGGATCGTCTTTGGCCAGCGCTTCTCGCGTGCGGCGTTCGCGCTGGGCACGGGAGAGCTTTTCGTCCGCGCCCTCTTCGTCGCGGCGGTCATCGCTGTCACGGTCGCTTTGTTCCTGATCCAAAAATTCCAGCGCAAGTTCGGCATAAATCTCCTCGGCGCTGAGATTCCCGAAACGTTTGTCGTAAGTGATCGCGGGCGGCGGCGAAAATCCCCCCTCTATCAGCAGCGCATTGATCGCATAGTCGCACGCCATCTCCCACAGCCACGGGCTTCGGTTTCCCCGTCTGCGGGTATGGGAAAGGGCTTCATGCAGCGCAGCGTTGCACAGGGCGAAAACACGCTGTTCATCATCCAGCGCCGCCATGTAATCGAACCGGTATTCAAACCGGTTGTCCCGTGTCGTGAAACTCTCGATATCGTCGTTTTGGACACTCTCCATCGCGGCAGCGATCGTCCCGAAAAAGGGGTATTCCAGGAGAAGCTTCGCTTTCAAAGGGGAAAAATCGATCATAGCAGATACGCGAACGCCTCTACCCACTCCCCGAAAGCGTCCAGATGCTCCATCTTCACCCCCTGGCGCTGAAGATCCTGCACGATGAGAACGGCAAACTCGTTTTTGAGTCCCAGTGTGTAACGCAGGAGATGGGAAATTGCCTCGTCGGAGGGTTCCCTCATGACACGGGAGACCAGAACGGTGGAGAGGGCGTACATCGCCGAAAGGTCTTCCGGAACCTCCCTACTGGTTCCGGAAAGAATCGCGTCGACGTCGGGCAGATACCGCATCACTTTGCAAAATCCCAAAAAGTCGACCGCCGCATCCTCGCCCACGGCCCCGCCGATCGCCTCGAGCCAGAGAGACTCGGGAAGCGAACTTCCCACAATGCGGTGAACCGCTTCCCAGCTGCGCGGGGTCGCGAAACTCCGGGTGCTTTTGAGGGGGTCGAATCCGAACAGCGCATCGTTTTGAAAAGCGATATAGGCGATGACCCGCTCATCGACCCCTGAGCGTATCGCCCAGTCGCGCCAGTCGGCGACATGCACCTCCATCTCGACATGGACAAACCGGTTGGCCAACGGCGAAGGGAGACGGGAAACGACCCCCCGGTCCCCTTCGCGGTTCCCCGCGGCGACAATCGCCCACCCTTCCGGCAGCGTATACTCTCCCACTTTCCGGTCCAGAATCAGCTGATACGCCGAGGCCTGAACGGCGGGGGCCGCGGAATTGAGCTCGTCGAGAAACAGTATCCCGCTCCCCTCCCTTGGGAGAAACGACGGCGGTGCCCACAACGCGCTGTGGGACTCTCGCTCGTAAAACGGGATCCCTTTCAAATCGGTCGGGTCGAACAACGAGAGACGCAGGTCGATGCATTCGATCTGCATGTCACGTGCGATCTGTTTGACGATCGAGGATTTACCGATCCCGGGAGCCCCCCACAAAAATGTGGGGATCTGCGATTCGATCAGAGATCGCAAAGTGGTTATCGCGTCGCGGCTGCGCATCAGTTCCATCCTATATTGTGGGTTTGTATGTGGGTTCCAAAAGCGGGATTGGTTTTAACACTCCGTTCAAACCGCCGGTCCAGAGAGAGCTGATACAAAATCTCGATCGGCGTCGAGGGGTTCGCGGCCAGAGCCTCCAACACCTTCGGATTGTCCCTTCGGGAGAGGATTTCGAGGTCAGCGGCTTCGAGCGAAGGGTTCGCCGCAAGTTCGGCTTCAAACCCGCCCTGCTCGAAAAGGCGGTGCAGCCATGAACGCTCGGCCACCGGATTCACTGCCATAGCCCGCCATACCTCCCCATCCTCCAGCTCCATCAGTTGCTGCTGCATCTCAGGTGTCAAAGAAGGGTTGGAGGCGAGTTCTTTGGCCGATGCGGGGAAAAATCGCCCAAAACGCTCCTCGTGAAGATGCCAATGGCGCGCCAGGCTTTGTCCGTGCCCTTCGGCCAAAGCTTCCCCCCCCTTTTCAGAAAGGCTCTCGTTTTGCGCCAGTATCGGGTGGTTCTGCGGATCGCCCAGAAGCTCCTCCTCGAGCATCAATGGAACACGGCGGGAAAGCAGGTGTCCATGCGTCGGCAGCAGCGCCCGGAGTATCGTTTCCGGCGTCTGCGGGTGGAGCGCCATCACGTCTATCACCCCTCTTAGAGAAGGATCATACGGTGTTTTCAGTTCGCGCGCCACGGGAGAGAGCGCCGCAACTGCTTCGATCAGATCACGCGTTCCGTAGCCCTCTATCAGGTGTGCCAGGCCGCTCATCGCGTACTGGACGTTGTGGTTTCGCTCCAGATCCTTGTAAAAACGGCCGATGATCGAAGCCGTCACATCGCGGTTGCGGTCGTTGTCAAACAGCCCCTCGTTTTGCCAGTCATACAGCCTAAGGAGCTTGAAAAAGAGCTCCTCGGTAATGTAGGGATTTTTCAGGAAATCGACCAACCGTTCCTGATCGCGGGAGAGCTTGAGGCTCATCAAAAGGCGGTTTGGCTCGATGGATCGGCACAACCACGCTTCAAGCCCCTCGATCGGGACGATCGGTGCGACTCTGGCTTCATAGAGCCTTTCGCTCTCGTTTTGTTCGAGCGGATTCATCATCCGCCCCTCGATAATCAGCGCGACTCCCTCTTCGTAGCGTTTGAGACATTTGATGCCATGCAACTGCAGAAGGGTTTCGAACTCCTGAGCGTTCAGCGCTCTGGACTTCCCTAACAGCAATACCGATTTTCCTGAGAGCGCGTCGTAATTCATAGTGCCATTATAGTTCATCAGCCTAAAAATAGGGGCTATCGCTATAATAACACCACTTTTTTAAAGGATTTTAATCATGGATGAACTGACCGAAGGGATAAACGCCTACACCGCCTCGGATTTCGCCAAAGCGCACGAGATCCTCTATCCGCTGGCCATGTACCAGCGCAACGACGAAGCGCAGTTTTATATGGGGATGCTCTATTTCTATGGCGAAGGGGTTGATAAAGATGTCGATAAAGCGATGGAATGGTGGAAAAAAGCGATGAAACAGGGGAACCGGGATGCAGCTTACCGGCTGAGTGAAATCAAAACATCGACCAAAACAACGTTCTGATCCCAGAACTCCCTCTATTTGCATCAGAAGGTGTTATAATAAAAAAATTGCCGAAAAGGGGGAATCGTGTTGGAGCTTTCGAGAAATGAGCGTAAAGCGTTTCAGGACAAACTTCTCGAAGAGAGCAGCGAGTATGAGTATAATTTTGAACGCTACGAAGTCAGCTACTCGATTGCCATTGCCTATCTTCCGGATCTTCTCGATATTTCCGATATCTGCAGCCGTATCCGCAAAAGCGACCGCAATGTCCCTCTCAGCGAACATTTCCATGCGGTCATTTTCGATTTTACCGACGTTCAAGAGGGGATAAAAGCGGCCAACAAGCTTCTGACCTATTTCCAGGTTTCCCATTTCGGAAAATCGGTATACGCCGCCGTGGTCACGTCAAACGCCCAGCAGACTCTTCCACAGATGGTCACGAAACTCTTTGACCTTCTGGCCTATTCGGTCGATCACAAGCTCGACAACCATATTACGGACGAATCCCAGGTCATGAAAGGGATGTGAAGCATCCCACGTTCCTATGCGCTTTCCAAAACGGTAGCGATCGAATAGCGCATGTCCTCATCCAGACTCTCCATGTTTCCGAGCATCCACGTCAGATAGCCCCGATCGGCTTCAGCAATCTCGCTGAGTGTTTTCCCTTTGTACTTTCCGAATTTGAGCGCTTTGGTATAGAAAACAGGCGTCTGCGTCAGCTCGACCATCTTGTCGATCGGGTTGACGCTGCCGAAGCGTTCGGCGAGCCGTTTGCGCAGTTCGCTCAAAAAAAGTTTCAGTACAAGGACATCGCCGATCGCATCATGGGCTTTGACCTCAATCCCCAGGGACGCCGCTTCGGCTTCCTCGATTTTGTATAGCCCCAGCCGGTAGCGAAAATACTGCAGACGGTGGGCATCCTCGTCGTCAAAGAGATGCTTGGCGCATCGCAGGGTATCGATCAGACGCATCCGGGAAGTGAAATTTTCTTTGGCAAGCATCCCCAGATCAAAAGGGGCGTTGTGGATGATCAAAACATTCTCAGGTCCATTGAGAGCGTTCAGCGTTTTAAATGCCGTAGTCTCGATACACGGCGGAAGCCCTGCGATCATTTCGGGGGTAATCCCGTGCACCTCCATCGCGCCGTAACCGATGGGGACGTCGCTCCAGCACAGGTCGTTAAAGACCTCCACATTTTTGCCTTCGAGAACCATAAACCCGAGCTGTATGATCCGGTCGTTTTCCCCTGCCCCCGTTGTCTCGGTATCCAGTAAAACGTATTTTCCCATCAATACTGGTCGTCGTCTTCGTCGATGTCTAATTCGTCGTAATCGTCTTCGTCGTCCAGATCGTCTTCGTCGTAATACAGATCGTCGTCATCGTCTTCATCGTCTCCCTCGCGCATTGAAGTGAGTTCGGTATAAAGCTGCTCGGCCTCTTCCTCGTCGATCTGCCCGTTGTTGATTTCTCCAAGGAGTTCTTTGTATTCATCACGAAGTGCCTGCAAATCTTCAAGCTGCGCGCGTTCCTGCGGTGATGCGTCTTTCTGGGACGCAATGACTTCGAAAATATCATCGATATGCTCTTCGACATCGGGAATCAGCTCGTTTTGTATCAAATGTTTTAGTTGGGTAATATAGGCCATAATCGATCCTTTGTGGTTTCAATAATGCCATTATACTTCAAAATGAGCGCAAAAAAGCAAGAGATAAAAAGAGAGAAAATGAAATGATAAAACGGAAATGATTTTGTTTTAGAGAAGAAAAAAAGGAATGGTGCGATCGGCGAGACTCGAACTCGCACACCTGTTGGCACTACCCCCTCAAGATAGCGTGTCTACCAATTCCACCACGATCGCAGTTAAAAGAAAAAAGATCAGCCGAAGCTGACCGAGGGTTATACCCGGAGTTACCCGAGGTATGGGTTCGCGTAAAGAGCGATAAGAGCGATAACCAGGGTATAGATAACCTGAGCTTCGATCATCGCAAGAGCGATGAACATAGTTGTCATCAATTTACCGCCAAGACCCGGGTTGCGAGCTGTACCAGCGATAGTTGCAGCAGCTGTGCTACCCATACCGATAGCACCACCAAGTGCGGCCAAACCAAGACCAACACCTGCAGCGATCATTGAGTACGCTTTAAGCGTTTCGTTCACTACTGCTTCTTCAGCACCGAATGCTGCAGCGGCAAGAGCGATCATAAGAAAAAGAACTTTTTTCATGAGTGATCTCCATAATTTAATCAAAGTCCGTTCGGATATGTGTCCCTACTTATCACTTTGTGGATGGAATTATAATCACACGGAGCTAAAAAATTACTTAGCCCGTCCCAGACCGATTTTATTTCCTTTGAACTCGACGATCTCTACCATAATCTCATCCCCTTCTGAAAGAACATCGCTAACGCGGCTTACATGGCTGTCCGAGATTTTAGAGATATGGATCAATCCGTCTACGCCGCCGGGAAGTTCGATAAAGGCACCGAAATCGACGATCTTTTTGACTTTTCCTTTGACGACATCGCCGACTTTGTATTCCACTTTTTCAACAGGAGTCGCACTGCTGGCGATCCCTTCGATGTGGTCACGCGCTCCGCGTAGACCGTCACGGCTTTTGCCCGTGAGCTTCACGGCTCCTTTTTTCTTGTCGATGTCGATCGTCACGTCAAAACGCTCGATGATTTCCCGAATCGTTTTGCCCGCCTGCCCGATGATGTCGCCGATAACGCCCGGATCGATGTGGAACAGATCGGTGCTCGGCAATGTCCCTTCGTTGAGTTCGATTTTCTCTTCGCTTGCCATCATGATGTCGATGATATGGGCCCGCGCTTCTTTGGCCTGATACAGAGCTTCTTTGAGCACTTCAAGACGGATACCGCCGAGCTTGATGTCCATCTGCATCGCCGTAATCCCCTCTTTGGAACCGGCAACTTTGAAATCAAGATCCCCGTCATGGTCCTCAAGCCCCATAATGTCGGTCAGAATCGCGTAGCGTTCCCCCTCGGAAACCATCCCCATCGCAACCCCGGCAATCGGATCGGCCATGTCGATGTCTCCGGCCCGCAGCGCCATATAGCCGCCGCATACGGTTGCCATAGACGACGAACCGTTCGATTCAAGGATCTCGGAGACCAGCCGGATCGTCTGGCCGTTTTGCGAACAGCCGCATTCAAGGGCCCGTTTTGCCAGATTGCCATGTCCGAGCTCACGCCGTCTTGGTGCTCCGATCGGGGAAGGTTCACCAACACTGAATCCGGGAAAGTTGTAATGGACCATGAACGATTCGTTCTGGGTGCCGCTGTCGGTCAGGTTTTCGTACATTTGGGCATCTTTGGAGCCGCCGAGGGTCAAAACGACCAGCGCCTGCGTCTGCCCGCGGGTAAAGAGTGCCGAAGCGTGTGCCCCCGGCAGGACATTGGTTTCGATACTGATCGGACGGACTTCACGCAGCCCCCGCCCGTCGGCACGTACTTTTTCATCGAGGATCTGGGCACGAACCATACTCCGCTTGACCGATTCGATCGCTTTTTTCAGCTCATGCTCGTCCCATTGCGGTTTCTCTTTCATAATCGCTTTACGGATTGTCCGCAGTGCCGTACTGCGCTCCGTTTTCGCCATCTGATTGATCCCTTTTTTCAAATCGTCTGTGTGGTTGGCGCGGACGTATTCGGCCATCTCGCCGTTCACTTCGCTGATGACGTATTGCAGCTCGAACGGATCGGAGGCGTAAGGCTTGAATGCCGCTTCGTAGCGTGTATTCGCCGCTTTGAGCTCAGTCTGGGCCGCCGTGAGGATCTCGATCAGTTCATCTTCGCCCATCGCATTGGAGCGGCGGATCGGAAGAGTCTGCGAAAGTCCTGCCGAATCGATGATCGGATCGATGATTCCCATCTCGATGATCTCCGTCTCATCGCTGCCGATGCTTTGCATCTCAATCATCAGCATGTCGTCTTTGCTGCCGGCGAGGTAAAGGTCGAATGTGCTGTTCTCCATCTGTTCTCGGGTCGGATTGAAAACGATCTCTCCGCCGACTTTGGCCGCCCGGACCGCGCTCACCGAGGTGAAAATATCGATATCCGAGACATACAGCGCCGCGGACGCGGCATTGAGCGCCAACACCTGCAGATCGGCCTCGCGGTCAGCGCTCAGAACCATGACGGTAATCTGCACGGGATTGGCAAACCCTTTGGGGAACAGGGGACGCAACGAGCGGTCGACAATCCGCGACGTCAGTGTCTCGAAATCGCTCGGTTTGGTCTCCCGTTTGATAAAGCCACCCGGAAATTTGCCGGCAGCGTAGCTTTTTTCGATGTACTGTACCGTCAGAGGCAAAAAATCCTCATCCACAAAGTCTGTCTCATCTATGACGACTGTCGCCAGAATGACGGTATTCCCGCATTTGAGCCATGCGGCGCCATTGGCCTGCCTGGCAACCTGGCCGAAGGCGTACGCTTCGTGTTTGTTGGTCAACTCGAGCTCAACGTTATAATTCATGTCTTTTCTCCAAAATAGTCTCTATCGTTTCTTCTTGTACCGGTTCGAATTCCTGGTAATAAAACCCCGTATCGATGTAGTCGTCGATCTCGTGCAGGCAAAAAACGCCGTCCACGATCGGGTCCAATGCTTCCACAACACTGCTTGGCATTATCGGAGCGGCAACGTAGACCGCTTTGGCTTTCTGAGCGAAAGCGGTTTTGATAGCGCACATGAGCTTCAGCCCCGTTTCGCTCCCCTCATCGATCAGAAGAATATTCTTCCCCTTCATCGATTTAAAATGTTCCCCCTTGCGGTATTGATAGATGGCGCTGAGGATCTTCTCCTCATGTTTCCGGGTCGCTTCACCGTAGATGTAATCCACCTGTATCTCGAAGGCATCGACCAGAGCCTGATGGATGACGATCTCTTCGGTTTCGCTGACGCGCGCCAGTTCGCATTCAGGATTTTGCGGTGCGGTAATGGCTCCGGAAAAAATAAAATTGATCGGCAGTTTCAGCCGTGCATTGATCGCATCGGCAATGACAAGTCCCCCCGACGAAACCGCGATCAGATTCCACGCCTCACTTTTCATCCGGTCCAGCGGAAGGAGATCCTTGAGCTGTATCGCGGCATCGGCGCGGTTTTTAAACATAATCGCCTGCATGGATCAGCGAGCCATCGACGCAGTGCCGAGGGTATATTTGATGTCGTTGTCGATAAACCGGAGCCCAAGCCCAAAGAACAGGTTCTGGGATCGCGGGTTGAGGAAATTGTCCCATCCCCCGTACAGCTCGAGATGCTTGAGCATCTGGTAGCGGACCTGCGCTTTGAGGTGGACTCGCTCGGAGCGGATATCGTTGACGGCGTTGAAATCGAACGCTTCGCCGCTGAATTTGAGGCGGTCGTGGTTCATGAAATAATCAAATCCGACCCCACCGGTCGATTCGATCGCCCCGAAACGGAGCAGGAGGTTGTCGAACCGTTTCCCGTACTGAAGCGAATAGAGCAGATCGCTTTCGGCGTGTTTCTCCGGGCCGGTTGGGCTCTGAGAATAGTCATCGGTACTGATCAGGTCGAACATATAATACGTTTCCGGATTGGGAAGGTAGTTGACTCCCAGATAGACTTTGCCGTACCCGTCACGCATCATGTAATCGGTGTGCATCGCCACCTGCAATTCGCTCGTCGTGAAGTTGGAGAGCATCGAATCGACTTTTCCGAAGGCCTCTTCTCCGCTTTTGAAAAAATCGCCCGCCGATTCGAGGGCCGTTTTAAGCGAACTGCGGTTTTCCGCCAGTATGGCGGTTACATTGTCTTCGATACCGACGAATTTGTCAACCGCTTCGGGAAGTTTGTGCTCCAAGGAGCCGCTGATATTGTCCATCCGGGTGGTCAG
>JAFGUJ010000133.1 GCA_016938595.1 Campylobacterales bacterium | reverse complement strand
TTTTACGTCGGGGCGTAGCGCAGTTTGGCTAGCGCACTACCTTGGGGTGGTAGAGGTCGCCTGTTCGAGTCAGGTCGCTCCGACCATGTGGAATCCCTTTTCCCCTTCTGACAATTTCCTTCATTTTATACAACTCATTGATCATCGTTACCTTTTTCGTATTCTCTTACGGGAGATCGCTTGCATGCACCGGCGAATTGAGTGCCATGGAACTTCGGTGGTAGCTGTTCAGAAGCGATTTGTTCAGTTCCCGTTCCGATATTTCCATTTCCAAAAGGATGGCGCTGATACGGAGCAGATCGTTTTTTTCGATGGCGATGACAAGTTCCAGGAGGCGTCCGAGGTCCCCTTTTCTGTGGAGAAGGGCATCTTCGATCTGTTTGTTGACATTGATCTGTTTCAGGAGTTCGGCGTAACTGTCATGAAACATCATTTCAGTCATTGAAAGGATTCCCGTAATATAGGCCATATGGGACAAATGGGTCGATTTTTTGGTGATATAGGCCAGCTCTTCCATCAGATAGGCTCTTTGCAAAGCCTGCTGCGTTATCTGTTTGGCATGGAGGTTCTCCTTGAAAACGCCGGTTTCTCCGTCTGCGTAAAACATCAGCTCAAGCCAGCTGCCAAGGCGCTCTCTGCCGACAACGACCAGCGCCTGTTCAACCGACGAGATGGCGTCGTGGGAGAACCCTTCGTTGAGCTGAATGAATTTCAGGAGGTTGAGTGCCAAATACGGGGAGGTGTCGAATTTGGCGAGCAATTCCTCGAGCGGCGCTCTGGTTTTTAGCAGATAGATCAAATCCAGCAGCAAAGCGCTGTCCGGATCGAAGTTCTCTTTTTTCAACAGGTCTGGAGTGCTGAAATAGTATCCCTGAAAGCAGTTGAACCCGTATGAACGTGCCTTCTCCCATGCCTCTTTGTCTTCAATTTTCTCGGCGATAAATGTGAACGCGTGGTTCGAGAGGGCCGAGAGGATTTCAGCCGGATTGTCGGCGTGCTGGAGGTCGATTTTGACATAATCGACAAGACCCAGCAGGGAGCGGAAACGGAGAAAGAAATCGGTGTCGTAATGGTAGCGGTTGAGGGCAAAGCGGTACCCTTTGGCGTGCAGGACCTCGATCCGTTTGAGAAGATCCGTCGTAATCACGGTCGATTCGAGGATTTCCAAAATGAAATAGGCGGGCGAAATGGCATCGATGATATCATCCCGCAGTATTGCGCCGTCGACTTTGATAAATGCCGGATGGCCGCGGGTAAGGGTGTCCAGACCGATGTAGTTGAGGGTATTGACAAGAACGCGCGCCGTGGCGTGGAGGTTGTCATCGACTTCGGCGATGTTGCTGTCGCCGGTATTTCGATAGAGGAGCTCGTAGGCAAAAATCTGGCCCTTTTCATCGAAAATAGGCTGACGTGCAACATAGACAGAAAATTCCATAATTTTTTCCCTTTTTCCGGAGCCCTGGTGTTCTCTTGGAATTATTATAACAGATTATGAAATAAATGCAGAGGTGGGAACGGCTATCTCGCAAAGCCCTGTTTTTAGCTTGTTTAACGCGACAAATCGCTGCAATTGATTTTTTATTTCGGCCATACGACGGTGTTTTACATCAACAAGCTCATCATTGCCGGAGCGCTCAGCGAACGGATCAATCCCGGATATGAATCATTGCGATAATATTATTAAAACGCACAAATAGTCAGCTATAATATAATTTAATCATACGCACATTTGACGGATCATGAATGTCTTTAAACGCTAAAAACAAAACGCTTCTTTTTGTAAGCATTGTCATTACTCTGTTTTCGATTGTTTTAGTATCCGCCATTTACATCCACCAAAAAGAAAGACTGCTGAAAGCTGAGCACGAATTCTATGACAATGTAGAGTCTTCGTACGAGAAAATACTTTCCCGCCATCAACAATTTTATTATTATCGGACATTGGCCAATGTGATTTCGGATGAAGTGATCAAGGCGTTCGCCGCTGAAGACAGAGAGAAACTTTTTGCATTGACAAATCAACAATGGAAGATTTTGCAAAAGGAAAATCCTCATTTGAGAGTGATGCATTTTCATTTGCCCGATGGCAGATCTTTTTTAAGGATGCACGAACCCCGTAAATACGGTGATCAAATAGCGAATTTCCGGCCGATGGTAGCGACGGTGCATAAAGAGAAAAAGGTAATGTATGGATTTGAAGCGGGTGTTTTTAATCTCGCATACCGTACGTTTGTCCCTTTGTTTCAGGATACGACATATATTGGAGCTCTCGAATTCGGCGTAAGACCTGACGAATTTCTTTTGGAAATGAAACATTTCAGCGGGCTGGAAGGGGCATTATTCGTCAAGAATTACGAGCTAAATCTTTACAAAGAGGAGAGTTCGATCGTTTATGGAGGGTACACGCTTCAATACCATACGCTGCGGGATAACGCAATTTTGTCGCATCTTCAAAAGTCCGGACATGATTTTGAAACGGTTAAAACCGTCGAATTTGGCGGTAAAACGTATAATGTATATGCATTTCCATTAAAAGACTTTGCTGGAAATATCTCTGCGCAAACGGTTTTTCTTCAGGATGTGACACAGCTTCATCAAGAATTTGAAACGACCATTGAAGAGTTTGTTCTTTTTGTATTCGGACTGCTGGTCATTGTTTTGTTCACCATTAATTTCGGATTCAAAAAAATTGTTTCGGTATTGGACCAAACGAATGACGAGCTCCAGAAAAACAAACGATTTTTGCAATCGGTATTAGACAATTCCGCTTACGCCATCATTACGACAAATACGGATGGTCTGATTACCGGCTTTAATATCGCGGCAGAAAAAATGCTTGGGTATGAGGCTGATGAACTGGTGTATAAGCGAACGGTCGAGCTTTTGCATTTGAATGATGAAGTCATGAACCGTTCAGAACAATGGTCTAAGGAACTGGGTATCCGTGTCAAACTCGGTTTTGAAAGCTTGATCATCAAAACAAATTTCAATTTAAATAATGAACATGAATGGACGTATGTCCATAAAGACGGTCATACTTTTCCTGTTTTATTGTCCGTTACAGCTTTACGCAATGAAAATGGAATCGTTGTCGGGTATGTTGGTTTGGCACGAGACATATCATCCGAAAAAGAAGCTAGCCGCCAGTTGCTCCGTTCGAAAGAGCTGCTTGCCGAAGCGCAAAAGATTGCAAAAATTGGAAGCTGGAGTTTGGATTTTGCCTCTAATGAGTTGGAGTGGACAGATGAAATTTTTAGAATCTTTGAACTTGATCTGAAGGAATTCGGAGCGAGCTATGAAGCATTTTTACATGCAATCCATCCCGATGACGTAGCGGCTGTTCAGTCTGCTTTTACCGAGTCGGTCGAAAAGAAAAAACCGTATCGTATTACCCATCGTTTGCTGATGTCGGACGGGCGTATCAAGTATGTCGAGGAGAATGGCAAGACTGTGTATGACGAGAAGGGGGTCCCTCTGTTGTCGCAAGGGACCGTACAGGATGTGACCGCATCCAAACGTCTTGAGAAAAAGATAACCGATTACGTCGCTTTGGTCAATGAATCGGTAATTACGTCAACGACTGATTTGGAAGGGACGATCGTATATGTTTCGAACGCATTTTGTCGTATCAGCCAGTACGATGCTTCCGACCTCATAGGACAGAATCATCGCATCGTTCGCCATTCGGATATGCCCGAAGAGGTTTATCGGGAACTATGGGATACGATTACAGACAATCGAACATGGGAAGGCGAGATTAAAAACAAGGCAAAAGACGGTTCCCATTATTGGGTACATGCAACGATTTCGCCGATATGGGACGACGAAGGGAATAAAATAGGCTATACAGCCGTGCGACAAGACATCACCGATAAAAAGCGTGTCGAGGAACTCGCGGTAAGAGATCGTCTGACCGGATTGTTCAATCGACTAAAACTGGATGAGATTCTTGAGTATGAAATGACAAAAACAAAGCGGTACAACACACCGCTATCGGTTATCATCATTGACGTAGACCACTTCAAAAGTGTCAATGATACGTATGGGCATCAGGTGGGGGATTTGGTTTTGAAAGAAGTAGCGAATATACTGATGTCGTATGGACGTAAATCCGATACCGTAGGAAGATGGGGCGGAGAAGAGTTTCTGATTATATTGCCCAATACCGATTTGGGAGGTGCCATGCTGGCGGCCGAAAAGATCCGTGTTGCAATTGCTAATCATCTTTTTTCCGTAGTTGGTCACAAAACCGCTTCTTTGGGGGTTTCTCAATTATTGCTGAATGAAACCGAAACGGCCTTCATAGAGCGTGCCGATAAAGCGTTGTATCGTGCAAAAGCGGGTGGTAGAAATCAAGTCGTAGGATGATTTTGAAAAAAACATTCATGGAAGAAGCGTGTTGTGACTTCAAGATTTCGGGCATTAGGGCAGTATGCTCTGAGTATTTTCCTCTCTTTTAGCATTCTCCCATTATACTAATCGCAATATTTTATACATGATGATTTTTACGTATTGTTTCCGCAATATATGCAAAGGACTTTGAGTGGTTAGACAGATGAGATCGGTGCGTTTGGACGGAGCGGACGTCGACGCAAAACGCTGTGAGCTTAGAGACTATTTTCACCAGAGCTTTGAGCTTTTTGAATCCCTGTTTGAGCTTCTCGCTTCCGACGAGGTATTTTACCGCCAGTCCGAACCGACCCGTCATCCGATGATTTTTTATTTCGGTCATACGGCGGTGTTTTACATCAACAAGCTCATCATCGCCGGAGCGCTCAGCGAACGGATCAATCCCGGGTACGAGTCGCTGTTCGCCGTCGGGGTCGACGAGATGGTTTGGGATGAATCGAGTGAGCGGTTTGCGTGGCCGAAGGTCGATGAGGTGCGCGAATACCGTAAAGAGGTGCGCAATGTCGTCGACAGGTTGATTCGAACCCTCCCGATGAAGCTGCCGATCACGCAGGATGACCCTTTCTGGGCGATCTGGATGGGAATTGAACACGAACGGATCCATATCGAGACCTCCAGCGTCCTCCACCGACAGATGCCGCTCGAATTCATCCGTCCCGGCAAAGCTTTTCCGCGTTGCATGAGTAGCGGCGGAACACCCGAGAACGCTCTTTTTCCGATAGAAGGCAAGCGTATGACGCTGGGAAAGGGGAGCGACGACCGGGGGCTTTATGGCTGGGACAATGAATACGGCGTTTGCGCATACGACGTGGAGGATTTCAAGGCATCAACGTATCTGGTGAGCAACGGCGAGTTTCTCCCTTTCGTCAACGACGGCGGCTACCGGAACCCACAATGGTGGGATGAAGAGGGGCAGAAGTTCCTCCAGATCCGTCAGCCGGCGTGTCCGCCGTTCTGGGTTCCCCAGCCTGATGGTACCTACCGTTTCCGCACTCTTGCCGAAGAGATACCGCTTCCGATGAACTGGCCTGTCGAAGTGAACGCTCTTGAAGCGCAGGCGTTCTGCCGCTGGAAGAGTGTGCATGAGAATGCCTTTTACCGCCTTCCGAGCGAGGCGGAGTGGTACCTCATGGTGCGCGAATGCGGTATGGACGCGGAGATTTACGACGATACGCGTACGAACCTCAATCTGGCCCACTTCGCTTCGTCCGTCCCGGTAGATACGTTTGCCCACGGCGGATTGTACGATGTCGTCGGAAATGTCTGGCAGTGGACGCAGACTCCGATTGACGGGTTCGAAGGGTTTTCGACCCATCCGTGGTATGACGATTTCTCGACGCCGACGTTTGACGGGAAACACAACCTCCTGAAAGGGGGATCGTGGATATCGACGGGCAACGAGATCGTCGCCTCCTCGCGCTACGCTTTCCGCCGCCATTTTGTCCAGCATGCGGGGTTCCGTTACGTTGTCGGAGGGGAACCTCGGGAACAGGTCAGGAATCAGCTGATCGAGGATATCGAGATCGCCGAACTGTGCATGGCGGGGTATGGAGAGGGGAACACCTTTGCGCAGGAAGCGGCCCGTTCGATCCGGGAATTCATCGGCAAAAATGACCGCGTGCTGGAGCTGGGATGCCAAGCGGGGCGGCTGAGCCTGGAACTTTCGGAGTACTGCGGCACCGTGACGGGGGTTGAGCGCTCAGCCCGCTTCATCTCCCCGGCGGTGGAATTGCTGCGGGAGGGGAGATTCGCTTTCCGGTACGGGGGGAGCGTTCATGAGGTCTATCTGGAGGAATTGAACCTTCCCCATTCCCGGGAAAGGGTAGTGTTTTATCAGGGGGACATGTGCAATCTCAAACCCCATTTCCGGGGTTATGAGTGTATCGTGATCAATGCCGCCGAGGAAGCGGTAGAAGAGGTTCCGGTGATTGCCGAGACGATGAAGGAGCGGCTAAACCCCGGAGGCAGGGTGATCGCACTGACTCCGCAGCCGCTCACGGAAGGGGCGAAAGCGTTTGATTACCTCTGCCGATCTCAGCCCTGTCGGGGATTTGTGAACGTATGGCGCTAGACCCCTACAACAGCCGGATAGACCGCAGCGGCACCAATGCCGAAAAGTACGTTTTGCGCCGGAAACTGTTCGGCACCGAATCGGTGCAGCCGATGTGGGTGGCCGATATGGACATCGCGACTCCCGCATGCGTTCTGGAAGCGGTTGCCGAACGCCTAACACACCCTCTTCTGGGATATGAGATTATGAGCGATGCTTCGTATGCGGCGCAGATCGGGTGGTTTGAACACCGTCACGGATTTTCGATGGAGAGCGAATGGCTCAGTTACTCCCCCTCCGTCGTCGCTTCGATCGGATGCGCGATCCGAGCGCTCAGCGATGAGGGGGATGAGGTGATCGTGATGGACCCCGTCTATCCCCCCTTTTATTCGATGGTCAAGGAAAACGGCCGCCTTCTCCTCCTCCATCCTCTGCGGCAAGACGGGGAAGGGAGATACCGTTTTGACATCGATGAATTGCGTGCCCGTATCACTCCGAAGACGAAGATCCTGATGCTCTGCTCTCCCCACAACCCGGTAGGGCGGGTATGGAGCCGCGAAGAGCTCGGAGCGCTCGGAGAACTGTGCTATGAGCACGGAATCCGGATTATCAGCGACGAAATCCATTGCGATCTCGTATACGCCCCTCATCGGCACATTCCGACTGCTTCGATATCCGATGCCCTTCGAGAGAATACCGTCATGCTGATCGGTCCGGGGAAGACTTTCAACATGGCGGGATTTTCGATCTCGACGGTATGTATCCCCTCAGCAGAGCTGCGTGCCCTCTACGAGGCGGAGCGGATGCGCGTTCACTGGGGAGAGGGTGCGGTGCTGTCGCACGTCGCGTTGGAGGCGGCATATCGCAATGGCGGAGAATGGCATATGGGTCTGATGGAGCATCTGGCCCGCAACGCAGCCATCCTCGAGAGATGGGCAAAGACGCAGGAGAAGATAGGCTATCATCCTCCCGAAGCAACCTACCTCGCCTGGCTCGATTGCCGTGCCATAGGATTCGGGGACCGTGAACTGCGTGAATTTTTCGTCCGCAAGGCGGGGCTGGGGCTGAGCCCTGGGCTCAGTTTCGGGAAAGAGGGATCGGGGTTCATGCGGCTCAATTTTGCCGTTGCTTCGAGCGCTCTGGAAGAGGCGCTGGAGCGGCTGGGAAGAGCGCTGTGATCGAAAAAATCGGCGCGTTTATCGAGCGGCACCATCTCCTTTCGCTGGCGACGTCGGGAGAGCGGCTGTGGTGCTGCTCGATGTTTTACGCTTTTGACCCCGAAGCGGTTGCCTTTATCGTCGCTTCTGATGAAACAACCGAGCACATGCGCAACGTCAGGGGGAACGATGCGGTCGCGGGGACGGTGGCGTTGGAGACGAAGCAGGTCGGGAAAATACAGGGGATACAGTTTGCCGGGCACCTTCGCAAAACCGAGAAGAGGGAGAACTTCGAGCTTTACTACCGGAAATTCCCCTACGCACGGGTGATGAATCCGACGTTATGGAAAATCACCCTTGATGAGATCAAAATGACCGACAACACCCTCGGTTTCGGAAAAAAACTCACTTGGAAGCGTTCTGTTTCGGAGTGAAGTAGCTGCACGGATGTCCGCTGGAGCTGAGGACGACCTGCGAGGGAATGGCTCTGGACTTGAAACCGTACGCCTTGCAGCCGTGCGGCTGGGAAGCTTCCCACGTGACGAAATAGTAGACGCACCGGTGGCAGTTGATCTTTTGCATGGACGGAAGTTTAGCGTATAATTAGAAACTTTTAAAAGGAAAAACATGAACAAACTACTCTGTATGCTCGAACTCCAGCAGCGCCTCAACGACGCCACCAACGGCAAAGGATGGGAAAAAGGGGTGACCAAAGACGGCAAGCGGATCAACTGGCGTCGCTGCGTTTACATGGAGAGTGCCGAGATGATCGATTCGTTCGGCTGGAAACACTGGAAAAACATCGCGCAGCCGACCGATTACGCCAATCTGCAGATCGAGATCGTCGACGTGTGGCATTTCATCATGAGTCTCATCCTCGAAGACGGTATCTACCGCGAAGGGGAAAATTTTGCACAAATGGCGGAGTGGATGGCCAAGACGGAGGGATACGCAGAGCTGTGCGACGCCCGGGAAGGAGAATTTGCCTCCGATGAAGCGCTGATGCTGAAAATCGAGATCCTGATGCGCCATGCCCTCGAACCGGCGATTGATGGCAATCTGGTCGGTATGACCGACGATTTTTTCAAACTCGCCGCGATGGGGGGATTGAACCTCGATACCCTTTACCGTCTGTATGTCGGAAAAAACATCCTGAACCAGTTCCGGCAGGATCACGGCTACAAAGAAGGGAGCTACATCAAAGTGTGGAACGGCGACGAGGACAATGTGGTCATGAAACGCTCATGGGAAGCGAATCCCGATATGACGCCCGATGCCCTTTACGAGGCATTGGAAACCGCTTACCCCGCCTAAACTCTCTTTGCCGCGAAGGGATTCGCGGATGCCTTATTTCCGGTAAAGTTCCGGAAACTCCCCTTTCCACCGTTTGTGAAGCCAGAACCAGAACTTCGGATGGGCCCGGATGATCCGTTCCAGGGTTGTGACCTGTGCCTGGGTCGCTTCGAGGATCGACTCCGGATCATCGGCACGGACTTCGATAGGGTCCTCGAACCGGATGGTGTAATGCTCTTCGTCGTGGGTCAGAATATAGAGCGCTACGATCGGGGCATTGTATTTATAGGAGAGGATCGCAGGGGTTGAGGAGTGGTAGGTCGGATGGCCGAAAAAGTTGACTTTGACTCCGTGGCGTGCATTGCTGGCCTGGTCGATCAGCAGCGAAACCGCTTTGCGTCCTTTAAGAGCTTTGGCAAGATGTTTGAGCGCTCCATCTTTTTCGATCATCTCCAGCCGATGGCGGCTCCGGGCTTCGAGGAGATAGGGGTCGAATTCGGGACGGTCCAGTCCTTTGTAGATAGCTGTTACAGGCGTTACGAGGGAGGCGAGGGCCGTAGCACCGATCTCCCAGTTTCCGAAATGGGCCGAGATAAAAATGACCCCCCGCCCTTCAGCTAAAACAGCATCCAGCTTTTCACGGTTTTCGAACGTCACCTGTTTCGCCAGTTTTTCTGCGTCGTTGCGACGGTTTTCCATTATCTGCAGTACATTGAGAGCCAGATTCCGGTAGCAGTAGCGTTCGATCTCATCGATCTGTGCTTCGTTTAGGGTGTCTTGAAACGCAAAAGTGAGGTTTTGGCGAATGACGCGGTTGCGTTTTTTCGCAAAACGGTGGGCCAATGAAGCGAGGGCCGTGAAAAGCCATTTGCGCCACGAACGGGGCAGGGCCATCAACAGAGCATCTAACAGCAAAAAAAGTCTGAAACGGATCATAAGAGCTCCTTGGCTTTTTGGACGACGGCATCCGGATCGATTTCCCGGATCGAAAAGTCGTTCCGGTCTATTTTGAGGATGTTCACCGGCGAGGGAGATTTGATCGCGATATTGGTGGGGGTCGGGAAGATCATCCGCTCGTTGGTGGGGCCAAAGAGGGTGATCGAGGCTCTGTTCATCGCCCAGGCGATATGGGTCGGCCCCGTATCGTTGCCGATCGTGAGATCGCAATGGGAAATGAAGCGGACCAGTTCGGGAAGGCTCATACGGGGGGCGACGAGGGCGTTGGGGGCGTGCCGGGCGATCCATTCGGCATCGAGCCGTTCATTTTCACTCCCCCAGATCAGATAGCATGGATGACCGAGCGCCGAACACACCGCGGCAAAATGCTCTTTAGGGTAGCATTTGCTCGGCCATGAAGCCCCGATGACGCAGGCGACCGCTTTTCCCCCCTCCCTCAGCAGATCCGGACGTCCCCCTTTTTCAAATACGGGTGTTTTGTGAACGATGCGGTTCTCATCATAAGGGATGGCCAGCGCTTCGGTGATCACCATGACGTTGCGGGTGATGACGTTTTGCTCGTAGGGGATGGAGGAGACGGTAGTGTAAAATAAAGAGGCGGCTCCCTCGCGGGCACTTCGGCGGTCGAACCCGTGGACAGGCCCGGGAAGGAGGGACGCGACGAGCGCCGATTTGAGCAGCCCCTGCGCATCGATGATCTGATCGTAGGGGGTGCGGCTTTTCAGCTGCTTGAGGGTGCTTACGAGCAAACCGGCATCTTTGGTTTTTTTGATCCGCTTGATCGGAACGGGTATCACGTCGTTCAGCAGCGGATGACCGGTCAAAATCGGTGCAAAAGCCTCTTCGACGAACCAGTCGATTCGGGCCTGCGGATAATGATCCCGGATAATCTGTAAGACGACGGCAGTGTTGACGATGTCGCCCAGGGCGCTCAGCCGGACGATCGCGATTCGGGGATTTGGACTCTTCATAAGCGTAACTATAGCGCAACTAAGCTACAATCACCCTCAATAAACACAGTGAAAAGGGAGAGAGGGATGGTCATTCAGGATATTCAGCAGTATGCGGAAATTCGCCCCAAAGCGCGTGCCTATTTTTGCTATCTTTTTCATAAAAATCTCCCCAACCACCTCCCCTCCGTTTCCGTCGAGGCGGTAACAGCGCGTCTTCTCAAAATCCGGGGCGACCTCAAGGGGCTGGAAGCCACCTATCTGCTGGATGCCAAAGGAAACCAGGTAGGCCCCACGTACCTTCGCAGCGGTATCAAAGAGGAGGATGTCGGGGTCAGCCGCTCAACGCGCGCCTATTATTACCGGGCGATGAACGAGCGGCGCTGCACGATCACCGATCCCTACCCTTCGCTTCTGAACGACGAACTGACTGTCACCGCTTCCGAGCCGATTTTCGACGAGCACGGCGAGATTGTCTACGTCGCGTGCATCGACATGCCGCTCGCCGAAGTGCTGAAAATCGCCCATCCGATGGCACTGGAATCGGGTGCGGGGCGGTTTTTCCGTGCGGCGTACGCCATCTTTACCCTGGTGCTGGCCCTCGTGTCGCTCTTGCTGTTTGTGAAAGGGATCGAGGGATTCCTGGCGTACGGGCTGGGCCATTACGACGAAATCGAGATCAAGGATATTTTCGAAGCGACGATTCTTCTGACACTCTCGCTGGCGATACTCGATCTGGTCAAGACCCTGTTTGAGGAAGAGGTGCTGGGACGTCCGAAAAACGACCCCTCCTCGAGCATCCACAAAACGATGGTCCGCTTCCTGGGTTCCATCATCATCGCCCTCTCCATCGAGGCGCTGATGCTTGTTTTCAAATTTGCCATGACCGAACCGGAGATGATCGCCAACGCCATCTATATCATCGGCGGTGTCGCGATGCTGCTGATCGGACTGGCCGTATACATCCGTTTTACCAACTTAGGAGAGCGCCATTGATAGCTATTGTTGATTACAACATGGGCAATCTTGCCAGTGTTAAAAACGCTTTTGATCTGCTGGGAGAGAAAGTGACGATCGAATCAGATCCCGACAAACTTTCCTCCTATGATCGGATTATTCTGCCGGGTGTCGGGGCATTCGGGGATGCGATGGAACACCTCAAAAGCCGCGGGATGGACCAGGCGGTCAGGGAATACGCCGCAAGCGGAAAATATCTGCTGGGGATCTGCCTGGGGATGCAGCTGCTGTTCGAATCGAGCGAAGAGTTCGGAATCACCGAAGGGCTGGGGCTGATCGAAGGCCGGGTTGTGGCGTTCGATACGAGCCGTTTCCATACGCCGCTCAAGGTTCCCCATATGGGCTGGAACCGGATGTTTACGAAAGAGCATCCGCTGTTCGAAGGACTCGATGAAGCCCATTATCTGTATTTCGTCCACTCCTACCATGCGTTGTGCACCCGCGAAACCGACATTATCGGCGAAAGCGTCTACGGCTACCGTTTTACCAGTGCGGTTGCGCACGCCAATGTGATGGGGATACAGCCCCACCCGGAGAAAAGCCACCGCAATGGGCTGACCATCCTTAAAAACTTTATCAATCTCTAAAGAAGGCACTGCATGACAATTTTTCCGGCGATCGATCTCAAAGACGGCAAAGCCGTCCGGCTGACCAAAGGGGCGATGGAAAGCGCCAAAGTCTATTCCGACACCCCGTGGGAACTCGTCAAAACATTTGAAGAGATGGGGGCGGAGTGGGTCCACCTCGTCGATCTCAACGGTGCGTTTGCGGGGGAACCGAAAAACCTCGAAGAGATCCGTGCCATTCGCGCAAACTGCAACGTCAAACTCGAACTCGGCGGCGGCATCCGGGATGAAGCGACGATCCGGCGCTATCTGGAGCTGGGGATCGACCGGCTGATCCTGGGGTCCATCGCGGTGAAAGATCCGGATTTCGTCAAGGCCATGGCGGCAAAATATCCGATCGCCGTCGGCATCGATGCGATCGACGGGTATGTCGCCGTCGAAGGGTGGGGCGAAGTGAGCTCCATGAAGGCGACCGATCTGGCCCGCGCGTTTGCCGATGCGGGGGTCGAAGCGATTATCTGCACCGATGTGGGGCGCGACGGTACACTTTCGGGAGTAAATGTCGATTTTACCCTGGAGATTGCCCGGGCGTCAGGGATTTCGACGATTGCCAGCGGTGGGGTAAAAGACGAGAGCGACATCGAAGCGCTGCTGGCGACCCGGGAGATCGATGGGGTCATCGTCGGAAAAGCGTTTTACGAAGGGACGATCGATCTCAAAAAGTTTTTTTAAACTTCGCACAAAGTAGGATAGGTTATCATTGAGAATTAATTCTCGCAAAATTTGTAGGGACAAAAGGACGCACATTGAAATTATTGGTAGTAGATGACAGTTCGACCATGCGCCGTATTATCAAAAATACACTTTCTCGACTCGGTTATGAGGATGTTCTCGAAGGCGAAGACGGGGTGCAGGGGTGGACTACTCTGAATGAAAACCTTGATATCGGTATGCTGATCACCGACTGGAATATGCCGGAGATGAACGGGCTTGAGCTGGTGAAAAAAGTGCGTGCGGACAGCCGTTTCGCCGACCTGCCGATCATTATGGTCACGACGGAGGGGGGGAAAGCCGAAGTTATCACTGCGCTTAAAGCAGGGGTAAACAACTACATCGTCAAACCATTCACGCCGCAGGTACTGAAAGAAAAGCTTGCCGCCGTACTGGGTACTGAGGGCTGATGCACGATTTTTATTACATGCTGGTGGTCAAACCATCAGGGCATCTTGAACTTTTTAGTGATTTTTTGGTCGATCTTCTTCCGGTCGGTTTCGAGGAAACGGATGAGGGTTTTATTATCCGCAGCGAAGAGAGTCTTGAGACGGTAAGCTGGGGAATCGAGCAGTTTGCCGAGGCTTTGCAGCGTGCGACGGGGGAAGTCATTGATGTCGAAATGACGATGACCAAAGAAAAAAACGATGACTGGATTGCCCAGTATCAGCAATCGATTACTCCGGTTGAAATCGATCCGTTTTACATCCACCCTACCTGGGAAGATCCCAAAGAGGGGATGCTGAACATTGCCATCGACCCGGCACTGGCATTCGGGACGGGGCATCACCCGACCACTGCCTCCTGCCTCCGTGCCGTTGCCAAATACGTCCGTGAGGGCAATGAAGTGATGGACGTGGGATGCGGCAGCGGTATTCTGGCGATGGCGGCCCTGCGCAAAGGGGCGATCGTCGATGCGTGCGATACCGATCCCCTCTCGGTGGAAAATGCATTGGCGAATGCCGAACAAAACAACCTCTCCTACCGCCGTATCTGGGAAGGACCGGTCAACGACACCCAGGAAAAATACGATGTGATCATCGCCAACATAGTTGCCGATGTACTGGTTTTCATCGCTTCGGACCTGAAAAAACGGTTAAAAGAGGAGGGCGTGGTCGTCCTCTCAGGGATTATGGACAAATATGAAGATAAAGTTCTGCGCGCATACAAAGCGTTTGATCTGACCGAACGGATTGTCGAAAATGAATGGGTCACACTGGTGATGACCAAAAAGGAAATGGATAAATGAGTCAAAACGAGTCGAATCCGAATCCGGATAAGAACAACAATTTTTTTAACAAAAACCCTCTGATCACTTTTGCGATTTTTTCAATCGTCATCATTATGCTTTTCAAAGCATTTATCGGTGACGAAAATGAATTGGCCGGGAAAATAGGCGGACAAAGCGTCACGCGGACCCAGGAAATCACCTATGCCGATCTGAAACGCCTCATCGAGAACAAAGAGGTTGAGAAAGTGTCGATCGGGCAAACCTATATCCGGGCGATCGGCAGCGACGGTACCGGAAAAGTGGCCTATACGACCCGTATCGTCGGACCGGACGCGACCCTGATTCCTCTGCTGGATGAAAAAGGGATCGATTACAACGGTTTCAGCGAGAGCAACTGGTTTACCGACATGTTCGGATGGCTTTTCCCGTTTTTGATCATCATCGCCATCTGGATGTTTTTCGCCGGACGGATGCAGCGCAACATGGGGGGCGGCATTCTGGGGATGGGGAATTCCAAGCGGCTCATCAACTCCGAAAAACCGAAAACCAAATTCGACGATGTCGCCGGAGCGCAGGAAGCCAAAGAAGAGGTACTGGAGATTGTCGATTTTCTCCGCTTCCCGGACCGTTATGTGGAACTCGGGGCGAAAATTCCCAAGGGGGTCCTCCTCGTCGGAAGCCCCGGTACGGGTAAAACGTTGCTGGCCAAAGCGGTAGCCGGAGAAGCCGACGTACCGTTTTTCTCCGTATCGGGATCCAGTTTTATCGAAATGTTCGTCGGTGTCGGTGCCGCACGGGTACGTGACCTGTTTGAGCAGGCAAAAAAAGATGCTCCGTCGATTATCTTTATCGATGAGATCGATGCCATCGGTAAGAGCCGTGCGGCCGGCGGGATGATGGGGGGAAATGACGAGCGGGAACAGACCCTCAATCAGCTCCTTGCCGAAATGGACGGGTTCGGAACCGATACGCCGATCATTATCCTGGCGGCGACCAACCGTCCTGAAATTCTCGACCCCGCATTGCTCCGTCCGGGGCGTTTTGACCGTCAGGTACTGGTTGACAAACCCGATTTCCAGGGGCGTATCGACATTTTGAATGTCCATATCAAAGGGGTCAAAAAAGACGCCGATGTCGATATCGAAGAGATTGCACGCCTCACCGCGGGGCTGGCTGGGGCCGATCTGGCGAACATCGTCAACGAAGCGGCATTGCTCGCCGGGCGCAAAAGCCAGAAAACGGTTCAGCAGACCGATCTGCGCGAAGCGGTAGAGAGGGCAATTGCAGGGCTTTCGAAAAAAAGCCGTCGCATCGATGAGAAAGAGAAACGGATTGTGGCCTATCATGAAAGCGGTCATGCCCTGCTGGCCGAAACGACCAAGGGGGCCAAAAAGGTCTCCAAAGTCTCGATCGTTCCGCGCGGTCTTGCGGCGCTTGGGTATACGCTCAACACTCCCGAAGAGAACAAATACCTGATGCAGCGCCACGAGCTGATGGCGGAAATCGACGTATTGCTTGGCGGACGCGCGGCTGAAGAGGTATTTATCGGCGAAATCAGTACCGGAGCGGCCAACGACCTGGAGCGGACAACCGACATTCTCAAAGCGATGGTGCAGATGTACGGTATGAGCGATGTCGCGGGGCTCATGGTTCTTGAAAAACAGCGCAGCAGCTTCCTCGGAGGCGGTATGACGCAGGGACGCGAGTACAGCGACAAGATGGCCGAAGAGATGGACGCGTTTATCAAAAAATCGCTGGATGAGCGGTACAATGCGGTCAAAGCGCGTTTGGAAGAGTACCGAGGCGCCATCGAAAAGATCGTGGAGCTTCTCTACGCCAAAGAGAACATCAGCGGGGAACAGGTGCGCGAGATCATCGAGGCATTCGAAATAGAGAACCATATCGAAACGAAGCTGGAGCCGCGTAAAGGGATTCCAGCGAGTGAAACGGTTACCATTTCAGATTAAACGGTTTAAAGGAACACGACATGAGCGTTCAGAACGACACATTTATCCTCTCAAAGCGCGGATGGCTATTATCGGGCGTGCTGGGCGCTCTGTTTTTGTTTTTTACGATGACGGGGCTGCATCTGTTCCAGTTTATGATCGGCGCACTGCTTCTGGCCGTACTGGCCATTTTCCGCAATCCTGAGCGGACAACGGCCGAAAATGAGCCCGATGCCATCATCAGCAGTGTGGATGGAGTAGTCCTGTCGGTGGAAGAGGCGCTTGTCGACGATCAGAAAATGACGAAAGTGACGGTAATGAACTCTCTTTGGGACGTTTCGATGCTTCGGGCTCCGTATGATGGTACCGTGGAAGGATTCAAAATCCGTCATGGCGCATCACTCCCTCTGTACAATCCGCTGGCCGACACGCTGAACGAAAAAGCGGTCATCTCCTTCCGCTCACAGAAAGGAGATGAAATCTACATCGAGCATCTCAGCGAACAAAGCTGTTTTCCGATCGGAATCGATGTGGAGAAAAGCCAGAAATTCAAAGAGGGGAGCCGCTACGGCTTTCTGGCCAAAGGACGCAGCATCATCTATCTCCCCGAAGGGGTACGCCTCTCTCTCAGCCCCGGTGCGACACTCCGTTCGGGCGAGAGTGTTATCGGCTACTTTGCCGCAGCGTAATGGCAACCATTTGCCATAACACCAGAGACGGCCGATGAGTCACAAAGAATCCCCCTCTCCCCTGGCCTATCTTCTCCCCAATTTTTTCACCGCTGCTTCCATTTTCACCGGTTTTTACGCTGTTTCGCTGGCCCTTCATCACGATTTTACCGCAGCGGCATGGTTCGTTTTTCTGGCACTCGTTTTTGACGGACTGGATGGTCGGGTTGCCCGGCTGACGAACACGGCGAGCCATTTTGGGGTTGAGTTCGATTCGCTGGCCGATATCGTGGCCTTCGGCGTCGCTCCGGCCCTGCTGATGTATCTGTATGTCGGGGAAGGGTACGGGCGCATAGGGATCGTCGTCAGTGCCCTGTTTATCATTTTCGGAGCTGTCCGTCTGGCCCGTTTTAATGTGATGACATCCCGGATCGAGCCGAGTGTTTTCATCGGGCTTCCGATACCGACGGCCGCGATCATGATTTCCCTCTCCGTCCTTTTGCTGGAGAGGTACCCTCAAGTGCATGAGTGGAAAGGGATGCTGCTGCCGCTGGGGGTCGTGCTGGCGGTACTGATGGTCAGCAACATCCGTTATCCCAGTTTTAAAAAAATCAATTTTAAAACCTTCTATCTCCTCCGCTTTCTGGTGGCGGCCATCGGTGTCGCCATGGGCGTTTTCCTCTATCCGATCGAGGGGATGGCCCTGCTGGGCGCGGGGTATCTGCTCTACGGTCCTCTGCGCGCTTTATTCTACCTTGCCCGCCGTCTGATGGCTCACAGAGGGTGATGGTTTTTTGGGTCGCTTGCGAGCTTGTCGGTATCGATGGCGAAATCAAAATAGCGGGAGACGAATCCCTCATTGCCCAGGCGTGCAAGGAGGGTGGCTGAAGCCGGATTGTTCTGAATCTGCAGGTACAGAAGTGCCAGTGCGTAACGGGTTTCTTTAAAATCGGGGTTTTTGAGTTTGGAAAGCTCCAGCAGCGCGATGGCGTTTTGATAGTGTTCGGCTCCGATAGAGGCGCACGCTCCCAAAAAGAGGGTTTGTTCGTCCTTGATGTTATGGGTGTCGATCACCTGGTTGTAGAGGGTGTAGGCCTCTTCAAAATTGCGGTTGTAGAGATATGCCTGTGCCAGCGCGGAGTTGATATCGGCGGTATTGTCGCCGGTTGTCTGAAGCTTGTTTTGAAGCCGCTGGATGGTGGATGCGAGCTGGCCTGTCATCACGCTCATTTTGATCAGCCGTTCGCGGGTAATCTGCGGTCCGAAATAGAGGTCGTCGTAGGTGAACGGCTGCTTTTTCAGATAGTTGATCGCCGATGCGGCAAAGGCTTTCGGCTTTTGCTTCTTGAAGTGGCTGTCAATGTACATCAGGTGGGGAAGAAGGTCGTGCGGCTGAAGCCGGACCAGTTTTTCCGATCCTTTTTTCGCCTCCTCGTCCTGCTTGGCTTCCAGACCGATCAGGACGTTCAGGGCGAGATAGAGGGGACGCTCTTTGTAGTTTTTGTCGAGCCATTTCGCGGCACTCTGGAAATTATTGTTGGTAATGTCGACGAGGGTACGGTAGAGTTCGTATTCTTCCGTTTCGGGCTCTTTGGAGAGGTTTTCTTTGATGATCGACGCCAGTTTGGCATTGGCTGCTCCGCTCATATTGGAGCTCATCATGGCAAAAATCCCGGAGAGGTAGTTGTTGGCATCCAGATGGTAGGAACGCAAAAAATGCTCATACGCTTTGGGATAATCGCCCAGCTGGGCATAGGTAAGTCCCAGATTGTAGTGCAGATTGGAGTGTTTGGGGTTGTTCACCACAAGAGCGGCAAGCTGCCGGTTGGCGTCACGCAGGCGAAAGTTAAGTGCTTTTTGGATCGCGAGCGCAATACCGTAGTCTATGTTGGAGATGTTGGTACTTTTCTGAAGGTATTCCTTGGCCCCGGCGACATCGTCGATGTAGATGTTGGCCGTCCCTTTGCGGATGTAGCTGATGGTCTGCGCGGCATTGAAAATTTTGTACGGGGCGAAATAAAAAATGCTCTGGTAGGTTTTAAAGGGCGTCGTGCTATTGGTGCTGCGATAGTCGTTTTGAACCGCATCGGGATTAAAAAGGGAAGGCTTTAAAAAGACCCGGACCGGGTAGGGGGCATAGACCTGGCCGGGATAGGCTTCCGTCGTCTCTTTGATGAGTTTGGAAGCGTTCTCGTGCTCTCCCGCCTTCATCAGTACAAAGGCCAATGCAAGTTTTTCCTCGATCGGCTTGCTGTTTTGGAGGATGGCGTCGCTCAGGTATTTTTTGGCGGAAGCCAGATCGCCCGTATTGGCGTAGAGAAGCCCAAGGGTAAAGGAATCCTCCTCCTGCAGCGGATTTTCCAGGGCATGGATCGCGTCGGAGTAGCTGCCGTACATCGCGCCGATCTTTGCCCGGAGTCTGTTTTGTGTGCCTAGGTACTCCCGTGTCTGGGGGTTTTTCAGGGCGCTGAGGGCTTCGAGATAATTGCCTTTGTAGTAATGAATGAGGCTGTAGTAATACGAAAAGAGGGGGGAATTGGTTTCGCGCGGAAGATAGGCGGCGGCCAGATCGATGTAATAGTTGAAATCTTTCTCGCGCTTCAGATGCAGGGAACATACGGCCGCGTTGATGGCACTGACACAACGGTTTTCGTCACTGGCGATGGAACGCTTGAAATTTTCGAGCGCCTCGTCGTATTCCCCTTCTTTGAGACGGACGACGCCGAGATTGTACTGCGAGACCGCTTCGGAATAGAGGGCGATTTTTTCATAGAGTTTGAGCGCTTCGGTCTGGTTCCCGTTGGCGTAGAGATAATTGGCCTTGTCGATCATTTTTTCCAGTTCGCTGGGTTCGATCACCGTTTTTTCGGTCCGGGGGAGAGGAATGCTTTCGCTCTGGGTCAAAGTCGGTCCGGCTCCCTGATGGGAAAAGAGGAAAACAGTGACGCCCGATGCGAGACTCAGGATCAGAAGAGCGGCACCGCCCATAATGAGGTAGCGCTTTTTGCGCTGCATATGAGCCTCTGGCGCTTCGGGCTGAGGGGAAGAGCTTCTCGTGACACCGGCGGCATCGGACTCTTCGATGATGATGATCTCTTCTTGCGGCTCGGCCATAGAATCTCTTTATTCGGTTAGAGGTATTTGTGCAACACAGTCGGAATACGGATCGAACCGTCTTCGGCCTGGAAATTTTCCATGATGGCTATCATCGTCCGGCCTACGGCCAGACTTGAACCGTTGAGGGTATGGGCGAGAATGTTTTTCCCCTCTTCCTTGTAGCGGATTTTCGCCCGCCGAGCCTGGAAATCGCGGGTATTGGAGACGGAGCTGATCTCGCGGTAGGCGTTTTGCCCCGGGAGCCACACCTCCAGATCGACCGTTCTGGCGGCGCCGAACCCAAGATCGCCGGTGCAGAGGGTGACGAGACGATGGGGAAGTTCCAGCGCCGCGAGGAGATCGGACGCGCACGCAACCATCTCATCGAAAACGGCGTCGCTCTGATCGGCGCGGGTGATGCTGACCAGCTCGACCTTGTGAAACTGGTGCTGACGGATCATCCCGCGGACGTCGCGTCCGCCGCTTCCCGCCTCTTTGCGGAAGCAGGAGGTGTATCCCGTCATTTTGATCGGGAGCTCGGCGGCGTTCAGGATCTCATCCTGGTAGAGGTTGGTGAGGGGAACTTCGGCCGTCGGGATCAGATAGAGCTCTTCGTCTTCGACTTTGAACAGGTCCTCTTCGAATTTCGGGAGCTGTCCCGTCCCCTCGAGGGCGCGGCGGTTGACGAGGGAAGGGACGCTCACTTCCTCGAATCCCCGCTCGCGGTTGAAGTCGAGCATGAAGTTGATCAGGGCCCGCTCCAGACGCGCCCCCATCCCGCTGACGACGGAAAAACGGCTTTTGGCCAGTTTGACTCCCCGTTCGAAATCGATCCAGCCGTTGGCTTCGGCCAGTTCCCAGTGCTCTTTGGGGGTGAACGAAAACGCCGGAGGGGTGAGGACCTTGCGGATCTCGACGTTATCGTTCTCGTCCGCGCCGTCGGGGACATCGCTGTCGGGGATATTGGGGATGCGCATGATGATCGCATCCAGCGCCTCCTCGGCAGCACGCTGGGCGTCCAGGAGATCGTTGAGGGCACTCTTGTTCGCGTCCACCTCGGCTTTCAGCTCGTCGGTGTTTTTCCCCTCTTTTTTGTACTGGCCGAAGAGCTTGCTCAGTTCGTTTTGTTTGGCCTGTGCGGTTTCGTAGGCTGTTTTGGCGCTTTTGAGGGTTTCGTTGGCGGTTTTGAGTTCACTGATCGTCTCGGCAGAGACTTTTTTGCGCATCAGTGCGGCGGCGGTTTCGTCAAAGTTTTTCTGGAGAAGTTTCACATCGATCATAAAGGTTCGTTCCTGCGGTTAAAAAGTGATCGATTATAGCCAAAAGAGGCTGAAATTAGCTCAAAATCGCCTTTGCGAGTTCGAACTGGTTGGCCGTCATGATGTGGATTTTGGGGTGGAGCGCTTTGAGCTCCTCGAAAAGGTTTTTGCTCAGCTCGAATCCGACGCGGTACTCCTCCTCGGGGCTGACCGCCGCCGCCGTTTCGAGCGCTTCGACCCATGCGGAGGGGACGTGGATACCCGGGACGTTTTCATCGAGGAAGCGGGCCGTGCGGAGTTTCGTGATCGGGAAAAAGCCGAGAATCAGAACGCATTTTTGCGGATGGGGGGATAAGCCGTTGGCTTCGGCCATCATCTCCAGAAGCTGACGGGCGTTGTCCGGATCGTAGACGGGCTGGGAGATGATGCCGATCGCTCCGTGGGCGACTTTTTTGGAGAGCTTCTTCTGCAGCGCCGTTGCGTTTTTGGCGTACGAATCGATGACGGCAAACGGATAGATCTCCCGGACGGGAACGAGAAGTTTCTGTTCCGCCATATCGGTACCGCTGTTGAGCGTCGTGATGATGTCGAGGAGGAGCTTGCTGTTCCCCTCGAACACCCCTTTGGCATGGGGCTGGTCGGAATAGTGGGCGCTGTCGCCGGTGAGGGCGAGAATGGCACGGACATTGGCTTCGTTCGCCCCCAGCAGGTCGGACTGCAGGGCGATGCTGTTGCGGTCGCGCATGCTCATTGTTGCCAAAACGGGTTTGCCGAAGCGGTTTTGGAGGGACATGGCCGCAAAGAGGGCGTTGTACTTGAGTTTGGCCAGCGGGTTGTCGGTCGTGCTGAATCCGTCGACGAGGTGCTCTAGCCCGAGTGCTGCGATCTTATCTATCGTAGGGGCGAATGCCGCAGAGCGTGAGGGGGTCGTCTCCAGTGTGATGTAGGTGCCGTGCCGGAGTTTGTCGAGGAACGTGTCAAACAAAAGATGCCTTTAGAGGTACTTGGATATAATGGCGCCATTATAACAAAGAGGATGATTTGTCTTGATTAAGTTATGCGTATTTGACTTCGATTCGACGCTGATGGACGGCGAAACGATCGATTTTTTTGCCGAGGCGCTGGGAATCGGAGAGCAGGTTTCGGAGATTACGGAACGGGCGATGAACGGAGAACTCGATTTTTTCGAATCTCTGCAGCAGCGGGTAGGGCTCCTGAAAGGGCTGGAATTCGGCCTGGTCGAGGAGATCTGCCAAAACCTCCCCTACATGAACGGTGCGGTAGAGACCATCGCCGAGCTCAAAAAACGGGGGATCAAGGTGGTCTGTTTCAGCGGAGGATTTCGGACGGCGACGTCGTACGCGAAAAACATCCTGGGATACGATGCCGATTTCTCCAACGTTCTGCATGCCAAGAACGGAAAGCTGACGGGGCTTGTCGGCGGAGACATGATGTTCGATTTCTCCAAAGGGGATATGCTGGTGCGGCTCCAGGGGCTTTTCGGCATTTCCGAAGCCGAGACGATGGTGGTCGGGGACGGGGCGAATGACCGCTCTATGTTCGCCCATGCGGGTACGCGGGTTGCGTTCTGCGCGAAAGAGATCCTCAAAAAAGAGGCGAACGTCATCGTCGAGACCAAAGATTTGACGCAGATTATTACAAAGGTATTTTAAATGTTAGAGAACTCATTATGGTTGCGTTACAACCCGGACAAAACGATCCGTGAAGTGTTGGCCCGTATTTATGAATGCAGCGCGGTGGAAATCGGAGAAGACGAACGGGAACTCTACGCCTCTTTGAAGCGCCATTTGACGAAAAAAGAGTTTCGGATGGTGATGATGAACGAAGCGGGTCTCAGTGCCGAGGAGATCGGTGCCGAAGTGGGGCTCGAAGGGGATGAGCTGAAAAAAGCGCAGTATAAAGCGTATCGTAAAATTCGTCAGGAAAAGATCCGTCGCGAAGTCAGAGGCGGGATGCTTCCGGAGAATGATGCGGCAAACGACGACGAAGAGTGATGGGAAAGTTTGATACGTTTTTGATAAAACTAGCTGAAAAAACGTCTGGTTAACATTGCGTTAAACGTCTATTTATTCTTTATCGGATATTATTTGGCCGTACCAAGGCACCTTCACCGTTTTTTCGAAAATGCTGAAGGTGTCTTAAAAAATCGAAGGAGAACGACATGAAAAAGTCAACATCATGTTTCCTTGCTGCCCTTGTAGCGGTAGGGATGATGAGCACAACTGCATCTGCAGATGTGAAAAAAGGGCAGAAAGCCTACCTCAAAACCTGTAAGAACTGCCACGGTAGCGGTACCAAAGGTGCAGCGATGCATACACAGGACGAGTGGGACGAACTTTTCGCCAACGGCGCTGAAAAAATCATCAAAGCGCACGCTAACGACAAATCGGCTGCCTATTTCAACGGCCCATTGTTCAAAGGCCAAGCAGAGCATCTGCGCGATTTCTTGTTCGAATACGGTTCGGATTCAGGAAACGTCCCTTCTTGCGGCTGATACCTCAATGCCCCTTTCGGGGCACTCTCCCCCTTTAAAAATCTTCCAGCGTTTTCATTGTGATTATCCCATACGCCGGTTCTTCGTACGGATGAGCTTCTTTGAGTGTATCGAGCACCTCTTTTATTTTTTCCCTTTTACAGATCATTTCGATCTTGACCTCCTCCACTTTTTCGACGATACCGTGGCTTCCGATAGCCGGGTTTGAACCTTCCAGCGGCCGAAACTGTCCCGTACCGTGGGTTTCCCAGCTGCATTGGTCATATTTTTCATAGTGTCCTGCGCCGGCATGGAATAGGGCCTTTTTGAGCTCTTCGGCATGGGCAGTAGGAACATAGACGATCAGCTGATAAAGCATGGTGTTCTCCTCTATTAGAAATGGATTAAAACGGATGCGCAATTATATCTTTAAACCTCCCATACCCCTTTTGAGCTACAATTGGTCCGTGTAAAAAAGGGATAACCATGAAAATCGTGATATGTGGAATCAGCGGATTTGTAGGCAGAGCGCTGGAACGTTTTTTTCAGAAGCGAGGAGACGAAGTGAGTGGGCTGAGTATCCGTCCTGCCACCCCCATCGAAGCGGTTGTGACGGTGCTCGAAGGTTCCGATGTCGTGATCAACCTGGCCGGAGCCAGTATCCTGGGGCGATGGAATCCCCAATACAAAAAAACGCTGCGTCAAAGCCGCCTGGAGACGACCGGGAAAATTGTAGAGGCGATGGAGCAATGCCTCACGCCCCCCCATACCTTTTTAAACGCATCGGCGGTCGGCATTTACGACAGCTACCACCAGCACGACGAAGCGTCACGCCATCTTGCCGAAGATTTTCTGGCTGATCTGGTCCGTTCATGGGAACGTGCTGCCATGTTGGCCCATTCGGAGAGGACAAGGGTCTGTACGATGCGTTTCGGGGTCGTATACGGAGAGGGCGGGGGAGCAATGGCCAAAATGCTTCCTCCCTTTAAGTGGGGGCTCGGAGGAAAAATGGGGGACGGTTTTCAGATGGTTTCATGGATCCATCTGGAAGATCTGGTGCGGGGGTGCGCTTTTTTGATCGAGCGCCCCGACATTCACGGAGCGGTCAATTTCACCTCTCCCGAACCGATCAGCAATTGGGAACAGACCAAAACGATGGGGCGTATTCTGCGTCGACCCGTATTTTTGGGCATTCCCGCATGGATCGTACGGCTGGCGTTCGGTGAGGGCGCATCGGTGATGCTCGATTCCAAAGAGGTCTATCCCAAAGTGCTTCAGGAGAGCGGATTTGAGTTTTTGTATCCTACGTTCGATGAGGCGATGGGCGAAATTGTTCGCGGGCGAGGGTGAGAAGCTCGTCGTCGATCCGGTAGGGGTGTGAGACCACATCGTCGATTGTTTTGAACGCAAAGTGGCTTTTGGTATAGCAAATGACCGAATGGGTTTTCCCCGCCAAAAAGCCGTCAATCGCATAGGTGACGAACCGGTACGCCATCAGGCGGTCGTAGACACTCGGATTTCCTCCCCGCTGGATGTGCCCCAGAACCGTCACCCGCGCTTCGAATCCGAGCTCTTTTTCAAACCACTCGGCAACGGTGTCCGAATTCTTCATCGCTTCGGAGACGACGGCGATAAAATAGTCGCGCCCGCTGCTGATCTGTGACGCGAAATCCTCTTTGTAGTCGTTGAAGTCGCCGCCGATCTCGGGGATCAGGCACAGTTCCGCTCCCGACGTGAGCGCCGAGACGAGGGCAAGGTAACCGCAGTTGCGCCCCATCGTCTCGATGACGAAGGCGCGGCGGAACGAGGAGGCGGTATCGCGTATCTGATCGATCGAATTTTTGATGATCCCCAGCGCGGTATCGACACCGAGGCAATAATCGGTGCCGTTGATGTCGTTGTCGATCGTCGAGGGGATACCGCAGAAGGAGATTCCCGATTCGCGGTAAAACTTCTCCATCCCCATAAAGCTTCCGTCGCCCCCAAGGACGATTAGCATCGTAATCCCCTGCGCACGGAGGTTGTCCGCAGCAATACGGCGGTAAGAACTCTCCTTGAACCGCTCTGAGCGGGCCGATCCGATTTTGGTGCCGCCTCGCGTCATGATTCCGGCAACGTCGCTGTAGGTTGAGGGTACGATCTTATTGTCGATCAGTCCTTCGAATCCGTGATAGACAAAGTAGGGCTCCATGTCACGTGCGATGGCGTATTCGACGAACCGTTTCAGGGCGGGGTTCATCCCCGATACGTCTCCTCCGGAGCAGAGGATGGCGATTTTTTGTTTCATTGTTTCTCCTGTATGAGTTGGATAAGCCACTGCGTGCATTGCGCACTTGTCTCGCGGGTGGCGTCCGAGAGGGCGCTGACTCCCCCCCTGGCATCGCCGGTAGGCGCTTTGGACGCAATCTGGAAACGGCGGACCCCGAGGGTCTGTTTGGTTGTGGCATCGACGAGGCGGTAGGTGATGTCGATGTACCCTTCGCTCGAGCCATCGGGGAGAAAACGGTGGTAAAACGCGTTCAGATCCGATTCCAGAAGACGCACCGAGTGTGCCGAAGAGGCCGAGGAGAGGAGAACGGCAAAAACCTTCCTCTCTTCGAGCGACGCTACGAGGGAGCGCTCAATCATCGATGCGGGGGTGTCGCTCCAGCGGCTGTAGAGGTAGGCACCGCTCTCATTCCCCTCGCGCAGATAGTAGAGATTTTTGGACGCGAGGGAGGGGAGCGTTCGGGTCGGTGCGATACGCAGGCTTGCGGTACTGAGGGGTGATGCAGGGGCGCTGTGGAGCGTTGGAGAGGGGAAAATCGTGTATTCGCTGACCGAGGGGGAGGGGGCCGAACATCCGGCCAGCGCCAAAACGGCTGAGATGAAAAAGGCGGTACGTTTCATATTTACTCTCCGGGACCGGGTTTTGGGGCCGATTTTTTAAACAGCAGATCGGAGGGGCTCTCGCGCAGATGGCGCAGCGTCATTTCCATCTCCTGTGTCAGGGTTCGGCTCTGAAGGAGAAGTTCGTTGAGTTCGGACGCGGTCGGCGATGCGATCGAGCGAAGGTCGTAATCGCCTCTCTCCAAAGAGGCCTCGAACTTGCGGATCAGCGCACGGCTCTCGCGGGAGGTTTTTTCGAGGGAATCGAGTGCCGATGAGGCTTTGGTCTGTACCAGCGCATCGACGCTGTCGGATGTTTTTTGGACACTTCCGGCAGCCTCTTTCATCGTGTTCAGCGTATCGGTGGCGTTGGCCTCCAGAGCGGCGGTGCGTTCCAGCAGCGCTTTGACCTCCCCCTGGTAGCTGTCGATCTGCGCGCTCACCGAGCGCAGGTGCTCGAGGGTTTGTGCGATGTTTTCGATGTTGCGGTCGTTGAGGATCCGGTCGGTGCGCTCCAGGGTCGCGGAGAGTTTGGATGCGACGTTGCTCAGCGATTCGTCGAGCCGGGTGATGAGGGAGGGACGGGTCGGAATCACGGAGGAGTGCTGGCCGTTATCGATCAGCAGAGGGGCGTCTTTGGACCCTCCGACAATCTCGATAAAGGCAAGCCCCGTGATGCCGTAGAATTTCAAGACGGCATAGGAATCGGTTTTGATCGGGGTCTCTTTTTTGATTTTGAGGATAAGTTCGACCTCTTCGCTGTTTCGGGGGTTGATCTGTATCGATTCGACCTTCCCCACATCGACGCCGTTGAATTTGACCGATGCTTCGGGGGAGAGCCCCGAGACCGATTCGGTGATGTAGACGTGGAAGCGGCGGTAATCGAGCTCGTTCTGCCCGTATTTTCCCAGCCAGAAGGCAAACGCGATCAGCCCCATCGCGAAGACAACGACGAAAAGTCCGGTGAAAGTGTAGTTAAAGCGCGATTCCATGGCGAGCCTTCTGAAAAAAATAATCGACGATCGGATGATCGTTGCGAAGAACCTCTTCGAGGCTCCCCTCGGCGATCACCTTTTTCTCTCCCAGCAAAACGATGCGGTCCGCAATATGGTGTATTGTATCCAAATCATGGGTAACGAGAACAACGGTGAGGCCGAGCAGATCACGCAGTTCCCGGATCAGGGTATCGAACTGGCGCGAACTGAGCGGATCGAGCCCCGAGGTGGGTTCGTCGAGAAAAAGAAGCTTCGGATCGAGGGCGAGGGCACGGGCGAGGGCTGCGCGCTTTACCATCCCGCCGCTGAGCTGGCTGGGGTAGAGGTGGAGGGCATGGGGGGAAAGACCGACCAGATCGATTTTGAGTTTGACAAGCTCACGGATGAGTCGGGGGGGCAGATCGGTGTATTCGCGGTAGAGGAGAGAGATATTTTCCCCGACCGTCAGGGAAGAATAGAGCGCTCCCGACTGAAATAGCACTCCCCACTGTCGGCGCAACTCCTGGGCCTGCGGATAGAAGAGGGACGCCAGATCGTGTCCCAGCACTTCGATCCGGCCGCTTCGGGGGGTTTCGAGCAGGATCATCTCGCGCAGCAGGGTCGATTTTCCCGAACCGCTTCCCCCCAGTAGAGCGTAGATTTCGTTTTCGTAGACGGTGCAGCTGACATGGTCGTG
>JAFGUJ010000132.1 GCA_016938595.1 Campylobacterales bacterium | reverse complement strand
GTGTTGTTTTTGACGCGTCCGAACGTCCCGGCGTTGTGGTGGAGTGAGAGGCGCAGGTTGTCGGAGGGGACCATCGTCAGATCGCGGCCGTTGGCGGTGTTTTTGCCCCGGATGATTTCGAATGCTCCTTCGAAAAGGGTGGCATCACCAAGGCGGGTTTCAAGCGTAAACTCGATCCCTTCCATCCGCGCGTCGGTCTGACGGTTGGTCATCTCGGGCAAAACACCGCGGAAATTTCCGGTATTGGCCAGATAGATGTAATCGTCGATGTAGGTGCGATAGATCGTCATCGAGGCTTTGGTCCGATCGTTTTTGTAACGCAGTGACAAATCCCCTCCCATCGTCGTCTCTTCGTTCAGGTCGGGGTTGCCGATCTGGTAGGCCTGAACGCCTCCGTGGACGCCGTTCGCATAGAGCTCGAAAATGCTCGGCGCACGGAATCCGCGTGAGAAGTTCACCGCCACGTTCCAGTTGGGATCGATTCGGTAGGTCGCCCCGAGCGAGCCTCCGATCGCCGAAAAGCGGCGGTTTCCGTCCGTGACGGCGGCAGCATCGATGTCGCGAGTGTCGTAGCGCACCCCCCACTGGACGATCCATTTCTCGAGATCGGCCTCTTCGAACAGATAGATCGCATGACCTTTTTCATCGGCATTCGGGACGAGGTCCCCCTCTCTCACCGTCTGCTCTTTATCATATCCTTCGATTCCGATTTCACCGTCGAAAAGACCGATTCGGGGATGGACGAGGGCGAGTTTCCCGTCCAGCCGGTCCACTTCGATGTCCAGGTCGATATTCGAACTTTCCATCGATTCATAGGGGACATTGGTTGCGGCCTGCCGGCGGTTGAGGGTACGGGAGAGGCTGGGCTTGACGATCCACTCTCCCGCCAAAAACTCCCCCTTCAACTGCGTTTCGTTGTTGGACAGTTCCTGCCCCGCCGAAGCGACGGCATTAAAAGAGGGGGCGGCAGTATGCCCCAGATAGTTCTGAAAACTTTGCCACCAGGTGTGCTGCAGCGACACGTTTCCCCAGCCATCGGTATAGCCGACCGCCGCCTGGGCAGAGGTCGTTTCGAAGTTGGTATAGGGGAGCTCTCCGGCAAAACGGGGGAGATCGCCGGATGGTTCCCCCGCCTCCCAGGTATCGGCGGAAGGGGTGGTAAGGTTCCCCGCTTTGCGTGTCACGACCCCCGCATTGACCCCGAGTTTGCCCGAAGCGGCCTGCATTTTGGCTCCCGCGGCGCGTTCGTCGTTGTTGGTGCGGTACTCGCCGAGCACCTCACCCCGTACTTTGGTTTCCCCCTCTTTGGCGTAGAGGAGTTCGGGGGAGAGGATGTTGACGACCCCTCCCAGCGCATCGGAGCCGTACAGCACCCCCTGCGCTCCGCGGATCACCTCGATCCGATCCGATAGAAATGGGTCGGTGTTGGAGATATGGCGGATGCCGTAGGTCTGGAAATCGGTCGCGGCACCGTTGGAGAGGACCTTAACCCGCTCACCGCTCATTCCGCGGATCACCGGCTTGCCCGCCTGCGACCCGGTCGAGAGGTTGTTCACCCCGGGTATCTCTTCGAGGAGTGCCCCCAACGAGGCGGTTTGTGCGGAAGCGATTTGATCGTTGCTCACCGCATCGATCTGTGCGGTGACGTCGAACGTCTCGTGGTCGTGGATCGGCGAGGCCGACACGGTGATCACATCGAGAGTGAGGGAACTGGATGCGGGACCGTTGGCCAGCAGCGCGCTGGCGGCAAAAATAGAGAATAGTGTTTTGTTCATAGAAATGTCCTGATCTTGATAATGGTATTGCTGGGCTTGAAATGAGGATCAGGAGAAGGGAGGGGATCGGCTGCGGCAGGACTGAGAAGCGCCGAGGGAATGACAAAAATCAGGTATCGGAAAAACATCGTAAACGGGATTGATGGAGAGCGCGGAGAGAGGAACGTCGAGCGGAACCGGTGTATGCGACAGCAGACAGATCTCGCATGTCTCGTCATGGAGATGGTCGTGGCTCAGTTCGTGTGCGACGGTGACGAAAATCGAAAGGACGAAGAGGAGTGCAAACCATTTACGGAAACGACGCAAACACTTTCCCTCCCTCCAGAATTAAGTTCGGAATAATAGCGGCGGTCTGATAAATATAGCATAAAGTAAATAATATTATTAGATAAATGAATTTATGTGAAGCACCCGTGAACAATCACGGGTTTTTAGGAAAGCTGAAGGGTGTTTTTAATCCATTGTTCCATTGTGTCGTTGATGGCACCCATAGGGGCTTCGAGGAAGGTGAAGACGAAGCTCTCACCCATGTCGGCGACGCCGATGGAGCGGGGGCGCGCCGCCATCATCTGCGGAGTCGGGAGCTTCTGACCGAAGCAGAAAAGGACCATTTTGGCGGCACTGATGGCCGTGTTGATCTCGCCGCCGAGGGCACTGGTGTGGGCGTAATGGTCGAAATCGGCGATGTAGGCGGCGATAGGATCGGCGGCGATCTGTACTTTGAGGTTCTCGATGATCTCATCGACGGTGGCGAAAAAGGATTCGGATTTTTTGGCTTCGAGGGTGAAGATAGGGTATTTTTCCATAAAAGTGGTTTGTGTCATTGGTAGCTCCATTGCAGTTTTTGTATCAGTGTGTCGTAAATTGTTTGTATCATTGGGGGGGAAGGTTCCCCTTTGTAATCCATTTGGGCGCGGGCGATCATTTTTTCGTTTTTATAAATACTCACACGCACATAGCCGTCGAAATCGCTTCCCAGCGCTTTGGCCGACGCGCTGCTGCATTTGGCGCAGTGGACGTAGACCTCTATTTTGGTCGTGCTGTTGGGATCGATGTTCAGAGAGGTTTTCAGATCCCCCGTCGGATCGATGACCTGCACCGACGCGGGGGGACGGCCGATGGCGGCAGGATCGGAAATTTCACTGTAGATCTCCCGATCCATACATCCGCCGAGGATCATGGCGAGGAGCAGGGGGACGAAAAATCTCATCACATTCCCGGAATGCGGGGGATATAGCCCATTTTCGAGAGTTTGTAATACCAACCCCAGAAAATCTTGAGCCAGTGGCCGACGATCGGCATCGGGATCAGGAGGGCTTTTTTGTCGTCGCGGTAGACGAATCCCGCCCCGTTACCCATATCCATGACGCACAGGATATTGAGGTGGTCCTGATAGGTTTTCTTCTCACCCGATTTCAGCCCGGCATCGACAGCGCTGTTGTGGGCTGCGTTGCGGGCCATGACTTCGGCGATGTGCCCCTGTTTGGCTTTCCAGTCGGGCCCTTCCAGCGCGGCTGCGTCACCGATGGCGTACCATCCCTCTACCCCTTCGATCTCGCAGTAGTTGTTGATCCGGACAAATCCGGCACCGTTCTGCGGCAGATTACTGTTTTTGATCAGCTCCAGCCCGTCCCCGGCGGGGATGAACATGGTCAGATCGCTTTCGAGACGGCTGTCGTCTTCAAATACAACACCATCCTTGTCAAATCGCTTGATCTTTTTGCCGTAATGGGCACCGAAACGGTTGCGTTTGAACATCATGTCCATCAGCTGAAGCGCTTTTTCCCCCATTCGCGCCCCCGGCGAAGCCATCGGGGCGAAAAAGGTCATTTCGAACTTATCGCGGATCCCCAGTTTTTTCAGGTGGTGGTGGAGGTTGAAGAAAAGCTCGAATCCCGGCCCGCCGCGCACTCCGCTGGGGTCGTTGGGATTGCCGCCGAAACCGAACGCGATCTTTCCTCCCCCTTTGGCCACCAGCGCATCGATTTTGTCTTTGAGCATCAGCGACTGCTCCGGTGCACCGCAGATAGAGAGGGTGTTCTCGATCCCTTCATGTTTGACTTTGCTCGCACCTGTTGCGATGACGAGGTGGTCTATGGCACGGGCTCCCCCCTCTGAGAGGGTGATGGTTTTTGTTTCGGCATCGATAGAGGTGACGCGATCGACCGTGAGTTTGAAGCCGTGGCGCGCGGCGATTTTGTCGAGCGAAAACGCCACATCGTCAAAACGGGTTGTCTTGACCGGAATCCAGATCGCAATCGGATAGATAAAAACGTAGCTCCGGTCGCTGATCAGTTCGACGTCGAATCCTTCTTTACGGTAGTAAATCGCCGCTTCGACTCCGGCGATCCCCCCTCCGATAATGGTGACCTTTTTCATGACTTTCTCTCCTTTTTCTTAGGCACTCAGATGAGATTCGGATGCGCTGATAGAATCCGAAACGGTCAGAATCGGTTTCGAGCTTCCAAATACGCTGAGATAGTTCTCGGCCGTCACTTCCTGCAACGTTCCCTCCTGAAAATGGCGAAGGGCATTGGAACCATTATACCTCTCAGCGGCATAAACGGCTATCCCGTAGCTTTTGAGCAGGATGAACGCCTCCAGCTCCAGATGGGAAGTGATCAGGGTGGTGACATCCGAAGCGATAATCAATCGCGCGATATCTTTCCCTCCCATATGGACGACGGGGATGATTTTCGTTTCGCTCCCCTCCAGCGCGAAATAAGCGGCATCTTCAAACCGGGTTGCGATGGCTCCGTCGAGCTGGTCGGTTTGCATAGGGACTGCAAGTATCATAATGGCTCCTTTTGTATTTAATCTGTCGGTATTATAATTGATGTGACGATAAAAGTCAATAGCAAATGATATTTTAAGCGTCAATTGTTTTTTTTGCATCCCGAAATAAGCCCGTGTCAAGTTTGACGAAAAAAAGAATATATATAACACCATATAATAAGAATATTAACTTCAGATTATATTTATCTTTTCGGTTGTACCATTCTTTTTTCAATTTCAGGCCTAGCCTATTACCTAAACGATAAAAGGAATTATTATGACATCATGGAAAAAAGCAGCCATGGCTGCACTCATCGGATTCTCTGTTTTCTCAACCGCGGCACACGCCGATGCGCAAAAAGGGATTAAACTCTACCAAAAGAATCTCAAAGAGACATGTGGCATGAGCGGTGCGGCATTTGCTGCCAAATTCAAACAGGCTGAGTGGGACAAAGCGTACAAAGCTGGCACATTGAGCAAAAAAATGACCGAAGCGTGCCCCAAAGGGAAAGCATTTTTCGAGGGTGACAAGTACAAAAAAGTCGAATCGCATCTCTACGATTTCGTTCACGAATACGCAAAAGACAGCGGTAATATCCCTTCATGCTAATCCGTTTTCACGAGCCTTTTCGGTTCGTGAACCTTCTCCTGCCTCTTTAACACACCCCGTTTTTTATCTCATGTGATCCCATCGGCCAAATCCGGGTTGTGCAGAGCAGTTTATTTACAAAAAATAAGGATAATAAATGAAAAAAACTACCTTTTCTCTTGTCGCCGCCATGGCTGTCGCGGGTAACCTGCTGGGCGACGAAGCGGCACTGCAGGCACAGATCCAGAAACTCATGGAGCGGATCGAGCAGCTCGAAAAAGCGCAGGGGACCATCCAGACCGAGACGAAAACGACGCTGGAGCAGACCCAGACGACACTGCAGGAGATCAAGGAGGAGCAGACCGCCCAGAGCGACATGCTCTCCCGTGTCAACGCCCAGAGTGCGAATGACAACATCAAGTGGGACATCGATTTCCGCACCGCGTATCATAATCTCGGATATCAATATGCCGATAACGCCATGAAAGCGGACGGGACACCCGATACAGCCAATGCCGGGAAAAAACTGACCAATCCCTCTCTCTTTACCAACCGCCTATGGCTGGGGATGGGGTCAAAGGTCAATAACGACCTTTTCTTCTACGGGCAGCTCGCCGTCTACAACTACTGGGGGGCCGATACGGTCGCGACGTCTGATAAAGTGTGGCAGGCTAATTCCCGCCCCAACGAAGTCGATCTTGGGCTGCGCCAGGCCTATTTCGTCTACAAATTCGGTAACGACTGGGACGTCCCGATGAGCTTCAGTGCCGGACGCCGCGCCGCGACCGACGGGTTCCTGGCCAACCACCGAGAGGGGACGGCGAAGCCTGGCTCTCCACTGGCCCATATCACGAATATGGAAGTCGACGGGGCGATGGTGCAGTTCGACCTCGACCAGGTGTTCCTCCCCGGATCGTATCTGAAAGTCGTCTACGGCCGCGCCCACGATCCGATCGGCCGCACGATGCCGACCCCCTACATCGACACCAATGCAAAAGACGACCAGGTTGATTTTCTCGTCCTTCCGATGTCGGTCTACGACAACGGACAGCACAAGCTGATGGCACAGTACTCGATGATCATGAATTCAAAAGGGGACCGTATTGACGGTTCGGACGACAAGATCGATGCGGGAACGACCCACCTTGCGGCGGTCTCGTATCAGCTCGACGGCCTGAGTGAGGAGAATGAGTTCCTGGAGGAATCGACCCTTTTCGCCAGCGCCGCGATGAGCTCGACGAATCCGGACGAGGGGTACCGAATGCTCGAATCGGGCGAAAACAAAACGGGGTACAGCGTCTGGGCCGGGTTCCTCTTCCCCGACATGATGACCGACGGCGGCCGTTTCGGTCTGGAGTACAACTACGGCAGCAAATACTGGAGCCCGATGACATGGGCGGAAGATTCGGCGATCGGATCAAAAATTGCTACCCGCGGAAACGCGTACGAAGGATATTGGAATATTCCCATCGTCGGAAAAAATTTGACAGCTCAAATTCGCTATACTTATTTAGATCATAACCACCGTGCTAATACGACGTGTTACTGGGACAATCCTTTGGAACCCAATCTTGATCATTCGCAGGAACTGCGGGCGTTTGTACGCTATAAATATTAAGGAACATCTATGTCTAAACTCGATCTCAATGCATTGGATCAGATCCAATCGGGCATGACGCGCCGTGAGGCGCTGAAATTCATGGGGCTTTCCCCCATCGCTGCGAGCGTGCTCGCTTCCGGAACTGCCGCGACAGCAGCAGTTGCTTCCGATGCAAAAGGGAAAATCGTCATCGTCGGAGGCGGTGCAGGGGGGATCATGGCAATGGCCAGACTCCGCAAAGCCCTCTCCAGCCCTGACATCACGATCATCGCTCCCAACGAAATCCACCTCTACCAGCCGGGTCAGGTTTTCATGGCGGCAGGCGAGTATACGTTTGACGATATCAAAGGAAGCAACAAGGATTTGATCCCTGACGACGTCAAATGGATCAAAGACGAAGTGGCAACGTTCGATCCCGACAATAACCGTGTCGTTACCCGCGGCGGAGAGAGTGTCGAGTATGATTATCTTGTGGTTGCAACCGGTATTCAGTACCACTACGAACAGATCGAGGGGCTCAGCGCTGATATGATCGGTAAAAACGGCATCTCAAGCGTCTATCTGAACGATCTGGAAAAAGGGACGGCCGATGGCGGTACCATCACATGGCAGTGGTTCAACGATGTCCGCGAAGCGGCCAGAACCGGCAAACCGCGTGTTATCTGCACCCAGCCATCCACCCCGATCAAATGCGGCGGAGCGCCCCAGAAGATACTGTATCTTTCTGACGATTTCCTCAAGCAGGAGAACCTGACAGCGGATTTCACGTTCGCGACGCCGGGCGAGAAGCTCTTCGGTGTTCCCGAAGTAAACGAAACCCTCGAAAAAGTGGTCCAGCCCCGCTATGGCAACATCACGAACAAATTCGGCCACAACCTGGTAGCGATCGATGCCGAGAAGAAAATCGCGACGTTCGAGCACAAGTACGAAGTGCAGGGTGAATACGACGAGGATCTCGAAGAATATGACATGATCGAAAAAATCGACCGTGTCGATGTGGAATACGATTTTATCCACATTGTCCCTCCGATGAGCGCTCCGGATGCAGTCGTCAACTCTCCTCTGGGATGGCAGAAAGGTTCGGCACAGGGATGGCTCGAAGTCGACCGCGAAACCCTCCAGCACCGCCGCTACCCCAATGTCTTCGGAATCGGGGATGTTTGCGGTATCCCGCTCGGTAAAACGGGGGGAAGCGCGCGCCATCACGGCCCGATCCTTGTTTCCAACCTGATCTCCGTGATGGAAGGGACAGAGCTCAAAGAAAAATTTGACGGCTACACCGTGTGCCCGCTCAAAACCCAGTACGGCAAAATCATCCTGGCCGAGTTCAACTACGACGGCGCCGCACCTTCATTCCCTCTTGCAGTGCAAGAAGAACGGTGGATCTGGTGGGCATTTGACCTCTACATGCTCAAACCGATGTACTGGTACCTGATGATGCGGGGAATTATGTAGGATGCCTCGCATTCTGATACGGGAAGGGATGATCTTTTTTTTGATGGTTGCCGTATCGGCACTGATCATCCATCCTGATCTCCTGGACGCTCCGATGGAGCGGCTCTCTCTTATGAGCGAGCGGGGAAACTATCTTCATCCTCTCCTTTATGGGGGGATTCTCTATCTTGCAGTGGGATTTTTTCGTCTCATTGCCTCTTTCATCGGGAAACTTTTCAGAGCGAAAAGCAAATCCTGAACGGCACCGGCGGCAAAAAAGGTTGTTTCACGGCAAAAATGTTTGCTGCCGGCATGATTATTCGGGGAAACCCTCCATTTTAAACTAAGCTTAAATAAAGTTCGGCTACAATTCGCCACTTTTTGTAGACTTGTAAAGTAAGGAACAGTAATGTACGCAATTATCAAAAACGGCGGAAAACAGTACAAAGTTCAAGAGGGTGATATCCTTTTGTTCGATAAAATGGGTCTTGAGCCCAAAGCTACCGTCGAAATCAAAGAAGTTCTTGCCGTTAACAACGGTGAACTTAAAACCGGTACTCCATTCGTAGAGGGTGCTGTCGTAATGGCTGAAGTGATCAATGAAGGTCGTGACCGTAAAGTCGTGATCTACAAAAAACGCCGCCGTAAAGACAGCAAATTGAAACGCGGTTTCCGTAGAGACCACACACGCGTGCGCATCACTAAGATCGCTGCGTAAATTCTAATAAATCTTAGATAGTAAGAGGAGAATACAATGGCTCACAAGAAAGGTCAGGGTAGTACACAGAATAACCGCGACTCAGCGGGACGTAGACTCGGTGTCAAAAAATATGGCGGTGAATTCGTAAGAGCGGGTAACATCATTATCCGCCAGCGTGGAACAAAAGTTCACCCAGGTAAAAACATCGGTATGGGTAAAGACCACACTCTGTATGCGTTGGTAGACGGTGTCGTTGCGTTTGAGCGCAAAGACAAAAAACGCAAACAAGTCTCTATCGTACCTGCTGCTTAATTTCTCAAAGATTCACATCGGGCTTCCGCCCGATTTTGATACAATATTCCAAAATTATCTTTTTAATTGTGTACTTTTTGCCAAATTAGAAAAGTATAGTATTGAGCAAATAATTTCTGCTTCACGCGAGGCAGCATTTTCTAAAACGTCGTCGAACGGGCTTTTTCGTCCGTTTTCTGCCATAGAGGCTACCATCGCCGGGGGGATACCTTCGGCATTCAAAACAATCCCAAGGAACATTTATGTTTAGCGATAGCGTAGAACTTACCGTCTCATCCGGAAAAGGGGGAGCAGGGTGTGTTGCTTTCCGCCGGGAAAAATTTGTGCTTCAGGGCGGCCCCAACGGCGGCGACGGCGGACGCGGCGGCGATGTGTATTTCAAAGTCGACAACAACACCCATACATTGGCCCATTTTCAGGGGAACAAAAACCTCAAAGCCCAAAACGGTCAGCAAGGTTCAGGATCGAATATGGCCGGAAAGTCGGGCCAGAAACTGGTCATCACCGTTCCTCCGGGGACACAGGTCGTTGATGTCGAGACGGGCGAAGTAGTCCTGGATTTGTTGGAAGACGGACAGGAAGTTCTCTTTTTAAAAGGGGGACGCGGGGGTCTTGGGAATGTCCATTTCAAATCCTCGACGAACCAAAAGCCGATGTACGCACAGCCCGGTGAACCTGCGACTACCCGCGTTGTCAGACTCGATCTGAAACTGATCGCCGATGTGGGGCTGGTCGGATTTCCGAACGTCGGAAAATCGACCCTTATCTCCACCGTTTCCAATGCGCGGCCCGAGGTGGCCAACTACGAGTTTACGACGCTGACCCCCAAGCTCGGTCAGATCAACATCGGAGAATTTGATTCATACATCATGGCCGACATTCCCGGAATCATCGGCGGTGCATCCGAGGGAAAAGGGCTGGGACTCAAATTCCTGCGCCACATCGAACGGACCAAGACACTGCTGTTCATGATCGATCTGGCCTCGTACCTCGAACTCGATTATCAGTACAATACCCTCAAAGCCGAGCTGGAAGCGTTTTCGCCGCTGCTGGCAGAACGCAACTTCGCGATCGCACTGACCCGTGCCGACGCGATGAGCCCCGAAGAGGCGGTCGAAAAAACGAACACTTTCCTGAAGATGCTGGGGCTCGATCCCGTTGCGAAAAGCCGTTTCGGATTCAGCGAAGCGTATCCCGTTTTTGAACAGGAACATTTTGAAAAAGAGTTCTACGACGTCGCCAAACCGGCATTCGTCGCCCCTATCTCGTCTGCCATCAATCTGAACATCAAACCGCTGACGTACGCACTTTATCACATGGTCGTAACGGAGCGCGCATGAAGCGGATCGTCGTCAAAGTCGGAAGCGCCGTACTCAGCGAACAGAACCGTATCGCCAAAGACCGGATGCAAAATCTGGTCGACTTCATTGCCGAGCTCAAAAGCCGATATGAAGTGATCCTGGTCTCTTCCGGAGCGGTTGCCGCCGGCTATACCGAGCTTAAACTCGATAAAAAGGTTTTGGCCAACAAGCAGGCTCTCGCATCGATCGGCCAGCCGATCCTGATGAACAAATACAAAAAAATGTTCGAACTGCACAACATCCTCCCCTCCCAGGTTCTGGTCACCGCCGCCAATTTCAATACCCAGGGCGAATCGCAAAAAGCCAAAGACACGATCGAGACATTGCTCAAACACCATGTCGTCCCGATCATCAACGAAAACGACGCGACCGCGACGGAGGAATTGGTTCTTGGCGACAACGACCAGCTCTCGGCCTATGCGGCATTCCATTTCGGAGCGGACCTGCTCGTGATCCTCTCCGACATCGACGCCTATTACGACAAAGACCCCCGTGCCCATCCCGATGCCAAAGTCCGTTCACGGATAGAGTTTATCACGCCGCACGAGCTGGCGATGGACGTGAACCCGAACCATAATTTTGCGACAGGGGGGATCGTCACGAAGCTCAAAGCGGCCGAATTCCTCCTCAAACGGGGCGGCGCCATGTTTCTGGCCAGCGGCTTTGATCTGAGCGACGCACGGAGTTTCCTGATGGAGGGAGAGCACGTCGGGGGCAGTCTGTTCAAAGCCTACGAGGCAGAGGCATGATCCGTGTCATCTTCATGGGGACTCCGGATTATGCCGCTTCGATCCTCAAAGGGCTAATTGAGGCAGAGGAGATCGAGGTCGTTGCTGTCTATACCCAGCCGGACAAGCCGGTAGGGCGTAAAGCGCTCATGACCCCTCCGCCGGTTAAGGTACTGGCCGAGCAAGCGGGGATCCGGGTGATCCAGCCCGTACGCCTGCGGGACGATGCGGTGGTCGAGGAGCTTCGAAGGATCCCCTGCGATCTGATCATTGTGGCCGCGTACGGGCAGATTTTGCCCAAAGCGGTTCTGGACCATGCTCCCTGTATCAACCTTCATGCCTCTATACTCCCGCACTACCGTGGGGCAAGTCCGATCCAGCAGTCGCTGCTCAACAATGACGAGACAACCGGAGTGTCGGCGATGTGGATGGACGAGGGGCTCGATACGGGTGCAATCATCCGGATCCTGGAAATTCCGATCGGATCGGATGAGATGGTCGGATCGCTTTATGGCCGATTGACCGATACGGCAGTCGACCTGACCCTCGACGTTGTCCGCCATTGGGACCGCCGCAGCGCGACTCCCCAAAACGATGCCGAAGCGACCCACTGTCGTAAAATTACCAAAGCCGAGGGGCTGATCGATTTTAGCGACGCACGCGAGATCTACAACCGTTACCGGGCCTTCACTCCCTGGCCGGGTATCTATCTCGAATCGGGACTGAAGATCAAAGAGATGGCGCTTGAAGAGGAGAACGCCCGGGGGACCGCCGGAGAGATCCTTCGTATCGACAAAGAGAGCATTGTGGTTCAGTGTACGAAAGGCTCCTTGCGTCTGTTCAAGGTACAGGCACCCTCCAAGCAGGAAAGCTCCGCCGTCGATTATCTAAACGGGAAACGGATCGGGTGTGGAAACATACTGGTTTGATTCGCTCCCCTCGACACAGACCTATATGATCGAGGCGCTTAAAGCAGGTGAGCTTTCCGCGCCGGTGTGTATCGGTGCGAGAAGGCAGACGATGGGAAAAGGGTCGCGTGGAAACCGCTGGATCGGAGAAGAGGGGAACCTTTTTATCTCCTTGGCCCTTCCTCTTTCGATTTTTCCCGAGGATCTGAAGCTCGAATCCTCATCGATCTATATGGCTTTTCTCATGAAAGAGTTTCTGGCACAGAAGGGGTCGCGGGTATGGCTGAAATGGCCGAATGATTTTTATCTGGAAGAGAAAAAAATCGGCGGAGTGATCACCAATATTGTACAGGAAACCCTTGTATGCGGCATCGGGCTAAACCTGGCAACCGCCCCCGAAGCCTTTGGCATCGTCGATGTCGCTCTCTCCCCATACGAAATAACAGAATCATATTGCCGGTTGTTTGAAAATTTGCCGTCGTGGAAGCAGATTTTTAGTAAATACCAGTTAGAATTTGAACATAGCAGAGTTTTTTTTACCCACCACAATCATGAAAAAATTGCATTGAAAGAGGCTGTCTTGCTTGAAGACGGCTCTTTGGTGTGCGATGGCCAAAGGATATTTAGTATACGATGAGTGAAGTTATAGTTATTGCCAATCAAAAAGGGGGAGTGGGTAAAACCACGACTGCCGTCAATTTGGCTGCTTCTTTAGCCGTCGCGGAGAAAAAAGTCCTTCTCATCGATGCCGATCCGCAGGCGAACGCAACCACTTCGTTGGGGTACCATCGGAACAATTATGAATTCAATATCTACCATGTCCTGATCGGTGCGAAAAAACTCAGAGAAATCATCCTCAAAACCTCTTTGCCAAAGCTTTTCCTTGCCCCCTCCAACATCGGGCTTGTCGGGGTTGAAAAAGAGTATTACGATGCCGGCAACGCCAAAGGGCGCGAGCTGATCCTGAAAAGAGCGATCGCTCAAGTCAAAGAGGAATACGATTACATTATTATCGACTCTCCTCCTGCCCTTGGGCCCATGACGATCAATGCGCTATCGGCTTCGAATTCGGTGATTATTCCCATCCAGTGCGAGTTCTTTGCCCTCGAGGGGCTCGCTCAGCTTCTTAACACCGTCAAGCTGGTCCGCAAAACGATCAATCCGAAACTGACGATCAAAGGGTTCCTGCCGACGATGTACAGCGCGCAGAACAATCTGTCTCGACAGGTTTTTGCCGATCTGCGGCAGCATTTTCAGGAAAAACTGTTCAAATCGCCTCAGGATGACTTTATCGTGATTCCCCGGAACGTCAAACTGGCCGAATCTCCCAGTTTTGGAAAACCGGCGATTCTCTATGATGTGAAATCGACCGGTTCGGTAGCATACCAGGAACTGGCGCACGCCATTATTGCCTAAAGGAGAGTTATGGCGAAAACATCTGCTTTAGGAAGAGGGCTGGGCGCGCTGCTCAGCGAAATCGAAGAGGCCTACGACAACGAACTCCCAAAAAAGGGGGGGGTCGAAGAGATCTCCCTCGCCAAAATCCGCCCCAATCCCTACCAGCCGCGCAAACACTTTGACCCTGAATCGTTGGCCGAACTGAGCGAATCGATTAAAACCCATGGACTGTTGCAGCCGATCGTGGTCAAAGAGGATATGGACGGCTATGTCCTGATCGCCGGTGAGAGACGCTTGAGAGCCAGCAAGCTGGCCAAAACCAAAACGATCAAGGCGATCGTCGTCTCCGTCAGCGACGAGCAGATGCGTCAGCACGCACTGATCGAGAACATTCAGCGCGACGAACTCAACCCGATCGATCTGGCACAGGCTTATCAGGAGCTGATCGAAATCCATCAGCTCACTCACGACCAGCTCTCGCAGACTGTCCACAAAAGCCGCGCACAGATCACCAATACCCTCCGATTGCTGCAGCTGGGAGAAAAGGGGCGAAAAGCCCTGGCCGAAGGGAAAATCACGGCAGGTCATGCGAAGGTCATTGTCGGCCTGGAACCGTCCGAACAATCGCTGATGATCGATTCGATCATCGGCCAGAAGCTGAGTGTCCGCGATGTTGAAAGCATGGTCAAGAAAATCAAGGTTCCTGCCGCTGCGGCTGTATCGTTCAATGAACCGGGCGGACTGGAGTTTGCTCTTTTGAAAAAGAGATTGCAGGAACTTGGTTATAAATGTGGCACCAAAGGTGACAAATTGACCATTGAATTTTCCGATAATGAACAAATTGAATCATTTTTAGCCGCACTTTCCTAATATCCCCTCACATTTAACTGTCCCTTCAATTTAGTAGTTGTATAATCACGCAACTTTTAGGAGGTGGTATGTTAGATATAAGTCCGATGCTGCTTGGCAGCACACTGATTGTCTTCCTTGTCCTTATTGCCGTTCTAAACAGTTTGCTTTACAATCCTCTTTTTGGTTATATGGAAAAACGGGATGCGGATATTAAACACGATATGGAGCAGGTTGGAAACAACGATGCCGAAATCGCCGCCCTTAACGCCAAAGCCGAAAAGATTATGAGTGACGCAAAACTGGAAGCTGCGGCCGTAAGAGAAAAAGTTATTGCTGAGGCCAAAGCGTTGGCGAATAGCAAAATTGAGGCAAAGCGTGCTGAACTGGCACTTGAGTACACGAAGTTCGAAGAAGCACTTTCGCACGAGCGTGCAGGGTTGAAGGAAACACTTTTGAAAGAAGTTCCTGTATTCCAATCTGCTGTATCAGCAAAACTAAACCAGATTTGAGGGTCGCCATGGGTAAAATCATCGTAACGGTATTAACACTCGGCGCTTATCTGTTTGGATCAGATGCTGGTGCGGAAGGATCGACGGATATTGTTCAACGAACAGTAAACTTCCTGATTTTCGCGGGGATTTTGGTTTACGTATTGGCTGAGCCGGTCAAAAATTATTTTACCGGCCGCAGTGCAGGCATTGCCGATGAACTCGATAAAGTTCAAGAGCGCCTGCGCGAATCCAAACGTCTTAAAGAAGCTGCCGAGCAAAAGGTAGAGGATGCAGAGCGATTTGCAAACGAACTGGGCGAAACAGCTAAAAAAGAGAACAAACTTTTGAGCGAAAAAGTTTTGGTTCAATGCGAGCAAGAGCTTGAGATGATTCAAAAGCAAAACGAAGCATTGATGGAACTTGAAAAACGCAAAATGGTTCGTGAAGTTGTCAGCGATGTGATGAATGATGTCATGAACGGCAGCGGTGAAGCGCTTGGTAAAGAAGCGATGACCGAAATCTTGAAAAAGAAGGTGGCCTAAATGCAGCACGAAGTAATCGCTAAACGTTACATCAAGCCATTGAAAGAAATGTGCGATGCCACTGCGTTGGAAAATCTTTCGGATCTTCTCGGCTCTGTGGCCGAGGCTTTCAAAAACGAAAAATTCCTCCATATCATGCACAGCAGCGAAGTCAAGGGTGATGCGAAAACGCAGTTGATTCTGGATATGGTTGCTCCGGCAAACAGCGCCGTTGTCAACAACTTCATCAAACTGCTGGCTGAAAACGGACGTTTGACACTGATCCCGGAACTTGCCTGCGAACTGAAACGGGAAATGTCCCGTCTCAAACGGTCGTATACAGGGCGCATCTACAGCGACAGCGCGATCGAACAAAGTTCGGTTGACGCGATTGCGCGTGATCTTGGAACCAAATACGATGCAACCATCGCTTTGGAATACGTTCCGGCACAATTCGACGGCATTCGTGTCGAAGTGGATGAGCTGAACATCGAGATCAATTTTTCAAAAACCCGCCTAAACGCTCAACTGGTTGAGCACATTTTAAAAGCAATTTAACCCTCGCGAAAGGAGAAACTAGTGGTAGCAAAAGTACAAGCAGACGAAATCAGTTCGATTATTAAAGAGCGGATTGAGAATTTCGAACTTAATGTAGATATCAATGAAACCGGAAAAATCGTCTCATACGGAGATGGAATCGCCCAAGTATACGGCCTTAATAACGTTATGGCCGGTGAAATGGTCGAATTTGACGACGGTACTCGCGGTTTGGCAATGAACCTCGAAGAAAGCAGCGTCGGGGTTGTCGTTCTCGGAAAAGGGAAAGAACTCCGCGAAGGGATGTCGGTCAAACGTCTTGGCCGTCTCTTGCGCGTTCCTGTCGGTGATGCACTCCTCGGACGTGTTGTCAACGCATTGGGTGAGCCTATCGACGGTAAAGGGCCAATCGAAACAACCGAAGTACGTTTCGTAGAAGAGAAAGCTCCAGGTATCATGGCGCGTAAATCGGTTCACGAACCGATGGCAACCGGTATCAAAGCGATCGATGCGCTTGTTCCGATCGGCCGCGGTCAGCGTGAGCTGATCATCGGTGACCGCCAAACCGGTAAAACAACGGTAGCGCTCGACACCATCATCAACCAAAAAGGGAACGGTGTTGTTTGTATCTACGTTGCGGTAGGTCAAAAAGAATCAACCGTTGCTCAGGTTATCCGCCGTCTTGAAGAGCACGGTGCTCTTGAGTACACCATCATCGTATCGGCTACCGCTTCTGAAGCGGCAGCTCTGCAGTTCCTTGCACCGTACACCGGTGTAACGATGGGTGAATACTTCCGCGACAACGCACGCCACGGTCTAATCATTTACGATGACCTCTCAAAACACGCGGTAGCCTACCGTGAAATGTCACTGATTCTTCGCCGTCCTCCGGGCCGTGAAGCGTATCCCGGTGACGTTTTCTACCTACACTCACGTCTCCTTGAGCGTGCTGCGAAACTGAACGATGAAATGGGTGCCGGTTCTTTGACGGCTCTGCCAATCATCGAAACTCAGGCGGGTGACGTTGCAGCGTATATTCCTACCAACGTTATTTCGATCACTGACGGTCAGATCTTCTTGGAAACGGACCTGTTCAACTCAGGTATCCGTCCTGCGATCAACGTCGGTCTCTCTGTTTCTCGCGTCGGTGGTGCTGCACAGATCAAAGCTACCAAGCAGGTTGCGGGAACATTGCGTCTTGACCTGGCTCAGTACCGAGAACTTCAGGCGTTTGCACAGTTTGCTTCCGATCTTGATGAAGTGAGCCGCCGCCAGCTTGAGCGTGGACAAAGAATGGTAGAGGTTCTCAAGCAGCCTCCATACTCTCCGCTCGGTGCTGAAAAACAGGCATTGATCATTTTCGCGGGTAACGAAGGGTACCTGGATGACATTTCTGCTTCTTCGGTTGTTAAATTCGAAGCAGATCTTTATCCATTTATCGAGGCGTCATACCCTCAAATTCTTGAAAACATCCGTAGCTCTTCCAAAATCGACGACGAGACTATGGCTCTGATGAAAAAAGCGCTCGAAGAGTTTAAATCTACTTTCGTTGCTGAATAAGGATCTT
>JAFGUJ010000131.1 GCA_016938595.1 Campylobacterales bacterium | reverse complement strand
GCAAGGGTTGCGTGGACTCCCGATTTGAGAACCGCCGTCCACAAAATAAGTCCGACCAGAATATAGGCAGTGTTGTTGACAACCCCTCTTCGGTTCATTGTCACCAGCACCGCGATCATCGCCGCCGCCGTTATCAGAGAGATCGATGAAAGCTCAGAGGTATAGAACAGAGCAATGATCACGATGGCCCCAAGGTCATCGATGATCGCCAGAGCCAGCAGAAAAAGCTTCAGCCCGGCAGGAACCCGGTTCCCCAGAAGGGTCAGAATTCCCAGCGCGAAGGCGATGTCAGTCGCCGAGGGGATCGCCCATCCTCCCAGCGCCACGGGATTGTCATAGTTGAACCACGCATATATCAGCGCCGGAACGGCCATCCCCCCCAGCGCGGCGATCGCGGGGACCGCAACCGCGCTCGGGTTGCTGAGCGAGCCTTCGATCACTTCGCGCTTCACCTCCAGGCCGATCATGAAAAAGAAGATCGCCATCAGTCCGTCATTGATCCACAGCAAAAGCGGTTTGGCAATCGCGAACTCTCCGAAACTGACAACGACCGGCGTCGAAATGAACTCGTTGTAATTGCCGCTCAGCGGCGTATTCGCCAGCATCATCGCCATCATCATCGCGATGACCAGGAGAATTCCGGTCGCCGATTCGAGTTTCAGGAAATGGACGAGGGAGTTTTTGAGCATGGGCTCTCCTTTAAAGGGGTTCAAAATATGCGATTATGCCATCGGAAAACAAACGAAAGGTAGCAGCAGCAGCCCCGAAAGGGGCAAGGGAGGGATCAGATGCGCGCTGCAATCAAAGGCGCGCTGAAGCCGAAACGCTCGAACAGTTTATCCGCAGGAGCACTGGCACCGAAGCTGTCCATACCGATCAGAATGTCGGCAAAACGGTACCACTCCAGTCCGCGCGCCGCTTCGATCGCCACTTTTTTCGTAGCAGGTTTGATGATCGAATCGATATAGCTCTGCGGCTGTTCGAGGAGCAGGTCAAAACACGGAACGCTGACCACGTTGGCCATCGTTCCTTGCGACTCGAGCAGTTGGGCCGTTTCAAGCGCCAGTCCCACCTCGGAACCCGATGCCATCAGGGTCACGGTCGCATTCTCGCGCTCTTCGAGGAGATATCCGCCGTTTTCGACCTCCCCTTTCACCGCCGAGGAGAGAAGCGGAAGATTCTGGCGTGAGCAGACAAATGCCGACGGCGCCTTTTTCATCGACAGGGCTTTTTGCCAGCATTTCACGTTTTCGTTTCCGTCGGCCGGACGGTAGACGTAGAAATTCGGCAACGCTCTAAACTGGCTCAGATGTTCGATCGGCTGGTGGGTCGGGCCGTCTTCACCGACGCCGATGCTGTCGTGGGTCCAGACGAAAAAGTGCTGAATCCCGCTGAGCGCCGCGATCCGGGCGGAGGGCTTGAGGTAATCGCTGAAAACGAAAAAAGTTGCGCTGAACGGCATCAAAGGGCCGTAAAGGGCCATCGCATTCGTGATCGACGCCATCGAATGCTCGCGGATACCGAAATGGATGTTTTTCCCTTTGGGGAAATCGCCCATATTGGCCAGTTCCGTTTTGTTCGAGGGGCCCAAGTCGGCCGAACCGCCCAGGAATCCGGGGATCGCCTTGGCGATCGCGTTGAGGATTACCCCGTTGGTGTTGCGGGTCGCATCCGCTTTTGCGAATGTCGGCCACTCGATGCGGCTGAAATCGGGGTTGATCAGCTGCTCGTATGCCTCATTTTGTTCGCTCAACGGAAGCTCTTTGAGGCGGTGATTCCACTCGCGCTCGGCCAGGTCCCCTTTTTCAATCGCGCAGCGGAACCGTTCCAACACATCGTCGCCGACGGTGAAGGTCGCTTCGGGATCAAATCCTGCCTGGATCTTGGCCGCTTTGATGACATCGTGTCCCAGCGGCGCCCCGTGCGCATGGTGGGACCCTTCCATTTTATCCCCCCCCTTGGCGATAACGGTATCGGCGATGATGAGAACCGGACGGCTCATCAGCTTGGCCTGCGACAATGCTGCGTCGATTTCGTCAAAATTGTGCCCGTCGATCTCAAGGACCGCCCAGTTTTGAGACTCGAACCGGCCGCGGATGTTTTCGCTGATGCTGAGATCCGTAGAGCCTTCGATCGTAATGCGGTTGGAGTCGTAGATGAGGACGAGGTTGTCCAGCCCCAAATGCCCTGCCACCGAACACGCTTCGTAGCTGATCCCCTCTTCCAGGTCGCCGTCACCGCAGAGACAGTAGACTTTGTGGTCGATCAATGCGGCCGTTTCGGAATTGACTTTGTGCCCGACGTATTTGGCGGCCATCGCGAAACCGACCGCATTCGCGATTCCCTGTCCCAGCGGCCCGGTGGTAATCTCCACTCCGGCGGTGTGACCGTATTCGGGATGCCCTGGAGTCGCGGAATCAAGCTGGCGGAACTGCTTGAGGTCTTCGATCTCCAGCCCGTATCCCCAGAGGTAATAGAGCGAATAGATCAGCCCCGTACCATGCCCTCCGGAAAAGACCAGACGGTCGCGGTTGAGCCACTGTGGATTTTTCGGATTGTGGACGAGATGCTCGGAAAGAACTACGGCGATGTCCGCCAGCCCCATCGGCGCACCCGGATGGCCCGAATTTGCCTGTTGTACCATATCGGCTGCTAAAAAGCGGATCGTATCCGCCATCTTTTGACGCATTGCATTGCTCATCATGAATCCTTATGTCGGTGAATGTATTTGATCAGTGTTGGTGACAGCTCGCGGCGCAAACTCTCATCAAAACTCTCTATCTCTTTTAAAAGCCCTCCGGCCACCCTCTCGGCCTCGTCCATCGCCCCCTCGAATCCGAGCAGCGTTACAAAACTGTTTTTGGCCGAATCGTTGTTCGTTGTTTTTCCCGCCTCTTCATCGCTTTGGGTGACGTCGAGAATGTCGTCCTGAATCTGAAACAGCAGCCCAAGATCGATCCCGAAATCGTACAGTCTCTGCGACAGATCGTCCCGACCCGCGATGATCGCACCCATCTTCAGCGACGCGGCGATCAGCTTGCCTGTTTTATGGATATGGAGCATTTTGACCTGATCCAGTTCCAGACGCTGATGCTCGAAATAGCAGTCGATCGCCTGTCCGAGCACCATCCCGTTGAGCCCGCCGTTATGGGAGAGTTCGCGGACCAGCTTGACAATCATCCGATCACTGAGCGGAGCATGGGAAAGGAGTTCAAACGCATAGGTATTCAGCGCATCTCCGGCCAGTATGGCGGTCACTTCGTCATACGTTTTGTGGAGTGTCGGAATCCCCCGGCGAAGATCGGCATTGTCCATTGCGGGAAGGTCGTCGTGAATCAGGGAATAGGTGTGGAGCATCTCAACTGCGAGAGCGACCGGATAGGCGCTCTCCAGAAGCAGAGGGTTATAGGCACGCACCACCCCCAGAAGAAGGCCCGGACGGAAACGCTTTCCCCCGCCCTTGAGCATTTGGTGCAGTGCCTCTTCGTAATGGGGATGGAAACTGGGGGCACCGGGGAGATGGGCAGACAAATAAGCTTCAAATCTCTCCATCGGTACTCCCTTTTTTTGAATGGAATTGTACCACATGGAGCTTTTATCCCCTTTATTTCGCGAAAGGGTTCATCCCCCCAAGCATCCCGAGGGCATGCTGTTTTTTGTTGTCTTCCACCATTTTGTAGGCGTCGGTAATGGCCGAAAGAAGGATGATCTGCAAAGAGGACTTGTCTTCGAGAAGGGAATCATCGATCTCCAGATCGATCGCTTCCCCTTTGCCGTCCAGGGTGAGCTTGACCATCCCCCCGCCGCTTTTGACGGTATAACGGCGTTCTGAAAGCTCCTCTTCCATCGCTTTGGCCTGCGACTGGAGTGCTTCGAGCATTTTGCCCATGTCACCGAGATTGCCGAACATCAGATCTTCTCGATCACGTCGGTAATGGCGTTCTCGTCATCGACGAGGACAACGGTCGGCTTGTAATTTTCAAGTTCGGCATCATTGTAAGTCGCATACGCCACAATGATGATCTTGTCCCCTTTGTGCACCTTGCGCGCTGCGGCACCATTGAGGCAGATATCCCGCTTGCCCCGTTCACCGAGGATAATATAGGTCGAAAACCGCTCTCCGTTGTTGATGTTGAGGATCTCAACCTTCTGCCCGACACGCATTTTGGAAGCTTCCAAAAGCTCTTCATCAACCGTAATCGATCCGACGTAATTGAGATTGGCATCCGTCACGGTCGCGCGATGGATTTTGCTGTAAAGCATTTCGATCAGCATCGTTTAGCGACCCATCTGCTTCATCATGTCTGCAGGAGTGATCGGCGCATCCCACAGCTCGGATGGGATAACATACTCCTGCACGACTTCGCCGCCGATGATATGGCGGTCGATAATCTCGTTGATTTTCTCTTTGGTAAGGCCGCAGTACATGACATGCCCCGGTTCAACAAGCATCACCGGGCCGACATTGCAGCGGTTCATGCACGATGTGCGGATCGGCTGGACCGTCGCAATCAGCCCTTTTTGCATCAGTGTCTGTGCCAAATGCTGAAAAATATCCTGCGTCTGGGGGTTGACACAGCTTGGTTTTGGCATGCCCGGAGGTGAGCTTTGCTCACATTTGAAAATATAAAACGCTGGTTGTGGGATACCCATCAGCTACTCCTTCATGTTTCGGTGCATCGAGGCACTGGAAAATAATAACGGCATTATAGCCAAATTCGAAGAGCCTCTATTAAGCTCTTGGATACAACTCCTCCCTTTAAGGGGGGCTTTAGGGGAATGTGTTACCTTTGCGCCAAGAGTTCTTTGGCCACGACGCGGTCGTCGAAAGGGAGATGCTGATCGTAGATGATCTGACTGGTTTCGTCCCCTTTGCCCAGGATCAGAACCACTTCGTCCCCGCTTCGATCACGCAGCGCCTGGGCGATCGCATTGCGGCGATTGACGTCGACATACACATTGCTTCTGTCTTCGATTCCCGCCAGAATGTCCTCGATGATCGCATCGGGATCTTCAAAACGGGGATTGTCGCTCGTCACATAAAGTTTTTTGGCATACGAGGAGGCCACGCGCCCCATCAGGGGACGTTTCGTCCGGTCCCGGTCCCCTCCGGCTCCGAAAACGACGAGAACTTCCTTTTCTTTCAGCGCTCCGAGCACCTGCTCCATCCCATCAGGGGTGTGGGCGAAATCGACGATGACGAGGGGATCTGTGCTGACCACTTCCATCCGGCCGCTGACCCCTCCGAAATTTTCCAGCGCTTCGGCGATCTCTTCCAGCGATCTGCCGCTAAGCAGATGGACTGCCGCCATGGCTGCGGTCACATTGTACAGGTTGAAAAAACCGTGGAGCGACGATTCGAACGGGACAAGCTCTTCGAAATGTTTCAGAACACCGCTGACGCCGTTGTTCAGCGAATAGGCAACGATTTTATACGTGGCGGGATTTTCCACTCCGTATGTGTAGGCATTTTTGATATTGAACTGGGCGCGCGGTTCGTCTTTGTTGATCAGTTTTTTCGACTCGTCCTGGAAAAAAAGATTCTTTATCCGAGTATATTCTTCGATGCTTTCATGATAATCGAGGTGATCCTGAGTGATGTTGGTCAAAATTTTCAGATCAAAACCGATCCCCGCTATCCTCTCCTGTTCTATCGCGTGTGAACTGACTTCCATAACGAAGTATTCGCACCCGGCTTCAATGGCCTGAAGCATGTGGCGGTAGGTGTTCAGTACCGTCGGGGTGGTAAGGGTCTTGCCTTCAGCCGCAGTATCGTTCATGAAAAAGCCGCGCGTCCCCTGCATTGCAGCTTTATACCCCAAATCCAGCAGCAGCGAGTAGATCGCGCTGGCGGTCGTCGTTTTTCCGTTGGTTCCCGTAATCCCGATCACTTTGAGCCGATTCAGAGCCAAAAGATCCCAACATTGTTCCGGCGTTAGCACCGTGTGCGCACCGCGTTCCAGGGCGTCGTCTCTGTATTTGGTGTTTTGCTTCGTGAGCAAAAAGGCGCTTTGCGGATCGCACTCAGCCGAATTTTCGGTGATGGTGCGATACGGCTGGGCGGTAAGTTCAATTTTCAAGCTTTTTCCCTTTGGCCAGTCGTCGAAGGAGATTGCGGAGCTGCCGGTCGTTCGGATAGACACCGAGGGCGCTTTCAAGATAGCTCAGCGCCATCTCTTTGTAGCCGTGATCGATCAGATTGTCCAGAAAATCGACGAAGTCTTCTTTTTCCGTAATGATAACACGGGTTGAGAACATGATGTTCTCGAAAATGCGATTAAAATCTTTTTCGTCCCGGACCAGTTCTTTGAATTCATTGTACATAATCCCATCTTCGTAGGCCAGTCGCTGTTTGACCGATTCATCGAAAAGTCCCGAAAGCTGCTCAAGCGTTCCGTCCATGGTCTCCAGTATTTCGGAGATGACGACATCCGCCTGTTCCGCGTCTTCGTTTCGCAATATCGTGTAATAATCGAACAGTGCTTCAGCCCCCGTTTCGCCGCTCATCGCCATGTCGGCCAATATCGCGCCGTTATAGGCCTCTTTGCATTCGGGGTAATCTCGAAGAGCCAGGGAATAGCCGCGTAACGCTTCGGAATATTCGCCGGCCAAAAAATGTTCGTTTGCCTGATTGAGGGTTTTGGATAATTGGATTGTTTTCATAGTTATCCCTCCTGTTTATTCTAATATCGACATCAACAAAGCGAATTATAATGTGTCTATCTGATGTTCCATCCCCTGCGGTACATTGATAACGGCCAGTTCAGGATGGATATCCATGCGCAATTGGCGTTCTACACCGTACTTCAGGGTATTCCCGCTGCTGGAACATCCGATGCAGGCTCCCTGCAGCTGTACGTATACGGTTCCATTTTTAACGGTTAAAAAAGCGATGTCACCGCCGTCCAACGCCAATGAAGGTCTGATTTTATCAATCACGCGACGTACAGGCTCCATCAATTCTTCATCACTAAAAGGGATCATAGTCATATTACCTTTGTTTTACGAAATCATGGGACAATAATAGGAAAAATGGGCTAAACAAGGACTAACGGTAAATGGATAGTTTGTGAGCGAAGCTCGTTTTAAGGGGTGGGATTGAACTCGTTATACGAGTTCAATATATGCCATTGGTGTTGCATCACCGCGGCGGATACGGGTTTTAACGATACGGGTGTAACCACCGTTACGTTCTGTATATTTAGGAGCCACTTCGTTAATAAGGGCTTTTGTCGCTTCTTTGTTCTGAAGAACCGCAAAGATGGAACGATGTGCATTCGCATCACCGGCACGCGCCGTTGTAATCAATTTTTCTGCAAAAGAACGCAACTCTTTGGCTTTCACCAACGTAGTTTCGATTTTACCGTTTTCAATCAACGCAATGCTAAGGTTTTTCAACAAAGCCGCACGATGTGCACTTGTACGCCCTAGTTTGCGGTATCCGTGACGATGTCTCATAAGATACTTCCTCTTGTATTTTCAGCTTATTCAGCTTCGATTTTCTTTTTGATCGCGCTGACCAGGTCATCGCTTAATTCTTGTCCTACAGTGTAACCGTACTCATTGATTTTTTCCAAAATCTCTTCGAACGATTTTTTACCGAGGTTTTTCACTTCTTTCAAATCATTCTGGCTCATCATTACGATTTCGCCGATGTATTTGATGTTGGAGCGGTCCAAGCAGTTGAAACTGCGTGCGCTGAGGCCAAGCTCTTCGATGCGGGCACCCAAACGCTTGAGTTCGGGATGCTCATCGGCGCGATCGACAGCTGCAGGAGCTTTGATGCTCACTTCGCTGTTGAAAACCGCCATTTGAGCGTACATTACTTCCAACGCATTTTTGAATGCGTCGACCGGTGAAATCTGCCCGTCTGTAACGATGTTGATGATCACTTTTTCAAAGTTTGGATTATCTTCGACCAATACGTTTTCGATAGCGTATGTGGCGCGGCGGACCGGTGTGAAGAAAGCATCGAGAGCGATGAAGCCTTCACCCAGCATGTCGCGAACATCTTCGCTAGGAACGTAACCGATCCCTTGATGAATTTTAACCGTGAAATTGAGGGTCGCATCTTCATTCAGCGTCGCCAAAAATGCATTCTGCGTTACCACTTCGACATCATCATTGTCCAGATCACTTCCGCGAATTTCGCAAGGGCCTGCGAAGGTGTAGGTGATCTCTTTCTCTTTGAGGCCGTTTTTCAGTTTGAAGCGGACCCCTTTGAGATTAATGATGAAATCCGAGATGTCTTCAAGCATACCGCGCACGGAGTCAAACTCATGCTTAGCACCCTCAATCTTGATACCGATCGGTGCATACCCAACCGAGCTGCTTAACAAAAAGCGGCGAAGCGGGTGGGCGAGTGAAACCGCAAAACCGGTTTCAAACGGATAGGCAATAATGTTCGCTTCGTTCGCACTGATTTGCTCAACGACAAACTCTTTTGGAAGAAGCGGTGATGTTTTGATTTTTTTCATGCTGAGCGCCCTTTCTTTAGTGATTATTTCGAGTAAAGCTCGACGATTAGACGTTCCTCAACAGGGATAACAACTTCTTCACGTTCAGGAAGACGTGTAAAAATACCGAATACTTTATCCTGATCGATGTCAACCCATGGAGCAAGACCGGTTTGGTTTGTAAGCTCAACCGCGCGAACCACTTGATTGTTCTTTTTGCTGCGCTCGATGATTTCCACTTTTTGACCCGGTTTTACGCGGTAAGAAGGGATGTCAACACGCTTACCGTCAACGAGTACGTGACCGTGGTTAACGAGCTGGCGTGCAAAACGGCGGGTTGTTGCAAAGCCCATGCGGTAAACAACGTTGTCAAGACGCTGCTCAAGCAAAACAACCAGGTTTGTACCGGTGTTTCCTGTGCGGCGTTTTGCTTCTGCAAACAATGAGCGCATTTGTTTTTCGCTCAAACCGTACATGAATTTGGCTTTTTGCTTCTCACGAAGCTGTGTACCGTATTCAGAGATTTTTGTACGACGCTGACCGTGCTGTCCTGGTCCGTATGGACGTTTTTCAAGAGCACTTTTACCTGCAAGACGACGTTCACCTTTCAAACCAAGGCTAACACCGAATCGTCTTTCGATTTTTTCTACGGGTCCTCTATATCTTGCCATTCAAAATCTCCTTACACTCGTCGGCGCTTAGGCGCACGGCATCCGTTGTGTGGCAATGGAGTAACGTCTTTCATGAAAGAAACGCGTACACCCTCGATAGCACCAACACTTTTAACTGCTGTTTCACGTCCTGAACCAGGACCCTGAACTTTGATTCCCACTTCTTTGATTCCGTGGACCATTGCTTTTTCCATCGCTGCTTCTACTGCCTGTTGCGCAGCAAACGGAGTCGATTTTTTAGACCCTTTGAAACCAAGGCTTCCTGCCGAGCTCCATGCGATCATGTTACCCATTTCGTCCGTTACGGTGACGAGGGTGTTGTTGAATGAAGCCAGGATATGCACGATACCTTTGGCAATATTCTTCTTGACGATTTTTTTACGGGTTGCTTTTCTTTTTGCCATACTCTAATCCCTTATCTTGTGGCCGAGCCGACAGTTTTCTTTTTACCTTTGCGCGTACGTGCATTGGTTTTGGTTTTCTGACCACGGCATGGAAGACCTTTACGGTGACGAAGACCACGGTATGAACCCAGATCCATCAACGCTTTGATGTCCATTGCGACTTCTTTACGAAGATCCCCTTCTACAGCAATACCGCTGCTGCGAATCTCTTTTGCAAGCGTTGCCGCTTCGTCTTCGCTCAGTTCGTATACACGCTTGTTGTAATCGATCCCTGTCGCGTCCAAAATTTTACGAGATGTGTGCAAACCGATACCATAGATATAGGTTAGACCGTACTCGATACGTTTTTTCTTAGGTAAGTCTACACCAGCAATACGTGCCATGCTTATCCTTGTCTTTGTTTATGTTTTGGGGTTTTGCAGATTACGCGAACGACCCCTTTGCGCTTGATGATTTTGCAATCGTCGCACATTTTCTTCACTGAAGAACGTACTTTCATTGGTAGGCTCCGTTCATTTAGGTCACTTGCTTCTCGTAGGTGGATGTGTATCACACCAATACTTGTAACTACCGTTTGTGCAGTTAGAAATATTCAATCCCATGTGTCCGAGAGGGCAAAGTGGACGCGTATGATACAGTAACGTAGGTTAAATTTTTATTAAGGTATTAAAAAGAAGAGGCGATACCCATCGCTGCTATACGATGCGTATCATAAAAGGGGTTTCCAAAACAGCCTCGAGCCCTTCGAGGCGCCCGATCAGTTCCCGGATGGAACGTTCCGTCGCTTCGTGCGTTGCAAAGAGCAAGTGGGCGCATTCGGTCTCGCTTGGGCGCTGGATGACCGCTTCGATCGAAATGGCGCACTCGGCGAAATGCTGGGTAATCTTGGCCAGGATACCCGGTTTGTCCGCAACGCGGAGCCGCAGATAGTATTTCGAGCAAATGTCGTCGCTGTTTTTCAGACGCAGCCCCTCTTCGAGCGGGTGGTTGAATCCGAGCATCGGCGAGCGTTTCCCCGAGCGGACAATGTCGATGATGTTGGCGACGACCGCGCTCGCCGTTGCGTTCCCGCCGGCACCCGGACCGTAATAAAGGGTCTCGCCGACACGGTCGCCAACCACGCTGATCCCGTTCATCACCCCGTCAATCTTCGCGATCATCGCCTCTTCTCTCACAAGAGCCGCATGGACACGCAGTTCGACTTCGTTTCCGTCACGTTTGGCGATTCCCAGCAGTTTGATCGTATAACCGAACTCTTTGGCAAACGCAATATCCTCTTGCGTGATCCCCTCGATCCCCTCGATCAGGATCTCTTCGGGCTTGGCGTCGATGCCGTAGGCGATGGACGCCAAGATCAGAAGCTTGTGCGCCGCATCGAATCCGCCGATGTCGAAGGTCGGGTCGGCCTCGGCGTACCCCAAAGCCTGCGCTTCGGCCAGAACGCTCTCGAACGCAACCCCTTCGTTCATCATTTTGGTCATCATATAGTTGCAGGTACCGTTCATGATCCCTGTGATCGAAAGGATATGATTGGCAGAGAGGCCGTCGCGAAGGGCGTTGATGATCGGGATACCGCCGGCGACGCTCGCCTCGAATTCAAACGGGATCTCTCCCGCAATCTCCTGCAGTTCGTAGCGGTGATACGCCAGCAGAGCTTTGTTGGCCGTGACGACCGCCTTGCCGTTTCGAAGCGCTTT
>JAFGUJ010000130.1 GCA_016938595.1 Campylobacterales bacterium | reverse complement strand
TTAGCTTCCAGAATGTGTCCCTTGTCATCCAGACGCGCCGAAAGAGAGGTTTTGGAGATCGCTCCGAACATCAGGCTGATGTGTTTGAACGCTTTATGAGCCGCCTTGGCCTCCTGCGATTGACGTATCAGCCGCTGGGCCACCTTTTCGACCGCGCCGGGTGAGAGGGGTTTGATCAGATATTTGTCGACACCCACATCGATCGCCTGCACGAAAAGATCACTGGCGTGATTTCCGGAGATGACAATGGTTTTAATATCGGGGTTGTCGCTTTTGCACTTGAGAATCGTCTCAAAGACGTCCGGGTGCATCGCTCTGGGGTGAAGAATGAGTACATCGATATTTTCGAACGTACGGGGAGGGTCGTGGCGTACACTCAACTGTGCATCGAGATTTTTCAAGACCTCGTAAAAAAGATCCTGCACCGATTCTCCCGGCGCGTGAAGACTCCAGTCGGTGACATAGGTGAGATGGATATTCTCTGTCATGATTCTGTCTTTGTGTGGAACGTTCAATCGGCGGTTATCACCCGCACCGACAGAACGCATTCTTATTCTTTTTATAATAATATCTAAAAAAATAATATTTAAGTTTTAATTTATTCATATCGGAGGGGCCCTGTTTCATCCGTTTATTAACCATCTTCCGATAAAATTCGCCTCATCAAAAACCAAAAAACGGATTTGTATCATGAAAAAACTGCTGCTAGCATTACTCGCCTGCGTCGCCCTCAGTGCCGACGACATCTACGAAGGGGACCTCACCGCCGCCGAAGCGCATGAGATGCAAAAAAACGGGGAAGCGATCATCGTCGATGTCCGCACGACCCTCGAATTCATCTACACCGGACACGGTGAGGGATTCATCAACATCCCCGCCTATGAATGGACCTATGTCCCCAAATCGCTCGAGCAACGGGTAAAAAGCGCCGAATTCGAACTCAAAAACGACAAAGTCAAAGGGCACGTCGAAATCCAGAAGCTTTACGATGCCAAAGAGGTTTTCAACAAGAGCTTCACCTCCGATGTTATGAAAGCGATGAAACTCCGCAACGTCGATTCGGTCATCCTCGTCTGCCGCAGCGGCCCACGCTCCAAAGCAGCCGCCAACCTTCTCGCCAAAGAGGGGATCAAAGCCTATAACCTCGACAACGGGTTCATGTTCGGCTGGAAAGAAGCCAACATGCCATGGGACGGGTATTAATAACTGACCCCTGAAGCTTCCCGCATCTATCGGATGCGGGTGCAGTCAATCTTTAAGTAAAGTGATGTACCATAGCTCTGATAGATAAGGAGCTGTGATGAACTTTCACGAAAAAATCACTCCGGACGAGCGGTTCTTGCTGAGCGCCGTTTTGATCCTCTCCCTCTTCGCGCTTGCCGCTTTGACCGTATCGGTTCGCAGCGGCTATCTGGCGCATCTTGACCACTCTCTTCTGAGCGGATTCCATAAAATAAAAACCCCCCTTCTCGACCATTTTTTTTCATCGGTCACCTGGCTGGGTTCGTTGTGGGTTTTACTGCCGCTGTACCTGGTACTTGTCCTTTTTCTTTCGCATCAGGACGGCACCGTTGAGCGGCTCATGGGGATCGGGTTTTTCGGCGCGATTATCACAACGTACACCATCAAGTTCATGATGGAGCGCAAACGCCCCCATTTTTACGGCGTGATCAGCGAGCTCCCCCTCGACCCCGCTTTTCCCAGCGCCCATACGACCCAGATCATCGCCTTCACCCTGCTGCTGTGGATCATCCTCTACACCGGCCCCGGCGTCATGAATATCGTCATGACAGTAGCTCTAGCCGCTATAGCCGCCTCCGTCGTCCTCTCGCGGATGTATCTGCAGGTTCACTATCCGACCGATGTGGCCGCAGGGGCACTCATCGCCATCATATGGGCATCGATCGCCATATTGACCGTTAAATCAGGGGGAACCGGATGAAAAACAAATTTCTGGGAACGGGAGAGCGTGGCTACCATCCGCTGCGCAAATTCAAAATCATCGTCTCGGGACTGCGCTTTGCCGTCATCTACGATTTCAGCGTCTTGTATAAAATCCTCCTCTCGGTCGCGGTGTTGATACCGGTGATGCTTTTTAACGACAAAGTCAATGCGGCCCTGATCATCCTTGCGACGGGGGTGATGCTGTCTGCGGAGGTGTTCAATACGGCCATCGAAGCGATGTGTGATTTCATGGAGACCCGCTACAACGAAAAAATCCTGATCATCAAGGACATCGCCGCCGCTGCCGCGGGGATCAGCATCTTTACGTGGCTGGCCGTTTTGGGGTTTGAAATCATCGCCCTCATCCCGACTCTGCGGACTATCTTCGGATAACGTCCCTCTCTCTGACCCACAGATGTTCATCGTCGCGGGTCGGCTGCCATACGCGGTTGACGAAATACCCCGTAATACGGACCCACCCGCCGGAGGGGAGAGCTGCCGTAAACGACCGGCGCGCTTCCCAGGTATCGATGACCGCTCCGGAGGGGGCGTTGAAGACCGGTGCATCCACGGCCATCCGGTACGCCGCCGCTCCCGTCTTTTTGGGAGCGGGCTCAGAACGGGCTGTTTTGGCCGGTTCAGCGGTGGGTTTTTTCACGACACGGGGCGTCTCCCGCACGACTGCAGCGGCAGCGGGGGCCGGACGTTTTGCCCCGGAGGCGGCCAGATCGGATTTGAGTTTGGCGATCTGCGATTCGGCGCGGACGAGCTTGGCCTGAAGCGCATTGAGTTTCTCGGTCGGCTCGATCGTTTTCGTGACCACTTTCTCCTGCACCACGGGACGCTCTTTATAAACGATTTTCTCTACCGGTTTTTCTTTGTAGACGACTTTTTCGACAATTTTTGTCACAGGCTTTTCGCGGTAGACCACTTTCTCAACGATCTTCTCTTTGACTGGCGGTTTGGGTGTCACGCTTTTCAGATTCGCTATTTCTGCGCGGGCGTGGGTGAGCTCGCGCTGCAGCGCGGTAATTTTTTCGGTCGCTTCCACCGTTTTGGTGACGATTTTTTCTTTCACAACCGGCGGAGTGTTTTGAAGTTGCACGATCCGAACGTTGGCAGCGGCCAGCTCATTCTGAAGCGCTTTAAGTTTTGCGGCATCGGCAGCGGGCGGCGGCGCTTTCACGGATTGTGCCGCCGCCAGTTCCGTGCGCAGTTTCGTGATCTGTGCCTGCGCCGATTCGAGTTCTTTTCTCCCCTTCTCGGGCGAGCGCTTTTGGAGCGCTTTTTGCAGGTGCGCTATCTCGTCTTTGGCTTTTGCAAGCGATTTTGTGAGGTTTTCGCGCTCGATCTTCGATGTCTTGACGCTGTGGGCCTGCCTGCTGAGCTGCTCATTGCGCGCAACCGCCGCACGGTATTGCTCATCACGGGAGGTCAGCGTTTTCTCTAAACTGCGGATCACCCCTTTTTTGCGGGTGAGTTCCTGCTCGTTTTGGGCATTGCGCTCTTTCAGGCGCTTGAGCTCGGCACTCTCTTTTTTGATCTGTTCTTCCAGCACCGCAATGCGCTTCTGATACCCTTTTATTTTCTCGGAAGCGTTGCCGTTTTGGCTCTGGCGGCACTCTTCGTATTTTTCCCGGAGCTTCGAAACTTCGTTCAGAACGCTCTGGGGATCGCCGGGGGCTCCGTAGAGATACGCAGCGCACAACATACCGGCGACGAGGGCTCTCATCGCGCCCCCTTCTTCGTCAGCATGACCCCCATCTCGAGGTGGTGGGTATAAGGAAACTGGTCAAACGCCGCCATCGCCGTTACCGTATGGGTTCTCTCAAGGATCTCCAGGTCGCGCCGAAGCGTTTCGGGGTTGCACGAGATGTAGAGGAGGTGGTCGAACCGGGCGGCAAAAGCACAGGCCGCTTCGTCGAGTCCCGCACGCGGGGGGTCGACGAAAAGGGTTTTGAGGCGGTAGTTCTCCAGATCAATCCCCTCCATCCGCCGAAACGGGCGGACCCGATCAAGCGCCTGGGTAAACTCCTCGGCGCTCAGGCGGACGAAATCGATGTTGGAAACGCCGTTGAGTTCCATGTTCTGCTTCGCGGCATGGATGGAGGCTTTGGAAATCTCCGTCGCGAGGACGCGGTCGAATTTGGAGGCGAACGGGATCGTAAAATTCCCTGCGCCGCAGTAGAGTTCGAGGAGGTCTCCGCCGATCCCGTCGAGTTGATCCAGCGACCATACGACCATCTGTTCGTTGACCCGTGCATTGGGCTGGGTGAAGCTGTTTTCGATGTGGATATAGCGGTATGCGCGTCCCGAAATCTCAAGCGTTTCGGTCACGTAGTCCTGCGAAAGGACGACCTTTTGTTTGCGGCTTCGGCCGATAAGATGGATCCCCAGCCGCTCCTGCAGCACCGATGCCTTGGCTTTCCACTCCTCATCCAGCGCCCGGTGGTACAGGAGGCTGACGCACATCTCCCCCTCTCCCGAGGCGAGGAAGTCGACGCCGAAGAGCTTGCGCCCCATCTCCAGCTCGGCGAGAAGGGGGAGGAGTTTTTCCATGACCGACGCAATGGCGGGGGAGACGATCGAGCACGACGCGATTTTAACCATCCCCTGGCGGTCCATGCGGTTCATCGCGTACGACATCCCCCCATCGTCATGGTAGATCTTGAATTCGGCGCGGGAGCGAAACTGCTGCTCCGGGGAACGGCACAC
>JAFGUJ010000129.1 GCA_016938595.1 Campylobacterales bacterium | reverse complement strand
GCTTCCATCGGCTGGCTGGAGAGCGAGGGGTACCATCTGCTGATGACCCGCAACCGCTATGTGAGCGTCGAAGAACAGCTGCACAATAGCTTTTTCACGATCGGAGGGGAGCACCATTTTTTCCGTGATTTTCAGATCCGCAAACTCAAAACCTCGGTGAAGCTCTCGTCTGTGCTCCTCGATGAGCTCTCGATCGAGAATGCCGGGGCCAAATCGCGAATGCTGGCACAGGTGCGGGAACGCTACCGCGAAGAGCTTGAGCAGATCGAGCGGCGGTTTTCCCATGCGATCGAGCACCTGATCGCATTTCTGGCGGTGGTAGATGTGGCGCTCAGCGGCGCGAAATGTGCCGCGCAGTACCGCTACGTCCGCCCGGAGATCCTCTCGGGGTCGCCGTTCATCGAATCGGTCGGATTGCGCCATCCCCTGATCGAATCGCGCGAGGAAAACGGGATATTCGTTCCCAACGACCTCTACCTGGGGAAAGGGGGGCTGCAGAGTTTCGAGGAACATACGACGATCGAGGCGAGCGGCGGCGAAGACGTCAGGGGGGTGCTGCTGTACGGAATCAACTCCAGCGGGAAATCGTCCCTGATGAAGAGCATCGGCCTTTCAATCGTTATGGCGCAAGCGGGGTTTTTCGTCCCGTGCGCACGTCTTCGTTTCGTCCCCGTGGACAAACTCCTGACCCGTATCGTCTCCAAAGACAACCTCTACAAAGGGCTCTCGACGTTTGCGGTGGAGATGCTCGAACTGCGCAACATCTTCAACCGTGCGACCCCCAACACCCTGATCCTCGGAGACGAAATCAGCCATGGTACCGAGACCGAATCGGCCCTCGCCATCGTCGCCAGCGCGATCCTCAAACTGCGCGAGATCGGGAGCCTCTTCATTTTCGCGACCCACCTGCACCAGCTCTCCTCGCTCGCCGAAATCCAGAAGGCCCGCGGCATCGTGCTGCTCCATCTGGGGGTTTACTACGACGAAGCCGCAGACCGGCTCGTCTACGACCGAAAACTCAAAAGCGGCAGCGGCAGCACCCTTTATGGGCTGGAGTTCGCCAAGTCGCTCCACATGGACGAGACGTTTTTGAAAAAAGCGTACGAAATACGGGGGCGGATCACCGACAAGACCCACGAGGCCTCGATGCTGAAGCGGGAGAAAAAGAGCCGTTACAACAGCAAGCTCTACCTCACCAAGTGTGCCCTGTGCGACGAGGCGGTCGACGAGGTGCACCACATCATCCCGCAGGCCAATGCGGACGATGGCGGTTCCATCGGCCATTTCGGGATGAACCACCGCTACAACCTGATCCCGCTGTGCACCAAACACCACCGTCTCGTCCACGAGGGGAAAATCGCCATCCATGGGTTCGTGATGAGCGAAGAGGGGCTGCGGCTCAGTTACAGCGAAACGGCGACAAAGGAGAATATATGAGTGTTTTACTTGAATTTGCGATGTTTCCTACGAGCGACGAGTGCCGCAAGGGCGCATCCGTGTCGCATCAGGTGGCAAAGATCATCGATATGATCGACCGTTCCGGATTGCCCTACCAGCTTACCCCTATGGGGACGATCGTGGAGGCCTCCAGCGTCAAAGAGGCGCTGGGGATCGTCGAGAGAGCGTACGAGGAGCTGGGAGAGTGCGAGCGGGTCTATTCGACGATCAAGCTTGATATCCGCAAAGGGGAGCTTGGACGGCTGAAGGGGAAAATCGCCTCCGTCGAAGAGAAGATCGGCCGCAGCGTCAAACGCTAAGGCTACGCCATAACCCGGCTTTGCGGCCGGGAGTAGGGGTGTACGAGCTGTGCGTAGATTTTGGGGATGTCGAGGATCGAGATCATCTCGTTTCCGAAATCCTCGGCCCGGTCGGGGATGATCACCGCTTTGGTCAGCGAGTTTTCGTTTTTGAGGACGTTGCTGTAATGGCTGATGGAACGGAGCGGAACTTCCGGGCTGCTGTAGATCGCATCGACGGCCAGCCCCAGGTGGAGGATCTGGCCGTCGATGTCGGCTTTGACGATGATGATCGTGTCGCGTTCCTTGTCGTATTTTTTCTCCATTCCCATCAGGCGGGCGAGCGAAATGACGCTTACCATCCGTTTTTCAAACCCTATCACCCCCAGATTGTATTCGCTGGCGTGGAGGATCGGGGTGAGCTCCTGATGCATCAGGGAACATACGACCTCCCTGGACTCGATCGCAAAGAGGGTGGTACCGATGAAAAAGGTGGAAATTTCACACGTCTCTTCCAGCGCGCTGGGTTTGGGGTAGACATAGGTACGCCGCTGCGACGTTTCGTTTTGCGCGACGGCGCATTCGCCGATCGGATGGAACAGTATCGCAATGACATCGTTGCGGTACCCGTCGCTCCGTTTGTATTCGCGGTATCCGCTCGAGCAGGTCGCTCCGGCCGCATAATAGAGGCCGTTGTAGGCGATGATCTGCGCGTGGCTCTGGGCGCAGGCAAGCTGCAGGATCGAATCGGGAAGGGGGAGGCTGGAACCGACAGAGATGGATTCTTCCGTCGACGAGAGGACACGCCCCCGGCGGTCGATGAAAAGGGCAAAAACCCCGTCCTTGACTTCGCCGGCTTCGTTTTTGGGAAGGATGTCGCAGAGCATCGCTTCGAATTGGGGTCCGGAATCGAAGACAATCCCGATCCCCCCGACACTCTCGCCGTGAAAATTGCGTATGCAGGCATTGTAGACGTAGGTGTGCTGCTCCTCGTAAAAAGGGCTCGGTTCGAATTCCGAGACGACGTATTGCTGGGTGGTATGAAGCCGCAGGGTATCGAGCGCCCAGGAGTGCCCCACTTTTTTCCCGATGTAGCGTTCGTCTTCGGGTTTGGAAACGGCTTGAACCGTTCCGTCGCGGTCGTAGAGAAACATGCTGCTGTACACGGTGTAGAGGGTATTGATATACTCGAGGATCGACCCCATTTTGGCCCGTTCTTCTGTACCGATTTCGCGCCGTGAAAGGAGTTCTCTGAACGTCGTGGTCAGCGCCCACCATCGGCAGTCGTTGGCCCGCTCATAGAGGTTGCGGTCCATGATGTCGATCGCCAGTGAGGACTGGAATCGCATATCCTCCAGATAGCGCTGCAGTATGGCGGTGTTGAGGTTGGTGACGGTGTGTTCGAACACCTGTTTGGTCTCTTCGCCCGTTTTGGAAATCTCCCCCAGCAGCGCTTTGGTAAAAGGGTTCTCTTTGTTGGAGGCGTTGGCTATCTGGACATTGCCGTTCCAGACGGTAATGTCGAGTTCGGTCTGGATGTTTTTCGCTTTTTTCAGAATGTCGTTGAGCTCCTGCGGAAAATAGCCTGCCGTCGCGGCGACTTTTTCAAACAGGGCATCGGCCGAAAAGGCGTTGTGGGTCGATGTGCGGAATGCCAGATGCAGCGGCACCATCGCATGGCCGATCCATCCGGGGCCGGTGTAGCCCTGATAGCCGTTGGTTCGGACCGCTTTGTAGAGGTATTCGAACCCGGCGTAGTAGGTCTGGTGGCTCTGGGTGTTGTGCGGCTGCAGCGAGGAGCCGACGGGGACGTGGTGCGGTGAGGAGGAGGCGATCACGTTTCCGTCCGATTCGAGCAACTCCAGCGCGATGTAGGGATTTTCCAGGGTGAGTTTGCGGAAGATACTGTGCAGTTCGTCTTCGAAACGGAAAACGAGGCATAAAACCCCCAGCGCTTCGTCGTTGGAGGGATCGCACACCCGGTAGGAGTAGATCAGGGAAGGTTTGTGCCGGGTCAGATCGGAGGAGCGGAATGTTTCGACATATCCCTGATGGGTTTTGAGCGATTCGTCCAGCAACGGGTCTTTGGTGGAGGAGAGGGGATTGGTGGGATCCAGCTGGACGAGGACTCTGCCTTTGGTGTCGAGGAGGATGATGTTCTCATACACGCTGTATTTGGCGACGTATTCGGCAAAACGCTCGGTCAGGGCTTCTTTTTTTTCGATTTTGAGCTGGCGCAGCTCGTCGGAAATCGAGAGTTCGGCCATTTTCAGAAACTGCAGATAATGGCGGATATCGTCGTCGGTCGCCAGAAAACCGATGTCGGCGGTCCGTTCGAACAGGTTCCGGATCAGAATGTCGATCGCGGACTGTGCTTTGGAGGAGAGCTCGTCGAGACTTTTGTTGAACGTCTCCTGGATGAGACGGACGAGGGGCTCATCCAGGAGGTCTTCGAACGCTTTTCGGGTTTCACTCGTATCCATCCCGATGTTGGACATGGAACCCAAAAGGGTCAAAAGATCCCATTTGTCGGAGAGGGAACTCATGTTTTTTTCAAAATTCTGCACATCGGCCATATAGCCGATGAGATTGTCGCGCTGCATTAAAACTCCTCATTGTTTATCGCTGTGACAGTATAAAAGGCAATCACATTGATTGGACCGTTTGATTGATGAATAATTAATCAATCAGGTGGGGAATTAGCGTACGGGTACGAAGATACGGAGAGGATGCGTGTTTCCGGCAAGGTTGAGAACGGCGAAAAGAGGGGGGATGGAGATTTTATGATGAGAAAATAATCAGCCGCTCAGGAGGAGCAGCTGAGCTTGAGGTTTTTGTACTCCATGGGGGTGGGACCGGCATAGCGCTCGTATGCTTCATGTTCGTCGTAGGGATTACGGGCGATGCGAAGAAGGTCGTTTACGAGGGTGAAGTCGTCTCGTTCGGCACGTGAGATCGCCTCCTGGAGGATATGGTTCTTCAGGACGTATTTGGGATTG
>JAFGUJ010000128.1 GCA_016938595.1 Campylobacterales bacterium | reverse complement strand
TCCATGGAGCGGACGATCGCGTCGACGATGAGGAGCACTGCGGCCATCTGCGTCCCCCCGGCTAGGACGGTCGTGACGTTTCGGTTCTGGAGCCCCATGAGGAACCCGGCATTGAAGATCAGCATGTTGTCACCCACACAGGAGAGGCGGCCGAAAATGTCGTCGCTTTCGCGGCATTGCAAAAGTGCCTGCTTCACGACGTTGTGTTTGAGCCCCTCGGGGGCGTTGCGGAAACTGCTGCTGAACTTGTCGGTCGCGTCGTACCCCAGCGCCAGCGCGCTGGCCAGCGCCGTCGTCGTGCCGGAGGGGACCGATTCGGCGAGGATCAGGTAGTCGCCGCGCAGTTCGAACTCCTGCGCGAAGGCGACCCCTTTCTCGAACACCTCCAGCGCGGGGATGTCGGCCCCCGAGGCGATCGAGCCGCTGGGGGAGATCCCAAAGCCGTGGCAGGCGAAATGCTCCACTTTCGGTTGCTCCCGCAGCCCAAGATCCAGCAGGCCGATCTCGCCGAAGGGGCGCAGCAGATGGACGGCCCGGGTGATGAGGGCGGGGGTGGGGACCCCCTTGGGGGTTTCGGCGATGTTTTCCAGGCTCCGCACCTCCCCCGTGCACAAAAACTCGGCGTCGAGGGTCGGGGTGAGGTGGATGAGCCCGGGGATCCCCGCCTGCGTGATCCCCGGGATCTCGGCGGTCGCGGTGTTGCTCATGGAAAGGAGATAGTGGGGGCGTTTTCCGCGGAGGTATTCGGCGAGGTCGCGTTTGCCGTTGATCGTTCGTATCATTGTATTTTCTCCCATAAATCATCAAAATTGCGTCCTGCGAGAAAGCGGGTTACGCAGTAATAGAGCCCGGCATATCGGACATAATCCCGAAACTCTGCGAGAGGGATCGCATCTCCATACCCGTCCAGCAAAGCGCGCACGCTTGCATCATCCGGACACCACGAGAGGGCCGTGACGGCCAGGTCGAACCGAAAATCCCCGTTGCACGCTTCGCTCAGGTCGTAGACGCAGCTGAGCCTCCCGCTTTTGAAACTGGCGTTGTCCAAAAACAGGTCTCCGTGGATGATTCCGTCGTTGCGCAGCGTCAGGGTCAGTTTCCCGAAAAGGTGTGCAAAGGGGGCGTGTCCCGTTTGCGCGATCAGCTCGCCGAGCCTCTCTTTTTCAAACAGCGGGACGTTCGTGGTGTGTTGGCCCCGTGTCAGCGCATGAAATTGTTTCAAAAACTGTCCGATCTGCATAGTCTCATCGGCCGAGGCTTTTGTGAGGCTCTCGCCCCGGCATTTTTCGTAGACAAGAGCCGGTTTGTCCCGGAAACTCAGCACCGGGGTGAGCACTTTCGGTACCGTAAGCATGGCGCAAAGCGTGAGCAGTTTTACCTCTTCCTGCACAGCAGTGGGGGTGCTTTCCTCGAAAATTTTCAATACGTACGCTTCATCGAGGATGTAGACCGTGTCGCGCACCCCGTCGGAAGTTGCACGCAGCGTCCGTGCATCAAACCACGGTGTGATTTCGTCCAGGGTGATAGCCGTTTTTACACCCATCGCACCACCTCGTCGAGACTTTTTTTCGTCTCCCATCCCAGGGTGAGAAGCTCCGGCTCCTCCGCAAATTCGTTCACGTACCCGATCGTCAGATAGGCGACGAGTTTGTACTCCTCACCGATCCCCAGAATCTTTTTCACTTTTTTGTTCCTCAGGATGCTGACCCATCCGATCCCGATATTATACGCTCTTGCCATCAGCCACAGGTTCTGGATCGCGCAGACGACGCTGTACTCCCCCGTTTTTTTCCGGGTAGTCTGCCCCAGTACGGCATTGGAGGATTTTTGATACAAAACGGCGATATTGGCATACGACTCCCTGATTCCTTCGAGTTTCAGCGACGGATAGAGGGCGTGGGTGCGGAAGATCTTTTTGGCCTTCTCGTTTTCATGCACAAATTCGCGGTAGACCGCTTCGCGCTTGGCGGCGTCTTTGACGATGACGAATTGCCAAGGCTGCGAAAACCCGACCGAAGGGGCCGCATTGGCCGCTTCCAGAATCTGGCGGAGGATCGCATCGTCGATGGGGCGGTCGCTGAACCGGTTCCCCCGGACGTCTCTGCGCGAGGCCATGAGGCGCATGAGAGTTTCGGGGGTCACAGGAGCCTCTTTTGCCTCGGAGATACGCAGATCAGCCATGGGTTCTCTTTCGCTTGAGAATGATGTAGATGAAAAACGGTCCGCCGATAAACGAGGTGATCACCCCGATCGGGATGTCCGAAGCGGTGCCGAGGTTGCGGGCGATGAGATCGCAAAAGACCAAAAAAACCCCGCCGTAGAAAAAGGTGGGCATTATCAGCGTATCGGCGCTGCGACGGTAGATCATCTGGATGATATGAGGGATGATGAGCCCCACGAACCCGATGGGACCCGTGACGCTGACGCATACGGCGACGGCCGCGGAACTGATCAGCAGCAGCGCCATGGCGGTACGGCCTGGATCGATACCCCCGAGGTAGGCAAATTCGAACGACGTCAGCAGCAGTTTCAGGTCATGCCGATAGCTTCTGACGAGGGCGACAAAAAGGAGCGAAACGGCCATCACTGGAATGACGTATTCCATTCCAAACACCCCCAGACTTCCCATCGTAAACCTTACGATCGAATAGCTCTGGGTAAAATCGCTGAGGTAAAAAAGGACCATCAGGGCCGCCGAATAAAAAAACGACATCGCGATCCCGGCCAGCAGGAGCGTATGGGTCTGGGTCGATTTGAGCGAGCGCGAGAGGATAAAAAGGATCGCCACGCTCACGATCGCCCCGGCGAATCCAAGGAGATACTGATAGATCGCGATGCCTCCCAAAAAAACGATGGCGACCGCCGTTCCCAGCGTCGCCCCGCTGGCGACGCCGAGGGTAAAAGGGGTGGTGAGGGGATTGCGAAAAACGCTCTGGAACACGAGTCCCGCGAGGGCGAGGACCGATCCGGTGAAAAACGCCGTTAGGACGCGGGGGAGCCGGATGTCCCAGAAGAGGGTGTGATCGGAGCTGCCGGATTCGAAAATCAAGCGGTAATCGAGCGAAATTTCGCCGAATAGCGGGGCGAGGCACAACAGTGCCAGAGAGAGAAAAAGACTAACGTGCTTCATTGTAGTTCACCATGAAATGCTCGCCTGCGCGGGTGACGAACCCGCCGAAGCACCGTTGCAGATTCTCGGGAGCAAAAAACGCTTCGCACTCTCCGAAAAAGCGCTCTTCGCCATCCTCCAGATAAAGGATTTTCGCCCCCAGGGCGTAGGCCAGATTCAGGTCGTGGGTGATTACAATCCTGTGTTCGAACAGGGGTGAGGATGTGAGAAGGCGGTAGAGCTTGATGCTGTTTTTCGCATCGAGATTGGCGGTTGGTTCGTCGAAGAGAGTATAGCGTGCGCGGCGCAGCATCGCTCCGGCCACCATCAGCAGGGTTGATTCGCCGCTGCTCAGTTTGGCGCATCGGCTCTCGCGGAGGTGGGAAATTCCCAGCGTTTCGAGTACGGCGTTGATGGCCGCCTCCTGCGCGGGTGCGTTGAGCCCAAGATAGTCCCGAACGCTCAGGTATTCGTCGTAGAGATCGAGTTTGGCCGGAACAAAATGGAAGGTTTCGCTCCGTTCCCGGGGAGAGAGGGAGGGGACCGGCTGCGCATCGACCCAGACCGCATCGGAGGGGATCAGGCCGCATATCGCCCTTGAGAGGGTCGTTTTTCCGCTCCCGTTGGCGCCGAGGATGCACAGATGCTCTCCCGCGTCCAGGGAAAGACGGATGTTTTTGAGGATTTTGACCGAGAGGTTATCGACGCGCAGCATGGAGCATAAATCCTCGGTAATCGTCCAGAAACAGCCCGAGCCGGTGACTTGGATTGTTCGAATATTCTCCGTCGGCGACGTAGATGCGGCCGTAGCGCACGGCATTGATCGGGAGGCGTTTCCACGGGGAAATCAGCGCCTCCCGGGTGAGCCCGAGTGCCTTGGTATTGGGGGCGAGGAGGACGACAATGTCGGGGTTCATCCCGATGATCTGTTCCAGATTCACCACGGGCTGTCCCCTGCGGCGGCTCTGGAGGGCGTTGACGTTGCCGCTGGCGCGGATAATATCGTCGAAATAGAGGTTCTGCCCCGAGACGTAGAGGGGCTTGGAGAGGTCGGTGTTGTGTCCGAAGACCATTAGCACCTTCCGGTTTTTCACGATTCCCTCGAGGGAGGCCATTTTTTGATCGAGCCCTTTGACGATCGTGTCGCCTTTGGATTCGTTGCCGACGATATGGGCCATTTTCAGGATCGCACGACGGATCGAGGGGTAGGTGTCGATTTGGGTCACTTCGACGGTAATCCCAAGCCGACGGAACTTGTCAGCGAGATGGGCGTTGTTCTCCTGCATGATTACCAGAGTCGGTTTGAGGGCGACGATCTTCTCGAACGAAGGGGAAAAATACCCTCCCACCTTGGGTTTGGTTTTCGCCTCTTTGGGGTAGTTGCAGAACTCCGTGTTGGCGACGACCCGCTCCCCGGCCCCGAGAGCGAAAAGGATCTCGTTCACCGCCGGGCTCAGCGCCACGATCCGCTGCTCAGACCACAGGGGGATGCAGAGGGCCAGAAGAGCGACGAGTTTCAGTAACACGCTTCGACCTTGTAGACCCATGTCATCGTTTGGGCGTTTTCGAGGCGAAAGGTATCGGCCGTTTTCGCTATGCTCTTCCCGTCAATCAGGTAGAACCATCCGAATCTCCCGATTTGCGAGCGTACCCCGTCGATCGAGCGGACGAAAGTGTAACTTCCTGTTTGGGAGATTTCGACCCGGCTGACTTTTTGGAGTACTTCCAGCGCGCTCATCCCCGGTGTGTAGGTCGTCTCCGCCGTTTTGTCCGGATGCCCGTCGCCGTAATGGATCGTCACGGTCATATTTTCGGCAAAGGCACGGAATGTCCAGAGGAGCAAAACGGATAGAATTTTCAAAAAAGTCCTTTAGAAAATAAACTTCACGCCGGCGATGGCGGTTGTCGTAAAGTCGACAGGATAAATGGCATCGTCCCGGATCCAGATACCGTTGCTTTCATTGAACAGATTATTGATTTTAGCGAAAAGTTCATATTCTTTTTGGGTGTACGTCAGAGAGATGTTGGTGCTTTTGTAGGCTTCCTGCCGCTGGGAGAAGTCGTTGCTGAAATCATTCAGGGCATACGCTTTGGATCGGTACAGCTGTGTCAGGGTCAGCGCCGTCGCGGGGTTGGGCATATAGGTCACTGCCACTTTGAGGTTGTGGTTGGAGACCCCCGGAAGGGCTTTACCGGCATAGTTTTCTCCGTTTTGCGTCTCCTCATCGATAGTGGCCCGCACATAGTTATAGTTGACCAGCGCGTTCCACTCGGGGCTGATAACCCATTGATTATACAGATCGAGGCCGTATTTGTGGGATTTGTCGATGTTGGTGTTTTTGGAAGCGACATAGGTCGGATCGGCATAGTAATAAATCTCGTTGTTCAGGTCGGCGTAGAAAAGCGATATTTTGAGTTTGTTGTGAGGCTGAATCCAGTTGTAGCCCAGGGTATAGGTATTTGCTTCCATCGGATCGACATAGCCCTTAAACGCTCCGGTCCAGTAGCTGAAGAGGCGGTCGATATCGGCGCTTTGGTAGGAGCGCGAATAGCTCGCAAAAAACGATTGTTCCGTATTCAGGCGGTGGTTCAGCCCCGCATCGATACCGTGGAGTTTTTCATCCCTGTTGAAATTTTGCTGATTGTCATAGCGGACTTTTTCAAAACGGTAGCCCAGCTGCACCGTTTCGTTTCCGTAGGTGTAACTTCCCGTGGCATAGGCGGCTGCGCTCTCTTTGTCGAGAATTGTTTTTCCGACGCGCTCTCCCTTGAAACCGTCGGCCCCGATACGGAATGAAAATTTCTCATCCGAGTAATCGAGATAGGCTTTGGCGGAGTCGTAGGTATAGTCGGCAGAGGAGTTATAGGTGACATATTCGGAAGTTTTCGTTTCATGATACAGGTCGGCGTTCAGGGTGAGGCGTTCGGAAAGATCGATACCGGCGCCGGCTGTCAGGGCACGGGTGGTAAGTTTTTGGTGGGTAGAGCCGCTGGGAGAGGGTCCCCATCCGTAATCGACGCTTCCTTCCTGGGTCGGGTCGGCGTTGTATTCATCAAGCGTCATGGAACCGCCGTAGATGGTGTCCATATTGCTAAAATCTCCTCCGAGCCGGATCTCCAGCGAAGAGAGGGGAGCGTAGGTGAGGTTGAATGTTCCCGTGGTCAGCGATTTTTCATCTTTGCTGCCGTCCGAATCGATTCGGCGGGTTCCGCCGTTTCGGTAGGTTTCTCCCGCGAGATTGAATTGTACTTTGTCGGTTGCATGGCTTAGATTGAGAGCCGCATCATGGGTGCGGTAGGTTCCGCCGTACAGGGTCAGCGAGTTGGTATTCACCGTGTCGGTGATGATGTTGATGACCCCCGCGTTCGCGCCGTCTCCGGCGGTGACGATGCCGCTCCCTTTGGAAATTTCGATTTTTGTGATCGCATTGAGGGGGATGGAACTCAGCAGCTGCGAGGTCATATCGACATTGTTAAGGCGGCGTCCGTTGAGGAGGATGACGATATTCTGATAGCCATTTTCCTGCCCGTAGCCGTGCATGTCGATTTTTTGGGCGAACGGATTTCCGTAAGCAGGCGTCGTGACGACAGACGTTGCGTGGTTAAGAAATTCATAGAGGGTCTGGGCATGGGTTTTTTCAATATCGCGTTGGGTGTAGATTTCTACGGCGTAAGGGGCTTGCAGTTCATTGCCACCGTGGGCAGAGGCAGTGACCGTGACCGGTTCGAGTGAAAGGGTATTGGCCCCTAGTGAGGCAACGAGCGTTGCGGCGGCAACGAGTGAACGGGTTGGTTTAAACATGGATGTCCTTGACGGTTAAAAATAGTAGGTGATGAGGTCAGGACATCTTTGGGGGGAGATACGGTGGAGTAGGTGTGGATCGGATGGGTCGGGCAGATCCACTCTATCCGGGTGATGTTTTGGAGGAGGCGCACGAACGATGCGTAGGCTTGAATGGCTACGAGGGTAAAATAACCCTTTCCGAACCCTTTGGGTGCTTTCACCGTTCGCCTCCTTCTATAGTTTAGAGGGGCGAATTATAGCGGAAAAGGTTTTAGGATTTAAATTGACCTAACTGCGCATTGAGACTGGTGGCGGCGTCGTAGAGTTCGCCGGCGATTTTGGAGATCTGTTTGATCTCTTCCTGGTTGCTTTGAGAGAGGCCTGACATCTCGGAGACTTTGCTGATGATCTCCTTGATCTTCTGTGCCATCGCTTCGGCCGCTTCGACGCTGTGGAGGCTCGCGTCGACGTTCGAGCGCAGAACCTGTGCGGCGGAGTTGATTTTGGCGTCGATCTCTTCGCTCCGTTCGGCGAGCCGTTCGATGTTTTCGCTGTTGGTGCTCATCAGATCGGAAGAGTCGGAGATCGACTGGATGACGACGGAGATGATCGAGTTAATCTCGGTGAGGCTTTTCTGTGTCCGTTCGGCCAGCTTGCGCACCTCGTCGGCAACGACGGCGAATCCGCGGCCGTGCTCGCCCGCGCGCGCCGCCTCGATCGCGGCGTTGAGGGCGAGGAGGTTGGTCTGGTCGGCGATGTCGGAGATGATCCCCAGCACCCCGCTGACGCTGGCCGCTTCGCTCGAGAGCTGGGCGAACCGTTCGGCGAGATCGTTGGACATCTGGGTCGTGCTGTGGATTTCGCGGGTGATGATGTTGGCGATATCCCGGACATTATTCAGCTCCTCTTCCGTGGAGCGGCTGTTATTGAGGGTGCTTTTGGCCATGTTGACGCTCTGTTCCAGCGTAGCGCCGATTTCGGCGGCGGTTGCGTTGGTGTTCTGGGCGATCGCATTGGTTTTTTCCGACTGCGCCGAGAGGTTGGTGGCCGCACTGTTGAGGGTGGACGTCGAACCGACGGCCGATGTGGTGATCCGCTTCGTATCGTTGATGGTGGTCTGGATCTTGCCGATAAACTGGTTCAGGTAGCTACTGGCGATCCCGATCTCGTCGTGTTTGTTGAGGATGGGGAGCCGTTTGGTCAGGTCGCCGTTCCCGTGCGCCAGATCGGAAGAGACGGTGTCGAGCTCTTCGATCGGACGGAGGATGCTTCTGCCTGAGAGATAGTTGATGGCGATCAGAATGGCCATCAGGACACTCCCGAGGACCATGAACCATTTGAAAAAACCGGCCTGAAGTTCATCGAAATAATCGGCTTTGTTGAGCCCCGGAACGACCCACATGTCCCATGCGGGGATATAGCGGTAGGCGGCGATCTTCTCCTGCCCCGTCGTGGCGGAGGTGTATTCGAAGATTCCCCCCTCTTTGTGGGAACGGATGGCGTCGATGTAGTCTGTCCCCGCGAGGTTTTTCCCCTCCTCTTTGTGGTGGACGCGCATGGTTCCTGTCGCGTCGACCATATAGACGTAGCCGCTTTCGCCGATCTTGATTTTGAAGATGTCTTTTTTGAACCGTTCGTCCTTGTAGGCGTCCGGCTGGACTTCCGAGATGTAGACGACCGTCTGTTCCAGCGAGTCGGCGACGGTGTTCAGGTCGCTCGTCATGATGTTTTTGATCGAACTGGTGGCAATGAAGTATGCTACAATGACACTGATTAAGATGGCCGTTATTCCGGCGAAAAGATTCACGATAAATTTGGTTTTGATCGTATTGAAAAGTTGCATCATGCGTACCCGACTCCTTAAATGTAATCCAATTGTAATTGTCTTTTTCTAAAGCGAAGGTAAAATATGAGATATTCTTATCTGAAACAGATAGCAGAGTACATGAAACGGTTCACTCGGGTTGTTGCGGCCTACCGTTACAGCGATACGGGGATACGGCTCATTTTCGATTCCGACAACAGCTGGAACTTCGAAATGCAGCGCGGAAATTCGACGATAACGATCGGCGATGCCGCAAATCGCGGGAAAATGTATCAGGCCCCTTTTGACGTTTTACTGGCCAAACGGTTCAACCGTTCGACCATCCAGTCCGTTGCCCTTCACAACGAGGACAAAATCATCCGGATCACGGTGACGCAAAGCGGTGCCTACAAAAGCGAAACGACGATTCTGCAGCTGGAGTTCACCGGGAAACATACTAACGCGATTATTCTCGACAAAGAGGAGCAGGTTCTCGAAGCGTTGCGTCATATTGATGCGGACATTTCGACGAGGAGCGTTCGGGTCGGGCAAAAACTTGCCAATCCCCCGACGCTTCCTTTCGTCCCCAAAGAGTATCCTCTCTCCGATGTCCGGGAATTTCTGGTTCAGGAGTTCCGCCGGCTGAGCGGCGAAAAACTTGAGCGCCTCAAGCACGAAAAAAAATCGCTCCTCGTCAAACGGCTCGCCCAGCTGCAGAAACATCTCGACGCGCTGGAAGACGAGAAGGCATTGCTCGAAGAGTCGCAGGAAGCGCAGCATGCGGGTCATCTGGTGCTGGCCAACCTGGATGCGATCAACCCCTATGCCGCTTCTGCCGAGGTGACCGATTTTGAGGGGAAAAAAGTGCGTCTGCAACTCCCTTCGGGGTGCAGCAGTGCCGCCGGGTGTGCGGAAGCGTTTTTCAAGCGTTCCAAAAAAGCGAAGCAAAAAGCGATCGGGCTGCATCACGAGCGTCACAATCTGGAAGAAAAGATTCGCCATCACGCCCTTTTTATCCAGACCGTCGAAGAGGCCCGAACCCCCGAGGAGATAGCCCTGCTGTTTCCCGCCAAAGGGGGAACGTCCCGACTCAAAACCTCCGATTCGGTAGCCGAATTCTGGATCGAAGGGGTTAAGGTGTCGCTGGGGAAAAGCGAAAAAGGGAACATCGAACTGCTCAGAGGCGCCAAAGCGCGCGATATCTGGATGCACCTCAAAGACCGCCCTTCGGCACATGTCGTGATCACGACCGATAAGCAGCAGCTGCCCGAGCGGCTTCTCGAAGCGGCGGCCAAACTGTGCGTTGATTTTTCGGTATTTGAAAAAGGGCGCTATCTGGTCGATTATACCCCCAGAAGAGAAGTCAAAATCCAGGAAGGGGCGAACGTCTTGTACACCAATTACAAGACCCTCAGCGTGGAGAAAGGATAGGAACCATGGCCATCGGTCCGATCGGAAACACGATATACGTCAATCAGCAGATGGCGAGTGTCGCGAGTGAAAAAAATGCGATATTGAACCGGTTTGAACTCCAGACGCTCGCTGCGGCGGCCGCGGTGCAGGAAAAGGCCAAAGAGGTCGAAGAGGTGCGCCCCCCCGAAGAGAGCCATGGGATCGATCCCGACCGGGAACATACCAAAGAGCAGGCGGAGCAGGAGGAACGCCGTGCGCAGCACGAAGAATCGGCTCAAGAGGAGCCCCCTCCCGCGCAAAAACCGCTTCATCTCTTAGATATTAAAGTGTGATGCGCTATAATCGTTCAACTTAACCAATGGTCAAATCATGATGCAAACCGCAAAAAATTCAACAAAAGATCGTATTGTCACGGCGATTGTCCTTGTTAGTGGAGTCCTGATGGTAGGGCTGATCAACAACTTCTGGCTGATGTGGACGGTGATGGGGGTCGTTTATCTCCTCGCGTTTCATGAGGCGATGCGCCTGTTCGGGATCAACAACAACTCTCTGTATTCGTATGCGGCCATTTTATGGCTTGCGGCGGCCCTTTACCCTTATGGAGAAGATCTGTTTGTTATCGCGGGACTCATATTTGCCGCCGCCGTTGCCTATACGCAGAACATTCCGTGGAAAAACTTCTTCCCGTTTGTCTACCCCACGGCAGGGATGCTTTTCATGCTCAGCATGTACCAGGAGTACGGCATCACCGCGCTGTTGTGGCTTCTCGTCGTGGTCGCATCGGCGGATATCGGCGCCTATGTCGTCGGGCGCAGCATCGGGAAAACTCCGTTTAGCGTCTCCAGCCCGAGCAAAACCCGTGAAGGGGTATACGGCGGTATTGCCGTCGCGACTGTGGCCGGATTTTTCATCGGTGTCACTATTGTCGATATCGACAAAGCGGTGATCATTTCGATGATGGCCGCCATCGGTGCGGTGTTCGGGGATCTGTTCGAGAGCTATCTCAAGCGCCGGGCCGGGGTCAAGGACAGCGGTTCGATCCTCCCGGGTCATGGCGGAGTGCTGGACCGCATTGACGGTTACCTTTTCTCGTCGATCATCATGCTCGTCCTCCTTCGGGGTCTTGTTTGATCCTTCTGGGTTCCACCGGCTCCATCGGAGTCAACGCCCTTCGGGTGGCCGAGCAGTTCGGCCTCAGTGTCGATACCCTCGTTGCCGGCCGCAACATCGATCTTCTCAATGCCCAAATTTTCAAACACTCCCCCAAGCGTGTCGTCGTGATGCACGCAGAAGACATCTCCCGGGTCAATCATCCCGATGTGCGTGCAGGAGAAGCGGCGATCCTTGACGCGATCGAGGAATCAGAATCACAGCATGTCGTCAATGCCCTGGTCGGTTTCGCCGGATTTCGTCCGACGCTCAAAGCGCTCGAGTGCGGGAAAAAAATGGCTTTGGCCAACAAAGAGTCTCTGGTGGTGGGGGGAACGTTTGTCGATACCTCCTCGATCGTTCCGATCGATTCGGAGCATTTCGGACTGTGGTATCTGAATCAGGGGAGCCGGCCCGTGGAGCGGATGGTGGTCACCGCCAGCGGCGGGGCATTCCGCGACTGGCCGCTGGAAAAACTTGCGCATGCGACCCTCGAGGATGCCCTCAAACACCCCAACTGGTCAATGGGGCAGAAAATCACCATCGACAGCGCCTCGATGATGAATAAGCTCTTTGAACTCCTCGAAGCGCGCTGGCTCTTCGGGGAAGGGGAGTACGACGCCCTCATCGAAACCCGTTCACTGATTCACGCGATGATCGACTACACCGACGGTTCCACGACGGCCCATTTCGCCCACGCCGATATGCGCCTTCCGATCGCCTACGCGCTGATGGGGCGGGTGGATACCCCCATTGTCGAGAGGATCGACCTTGCCCGGATCGGTTCTTTGGAATTCCGCGAAATTGAGGCGGAGCGCTATCCGGTATGGGAAATCAAAGAGGATCTGCTTCGCAACCCAAAGCGCGGCGTCATCGTCAATGCCGCCAACGAAGCGGCCATTGAGCGCTTTATCCGCGGAGAGATCCGTTTCGTGGATATTTCCAAATCGATTCTTCAGGCGTACGAAACATTTTCATCCTCGCCCCGGTCGGTTGAAGATATTTTTGCGATTGATACCGAAGTACGCCGCTATGTCCGGGAACTCTCATGCGAAAAACGCTGATACTGCACGGCTGGGGGGGGAGCGATAACCCCCATTGGCAGGCATGGCTAGCCGGCGAACTGGCCAAAAACTACGGCACGGTCTGTTTCCCCCTGTTGGACAACCCCCATTTCCCCAGCAAAAACAGATGGATGAGGCAGGTGAAAACCCTTTTGGCGGATTTTCGGCCCGATGTCGTGATCTGCCATTCGCTCGCAAACATTCTGTGGTTTCATCTCTGCAACGAAGGAGAGATAGCGCCCGTACAGCGGCTCCTGCTGGTCGCGCCGCCGCGCCTTGACTGCGAGATAGAGATTCTGAAGTCTTTTTTCCCGCTGGAAGCCCCCGACAGACTGTTTGCGCAGGAGGCGCTTCTCGTCACCTCCGACACCGATCCCTACATGGGAGCGGATGAAGCGCGGGAACTTCAAAAAAAGCTGGGGATCGAGATGATCGTAATACCGAACGCCGGGCATATCAATGCCGAATCGGGATTCGGCGAATGGCCGTGGGTCAAAGAGTGGGTGGTGCAATGATATTAAG
>JAFGUJ010000127.1 GCA_016938595.1 Campylobacterales bacterium | reverse complement strand
GTGTTCGTCGATCTCGGAAACGACATCGAAGGGTTCTTGCATATCTCTGAAATCACATGGGATAAAAACATCAAACATCCGAAAGATTATCTGACCGTCGGTCAGGAAATCGACGTCGAAGTGATCGAAATTAACTCGAAAACGCACAAACTGCGCGTATCGTACAAACGTCTTCAGCCCAAGCCGTTTGAAGAGTTCATGAAAAAATTCAAAGAGGGTGATGTGGTCAAAGGGACCGTCACCTCATTGACCGATTTCGGTGCTTTCGTGAAAGTCGGGGGGGTTGAAGGACTTCTTCACAACCAGGATCTTTCATGGGACAAAAATGTCAAATGCAAAGAAGCTCTCAAAGTGGGTGACGAGATCGAAGTGAAAATCGCGAAAATCAATGCCGAAGATGAAAAAATCTCATTGAACCGCAAAGCACTCGAAGAGAGCCCGATCGATCAGTTTGCCACCAGCCACAGAATGAACGACATCGTTCAGGCTACCGTTCGCGACGTGAAAGATTTCGGCGTCTTCGTATCCCTTGAAGGGGGTGTTGACGCCCTTATTCGTAACGAAGACCTTTATCCTTTGACTCCGGAAGAGTTGACCATCGGCCAAACGATCGAAGCGGCGATCCTTGTGATCGATGCCAAACGCGACCGCATCCGTCTCTCCGTCAAAAAACTTGAGCGGATCAAAGACCAGGAGATGCTGAATGAAATCAACGATGACGAGTCAAACAGTCTCGGTGATTTGATCAAAGACCAATTGAAATAATCCGATGCGGCGGTTCGCTTACTGGCTGTTTCCTCTGACAACAGCGGCAGTAGCGGTTTTCATCGTCGTATTCATGATACGGATCAACCCATCTGTCCCTCCCTCCGAAGACGCTTCGGTGGAGGAAGATCATTCTTTAAACGTTCCGGCATCGGCGCAAGAGAGCTGGATCGGCCGTTTCTCCATGAACGAGGAGAAAGGGTATTTCTATCCGATAAACGAAGTACATCTGGATCTTGCGATGGGGGACGTTGCCCCTGTGACGAGATACCGACTTACGGTTCCGCTCAAAGACTCGTACGAGCTTTTTTGCTTGAAACAAGAGCTCCTGAACAGCGGACTTCATTATTTTTTTCATAAAGAGGGGGATGCAATGACCCTTCTGGTCGATTCAGATGACCAAAACAGACTCGAATCTCTTGTAACTAAACTAAAAACCTACCAAATCACGGCGACCCTATCGCCTTATGAGGAAAACTGATGGAAAAACATAAAATTGTCGTATGTGACCATATCCACGAAGAGGGGCTCAACATTCTTCGCCAAGATGATCAGGTGGAGATGATTTTTGCAGCAGACATGGACAAAACGGCTTTGCTGGACGTCATTAAAAATGCTGACGTGGCGATTACCCGCAGTTCGACCGATGTCGATGACAAATTCATCGAAGCGGCCAAAGGGAAACTCAAAGCGGTTGTCCGCGCCGGCGTCGGCGTCGACAACGTCGATATTCCGGGATGTTCCAAAGAGGGAATCATCGTTATGAACGTCCCCACGGCGAACACGATTGCCGCGGTCGAACTGACCATGACCCACATGCTCTCATGCATGCGGATGTTCCCGTATTCCCACGACCACCTCAAAAACCAGCGTATCTGGAAACGGGAAAAATGGTACGGCTACGAGCTCAAAGGGAAAAAACTGGGAGTTATCGGTTTCGGTAACATCGGAAGCCGCGTCGGTATCCGCTCCAAAGCGTTCGAAATGGACGTCATCGCATACGACCCGTACATCCACCCTTCCAAAGCGACCGACGTGGGGGTCAAATACACCACCAATTTCGACGACATCCTCGCCTGTGACATCATCACGATCCACACGCCCAAAAACAAAGAGACCATCGGGATGATCGGCGCGGACGAGATTTCGAAGATGAAAGACGGTGTCGTCCTCATCAACTGCGCACGAGGCGGACTGTATGACGAAGATGCCCTCTACGACGGCCTCAAATCGGGCAAAATCCGTTTCGCAGGGATCGACGTGTTCAACAAAGAACCGGCGACCGACCACAAGCTCCTCGACCTCGACAACATCTGTGTCTCTCCGCACCTCGGTGCCAATACGTTCGAGTCGCAGTACAACATCGGTGTCGAAGCGGCCCAGCAGGCGATCGAAGCGGCCAAAGGGATCGCGTACCCGCACGCGCTGAACCTCCCGATCGACGAGACGAAGATCCCTTCTTTCGTCAAGCCGTTTTTGGAAATGGTACAGAAAATCGGTTTCCTCGCGTCCCAGATGAACAAGGCGCCTATCGTCTCGATCAAGGTCAAAGGGCGCGGCGAAATAGCCGAGTATCTCAACTCTCTGGCGACGTTTGTGACCGTCGGCGCACTGGCCGAGATTTCGGGTGAGACGATCAACTACGTCAACGCCGACTTCATCGCCAAAGAGCGCGGGATCAAAATCGAAACCGAAGAGCTTCCCGAAAGCCCTGTGTACAAAAACCTCGTAACAGTCAAAGTGACGACCGACAAAGAGGCGATTGAAATCAGCGCGACGATGTTCAACGACGACGTCCAGCGTATCGTCGACATCAACGGCTTCGGCGTCGACGTCGAACCGACGGGGAACATGATCCTCTTCAAAAATACCGACGTGCCGGGTGTCATCGGACAGGTGGGGACACTCCTCGCCGCCCACAACGTGAACATCGCGGACTTCCGTCTCGGACGGAACAAAAGCGGCGAAGCGCTTGCGGTCATCATCGTCGACTCCGCCGTCAGCGACAAAACCCTCAAAGAGCTTTCCGCGCTTAACGCGTGCATCAGCGTCTCCTACGCAAGAATCTAACCTTTTTTCTTCCCGCGTTTCGCGGGATTTCTCCCGCTCATTTCTCTTTTATAGCCTCGTTTTAGCCCCTCTAAGTTATAATCAACTACTTTTTTAGGATGCGGAGCAGGGATGAGCACAGAAGAGATCGGGGCGATACTAAACGACAAAAAAAAGCTCCT
>JAFGUJ010000017.1 GCA_016938595.1 Campylobacterales bacterium | reverse complement strand
CCGTTGCCCAGCCCCATATTGGCCATAAAGATGAAATCATCCGGGTCTTTGACGGAAACTTTTTTGCTGATGATGAGCCCCTCTGGGGCGAGATCGTTGGCCATTTGGCGCAGCAGCTTCCCGACCGTATTCTGAATCGACTGGATATGCTTTTCGCGGGGAACGGCGCGCGGATATCGCCCGTTCTCAGCATAGCGGAACCGGTCGGACGATTCAAAAAACCGTTTTTCTCCCGCAAGGGAAGTCAGTTCGGCGCTCATGACGCTCGAAACCGTGTACGACCAGTAAGGGTCGGTATAATACCCCCCCTTTTTGGTCTTGACGTACTCGGAAGGGTAATATTGCCGGGACGATTCGAGATTTTGGAGGGTGAGGCGAAGGGTGTACGCATTCTCCTCGTTGATTAAAAAGATGCTGCTGCGGTCGTTCCGGGCGAGGAAAGCATCCCGAATCGTATCGGCATATTCATATCCCTCTTCGACGAGGAGATTCGCACTGAGTCTGGGCTTTTGGACCTTGTAGTTTGCCTTCTCCTCATCGACGATGGTCACCGACGAGACATCCTTGTACTGATACAGATCGATTTTGGTCGAACATCCGGCCAGCAGCAAGACGCCCAAGGTCCCTGCGATGAGGCTATCGAGCCGTTTCACGGTCCAGTTCCCCGATCACGTTGTCCATCATCACGGCGTTCGGATCCGGCTGATGCGAAGCGCATCCGGACACCATCACGGCCGCCAAAAGAATCAGGAAAACCGTTTTGCTCATTTCGCATCTCCGCTTTCAAGTTCTTTCCACATCTGTGTCGCCTGAAACTTCTTCCACATGGCCTCCTCGTTTCCAAACGAGGATTGGATGCTCGATTTAAGCTGGCGGTCGACAATGGAAGAATCCAAAGCGATCAACGTATACAACACCCCCGTCTCGTTGTCGATGAACAGTTTTTTCTGCTGCGAATTTTTCAGCGTCACGTCGGCGATCTGTTTGGTCGCATACTGCACCGCATGATCGATCGTCTGGTCCTCGCCGATCCCCAACTCCTGAGTGGCCCGTTTGTACATGTCCTTGACCCGAAGTTCCATCTGCCGGGCCAGTTCGGCACGCGCCACCGCCGCAGCCTCGATCCGCTGCAGCTCGATGTCCCCCGCCTTGTTCGGCTTGGCCGATCCCGATGCGGCGTATTTGTCCCCCAACACGGTGGGCTCCTGATACCATTGAGGCAGGTTATTCAGCGAATTACGTGTTTCGGGCTGCTTGCTGCATCCTGCAAAAAGGATCAGCACCATCCCCAGCGCCCCAAGAATCTTCATCGTCATTACGTTTCCTTATGGTTGTTTTCACGGTTATGGTGCTATTTTAATGCGAACTCATTGTGAAAGAGCTTATTTCGTGTACAATAACCCGACACAGGTTTTTCAGAGGAAACAGATGGGAGCCACCAACCAAGAGATCGCCAACGCTTTCAACGAAATCGCCGAACTCCTCGACATAGAAGGGGCCAACCCCTTTCGGGTGCGTGCCTACCGCAACGCCGCGCGGACAATCCTCTCCTACCCCAGCGAGATGAGCACGCTCCTTCTTGAGGGATTTGATCTCACAACCCTCAAAACGATCGGAAAAGACCTGAGCGCCAAAATCACCGAGATGGTCGAAACGGGAGAACTGCAGTTCCTGCGTGAGCTCAGAGAGAAGGTCTCCCCCGGACTCGAAGATCTCCTCAGACTTCCCGGATTGGGGCCCAAACGGGTTCATACACTCCACGAAGTTTTGGGGATCAACTCGGCGGCCGATCTCAAAACGGCGCTCGAAACCGGAAAACTGGAAGAGGTGAGCGGGTTCGGCCCCGCTATGATCGCCTCTCTGCGCACCGCGCTGGGGAAAAAAGGGCTTGACACCAGACGCTACCGCCTCGATCAGATCGGCCCCGTTGCGGAGCGGATCGTATCGTTGCTCAACTCCTCGCAGGGGGTGATACGCATCGAGATCGCCGGAAGTATCCGCCGCCGCCGCGAGGATCCCAAGGACATCGACATCGTCGCTTCCTGTACCGATTCAAGAGAGATCATGGAGCGTTTTACGACGATGGAAGATATCCAAAGCGTCGTGATGAGCGGGCCCACCCGCTCTTCTGTGATCCTGCGCAGCGGCATACACGTCGATCTGCGCGCCGTCACCGAAGAGGAGTTCGCAACGACGCTGCACCATTTCACCGGTTCCAAGGCCCATAACATTGAACTGCGGACGCTGGCCTCCCGCGCAGGGCTCAAAATCAATGAATACGGGGTATTCCGCGGCGACACCCGGATCGCGTACGAGAGCGAAGCGGCGATCTACCAGACGCTCGGAATGCCCTACATCGTCCCGGAACTGCGCGAAAACCGCGGCGAGATCGAAGCAGCCCTCGCAGGCCGCCTCCCCCGCCTTATCGAAGTCTCCCAGATCCGCGGCGATCTGCACGCCCACACCACCTACAGTGACGGCATCAATACGATCGAGGAGATGGCCCTTGCCGCACGGGAGCGCGGATACGAATATCTGGCGATCACCGACCACACCCACCACCTCAAAATCGCCCACGGCCTCGATGAAGCCAGAATCCTCGAACAGATCGAGACGATCGATCGTCTCAACGGGTCGCTGGAGGGGATAACCCTCCTCAAATCGGCCGAAGTCGATATCCTGGACGACGGTACGCTCGATCTTCCCGATTCGGTTCTCGAAAAACTCGATTTCACCGTCTGTGCCGTCCACTACCGCTTCAACCTCTCGGCCAAAGAACAGACAGCCCGGATTCTCAAAGCGATGGAAAACCCCTATTTCACGATTTTCGCCCACCCTACCGGACGGCTGCTCGGACTGCGCGATCCCTATCTGCTCGACATGGAAACCATCATTCGCACCTGCGCCGAGCGCCACATCATTCTCGAACTCAACTCCCAGCCAGACCGCCTCGACATCCATGACCTCCACTGCCGGATGGCCAAAGACGCAGGGGTGAAAATCGCAATCTCCACCGATGCCCATTCGGTGCGGGATCTGGATCTTATCCGTTACGGTATCTCTCAGGGGCGCCGCGGCTGGCTCGAAACGGATGACGTCATTAATACCCGCCGTTTGGACGACATCGTTTCACTGCTCCGTCAGCGCCATTAATCTTAATTTTAAAAAACTAGGACTATGATATAAAAAACGGAGGGTATCATGAGCACCATCAATCTGAACGAATTCAAAACGCAACTGGAAGGGATGAAGAGTTCTCTTGAAGCGAACATTACACGGTTGCGTGAAGAGCTTGAACTGGTCGCTACCGACGAAGGGATCAACGACATGGAAGATCTGGCATCATTGGAAAGCGAAAGCATGCATCACAATGCCCTGCTCGCGCAGCAGCAGCATGAACTCTCCGAAGTCCTCCACGCCCTCTCAAAAATCGACAGCGGTACCTACGGAATCTGCGAAGAGAGCGGCGACTCTATCCCGGTGGAGCGGCTGCGTGTCGAACCGCATACCCGTTACTGCATCCGGGATGCCGAAAAACTGGGCCGCTAGGCCTCCTGTTCCACCCATTCCCGTACCTTCAGCTGAATAAAATATTATTATATCTATCTATTTTCCATTTGTTGAGAAAAGTTAAATAGCGGTGGTCTATGATTAAATAATATCACGTAAGGAGTTCCACATGAGCCGAACATTATCCTCACTCGTTTTAGCCGGATTTTTAAGTTTTATCCCATTGGAGGCAGTAGATTATGACGGAGAAAAAAGTTTCCTTTTGGAAACGAGATACGATGTCTGCGTCACTCCTCCGCAGGTCGATGACGCCCTTCAAAAGGGGATCAGGGTTATCGATTTGAAAAAAGCCGGCGAGCTCCACGGCCAAAAAGCCTATTTTTATGATGCTCGGGAAAAACGCCATTTCCAAAAATCCCGTATCAAAGGGGCCAAACCGGTCCATTTCGACGTATCCAAAGCCGAATACATCGTCATCGAACTCCCCAAAGCCAAAGAGGAGCCGCTCGTGTTCTATTGCTACGGAGAATCGTGCGCCAATTCATACGAAGCGGCCCTGGCAGTCCGCAAACTCGGGTACAGCAATGTCTACTGGTTCCTTAACGGTTTTAACGAATGGAGCGAAAAAGGGTATCCCGTCGAATAGCCTCCCCCTCGAAGAGAGATGCGTTTGTGGGTAATCACGCTATAATGCCGTTATCATTTGCGCGTTCGGTCTGCGCTTGACACTTCCGCATTGACCGCTTATCTCTCCTCGTTCATGAGGACTATGTTCCAAGGACTCTCCATGTCATCAACCATCAAACGTCAAAACCATCGCATCCATCCCTGCAACGCGTCTCGCAAAAATGAGCTTTTGTCTCATCTCATCGCTCAGCACAGCGGCAAAAGTATCCTCGTCCTCACTGCCGGGGACACGGGACGCATCACCCTACCCGAAGGGAAAAATATCACCCTCCTCAGCGACACAACACTTGCCCAGTCGGGAGATCTCGTATGCGACATTCTCATCAGCTATGACCTTCCCGAAAAAGCCATCGTCTATATGACCCGTTTCGCCAAAGCACGGGAGCAGGCGCTGATTTTACTGGGGACAGAGGATCAAAAATTTCTCTACGGCATCGAAACCCTTCTGGGGCGTACCATTATCCAGGAACCGGTCATCGGATTTGAGCCCGATTTCGGAATCGCCGCAGAACAAAAAAGCAAAGAAGAGGCCAAAGCCCGCCGCGCGGCACGCGACGAAGCGAACTCAAAACGTGACGATCGTCCGAAGCGTGATTTCAAACCGCGTTCCGAGGGCGAACGCTCCGGCGGGAAACGCGAAGAGAGAGGGTTCCGAGACGACAAAAGGGCTCAGCGCAAACCGTTCTCCGGCGACGATGCGAAAAAATCGGACCATCGCGGCAGCCGGGATTCAAAACCCCGCTTTGTCGGAAAAGACGAAAACGGCAAACCGATTTTTGAGGGAAAAACGCGCGAACGGAACCATTACATCGACGGAACGCCCCGTTCCGATGCCGAAAAAGCCTACAGAACCCCCTATTCCAGCAAACCGAAGTTTTTCGGAAAAGAGCAGAAAAGCTCCGACGATGCCAAACCTGCCGAAGGGAAAAAAGAGCCTTTCAAAGGGGATAAAAAACCCTACGGAGACAAAAAAGCTTTCGGTGACAAGAAACCCTACGGAGATAAAAAGCCTTTCGGAGAGAAAAAAGCCTACGGCGACAAAAAGCCCTATGGAGATAAAAAGCCTTCTGGGGATAAAAAGCCTT
>JAFGUJ010000126.1 GCA_016938595.1 Campylobacterales bacterium | reverse complement strand
TCTTCCCGGTCGGCATAGATGTTGGGGGAATTCTGGACAAACCCCTCGTCGCATTTGTAGATCAGTTCCAGACTCGGAAAGGTTTTAAAGAGCCGCTGCGCGAGCTGCACATCGAATTTTTTCAGGCTCACTTTTCCCAGTGTCGTCAGAATAAATTTTTCGAATAACGGGGCATTGGCGGCATAGCTTCGTACCAGATCCTGCATCGTATCCCCCTGTGTGTGATTTTGTAAGTTAAAAAGAGTGCCTGGCCAAACCGGCTCAGGCAAAGCGTTGAATCTAAAAGAAGGAGTTATGAGGCTTTCGGAATGACGCGCCATCCACAAGAGCAACCGAAATCTCATGACAAAACTATAACCAAATATTGATCACTACAATGATTATTTTTTAATCAATCTACGATTTACCACTCTAGGCTATAATTAGAATATGAATATCCGTTTCAAAGAGTACCTATGCAATTAACCCATCTCGACGAGCGTGACCGCCCTAAAATGGTCGATGTCTCGGACAAAAACACGACCGCCAGGGTCGCCGTCGCCAGCGGTCTTATCACGATGAGCCAGGACGCCTATGACGCCGTCGTCAACCAGACGGCCAAAAAAGGGCCCGTCCTCCAGACTGCCGTCATCGCGGCGATCATGGGGACGAAAAAAACCTCCGACCTCATCCCGATGTGTCATCCCCTCAACCTCAGCGGGGTCCACTGCGACATCGATGAGCTCCCGGAGCTCCCAGGATTCCGTCTCACAGTCACCGCCAAACTCAGCGGCCAGACGGGGGTAGAGATGGAAGCGCTGACCGGAACGAGCATCGGACTGCTGACGATCTACGACATGCTCAAAGCGATCGACAAAGGGATGGTGATCGGTCCCGTACAGCTTGAAACCAAAACAGGAGGCAAAAGTGGTCATTATCAACGAATCAACCCAGAAGCTTGAGCTCGAATACCCGTGCAGCTGGTGCTATAAAGTGGTCGCGCACGAGCGCGCGGGGATTGAAATCGCCGCACTGGAGATTTTGGGAGAGCGGAAATATTCCCTGAACCCTTCCAACACGAGCCGGGGCGGAAAGTACATCAGCATGAACTTAGAATTGTTGGTCCATAATGAGGACGAACGAACCTATATCTACGAAACGCTCAAAGCCCATCCCCACATCAAAATGGTGCTCTGAAGCGACACATGCCCAATCGCGTAAAAAGCGTTGACACAAAGGATATCTTTATGAATCTCGAAACGTTGAAACGGGACATCAAAACCCGCTACCGTACCCTCGCTTCAAACGATCTCGAAGCGAAAGTCTCCTCGGTTATCTCCTCTTTGGAGAGCGAATGGTCCATCAACCCCCAGGCGCTCTCACTCCAGGAGCTCAAGGTCTTTGCCGGAGCGATGATCGAGGAGGAGGGTCAGACCCTCTACGGCGAGCTCGAAGATCTCATCGCCCAAAAAGAGCGGATCGAGCGCCAGATTGCCCGCAAAAGCGAAGAGCTCCAGCACCTCAAATACAACCTGTTCAACGCCGTCGAAAAACAGCTCGGCAGCAGTGAAGAGGTCCTCGAAAAACTTCACCAAGTCAAATTGCAGTCGATCGATCTGCTCGAAATCCTCGAAGAGATCACCGAAAGCGCCATCATCACGACGCTGGAAAAAGGGTCCGACATCGAAGAGACTCTGGAAGAGATCATCAAAGAAATCACGTTCGAGTCGCTCAACGCCAACGTCCTCAACGCCGTGCGGATTCGCCGCATTCTCGCCAGCATTCTCCAAACGTCGCTGGGGATCGCCGAAGCGACCCCAAACCAGGCCGAAACGATCCTTCGCGGAACACTGCGAGGGATCCATACCGCACTCATCAAATCGATCGAGAAATTCCGTCAGTATCTTCTGTATGTCCCCGAAGAGGTCAAGGCCCTCTACCGCGACGAGTACAAAACGATCGAACTCGAGCTCGATCAGGTCGACACCCTCTTTACGCAGATTTTCCACGGCCTCAGAAGCCACAACAACGCGGTTATGATCCAAAAACTCGAGCAGCTGAACGACGAAGTCGCCACAAGCTCCGACGAACTCAACCGCCTCTCACAGGAAACGGTCGAGCTGCTGCGCAACCGCCTTGCGCGTATCAAACGCGGTGTTACCGCTCAGGGGAACAGACTGCTGCAGTCCAAATCGGCACAGGAAGCCAAAGCGATGGGAGCCCGCGCCTGGAGCGTCGCCAAATCGGCGATGGAAGGGGCGATCAAGGGTGCCAAAGACGTGATGGAGAAGAAATAGGGAGGGGTTACATATCCCTCGCGAGGGTAAACATGTTGGCGTGATTCGTCACAAACGAAATGCACCGGTCGCAGATCGGATCTCCTCCCTTATAAGGGAACGGGGTCCGGCACTCATGGCACATCACCAGCTCGTAATGGACGAGTTCTTCGGCGCGGTCGAATGCTACGCTGATGAGATCGTACCCCTCTTTTTTCGTTATGGCGTTCGGTTTGCAGATATCCTCGCAGATACCGCACCCGATACATTTACCCTGTGAAAAATAGATCCCCTGCTTGTCCGATGTCGGGAACAGCGCGTCGGTCGGGCAAAACTGGGTACAGTCGCCGCAGTTGGTACAGGCCGAGAAATCGATCTGCTTGTTGAAGAACAAAGAACTCGTCCCTTCAAACTGCACTGTTTTCAGATCGCCGACAACCTCTTTCAGGGAGTTTTTGAGCAGTATCCGCTTCAGAGGTATCTTCATATCGGCTTGCCGGTGGTGTGCCGTTGTCATGGAAACATGCGCCGCACTCTCTTCGATGACCGTCTCTTTGAGCTTTTCGAACCCTTTGCGGAAGAGGGCGCGACGATCGCTTTGCTCCTCTTTGACCTCGATCGTCTCGATCGTATTTTCACTCTCGATCGATTCGAGGAAGCGGTTGGCTTCAGCAATTTTGGCACGGATGGAATTTCCCAGCACCCCCGATTCGTTCAGGGGGCACGCGGCACAATGGCTCAGGTCGCACTGGACGTTTTTCCCTCCGCGCATCGCCATGACCGCGAAGTGCTCGGTATCGAACACCCCCAGACACGGCGTCGAGACTTTACACGAAATCAGAGAATCGTTTTGATGCTGGAAACCGGCGGCGAACCCGTTGGGATCGAAATTGTCGATCTGAAGCGCTTCGGTAGGGCAGCTTCCGATGCACCCCGCGCATTCGACGCATTCGTTGTCAAAGAGGGTCAGCTTGTTCCGGACAATGTGAAAGGCCCCCTTCGGGCACAGGTCGATGCAGATACGGCAGTCGTTATGGTAATACTCGTTGCGGAGGCAGCGTGTTCCCGTATAGCTGAAGAGGTTGCTTTTCTGGACGAAATTGATGTTACCCATTGGTCCCTCCCGAGGAGAGATACTCGACATCGGCGCTCAAAAACTCGACGATGAAATCACACATGTCGCGATAGAACGGGGTATCCGCCATCCTTTTCATCCCCATCATGTATGGCACCACCCATGGAAAGATGTGCTGCTCCAGAAACTCCAGCTGCGGAGCGGTCTCGTTACGGTACACGAGGGTCTGCATAAAGGCGAATTCGATGGAGAGATGATCGGGGGCCATGATCTGCGTCTGGTCCATGTTTACCTCAAACCCGTGGGTGAAGTAAAACGCCATGACGGGGTTCTGCAGCCCTACAAGGGTCTCGTTTTTGGCATCAAGAACAAACGATTCGACCGGCTGGGTATTGAGGATGAACATCGAGGTGTAATCGACATTGAGGGCATCGTAGAGTGTCTCCTCGTCCGTCTCTTTTACCCACTGTGCGGTCTCTTCACCGATAATCTCCAAAAGCGGGTCATTGTTTTTGAGATCATGGATAAAACGACGGTCGGGAATATCGCTCATGACGCGCGACAAAAAAGCATAGATATAGAGTCGGTATTCGTTATTCATTAAAAATATTCCTGAAAAAATTAAGGGATTGTGTCACAGGAGGGCTTCAAAATACCCTAACGAGTAAAACTAGTCAGAATAGTTGTCCTAAAACTCTGCCCCGATCGGGGTGAGCTTCAGTGCCGTAGCGGCAAGCGTAGCGCCAGGGACTTTGTTCCTGCCGCGTTCAAATAAAGGGTGCTTACAGGCACCCTTTGAAAAATGACTTTTTCGGCGGTGGCGGAGCTTTAAACTCGGTCGCTTTGATCGTGTTTGTCGCTTCGTCAAGAGTTCCGACGATCATGACTCCGTTTTTGTTCATCCCCTCTTTCAGTTCAGAGAGTTTGAGTTTGCTTACGTCGATGTTGTAGGTTTTGCCCGTTGCATGGACGAATAGAGCGATATTCGGCGCTCCCCGTTCACCCGGCTCGATCTTTTTGAAACACCCGTCCGACCCGCACGCGTAGTTTTCAAGATAACAGTCGGCAAAAGCACCTTGCGCGGCGCATGAAGGAGTCGTCATAAACCCTTCGAATTCTTCGGGTTCATTGGCAAATGCACTGAAAACCAGTGCAGCACAGATCAATGCTATCTTTTTCATTATTCTACCTCCGCTTTGAGAGATTTGAGATACGCAACGATGTTGTCTACGGTCTCTTTATCCAAGAAACTGTAATCGGTCATCGTCGAAACGCGTTTCCCGTTTTCAATATTGTACCACGGCGTATTCGCGTGGGCATTACGATTGTAACCTGGTACGACAACCGCAGACGGATTTAAGATTGACTCGCGCAGGTACGCTGCCGTCGAGTATCCTCCGACGTTGGTCAATGCCGGCCCCATGAATGATTTTGGATCGGTAGCTTCAACCTGGTGGCATCCGTTACATCCGTTCATCATCGCCGCTTCTTTACCTTTGGCCGCGTCCCCTTTCGGATCAGTGGTCAGTTCAGAAACCATCGCGGCATTCGCTTTTTGCCCCTCGAGGTTGATCGCAACCCAAGCGCTCAGGTTTTTCAACCCGTTGCGACCCATTTTCGATCCATCCCATACCGCAACCGATACAGGAACCGTCCCGTTAAGGTTTACATACGCGTCTTTCAGAGGGCGTACAAGTGTTGCGTTCCATCCTGCAGGGCTAAACGTCATAGTGGCGTTCGATTTGGCAGATCCGTCTTTGATCTCGGTCAATGTGCGGAATCCTTCACCGACAAAAACTTTCTCATAATCGGTATTCGCCAAAGAAGCTACTTTCGCATCGAAATCGGCCAATTCTTTACCGAAAACACCGGTCTGCTGACGGTTGATCTGATACGCTACGTTTTTGTTTCCGTTAGGCTCATACACTTTTGGTGTAGCCTTTTGGAGATGCACGACAACAGGACGCCCGTTTGAACCCATTCCGATATACGGAAGCGGCTGAGCTTTTTTGGTTGCACCGGCAAACTGTACGGCAAAACCGTCACTGTAGTTGTCGCTGCTGGTACACTGCTGAAGATCGCGTGTTTTATCGGCCCATTTGACCATCAACGCGATATTTTTGCCATCGTGAAGCGCGGCAACTTCCGCTTTTTTTGCTTTGGCATTGGCAGTCAGTTCATTCGCTTTTTTGTCGTTGAACTCGATCGCTGTCTGCGGGTAGAGAGTAATCGTCTGGAATTTTGCTTTGGACCATGCTGCAGCGTCATTGACATTGGCCACTTTGACCGCAGTGATCGCAGGTTCCGCCGCCAGAGCGGCAGATGCGGCAACACCCAATGAAAGGATAGTTGTAAGAAGCTTTTTCATTAGTGGTGTCCTCCCGCTTTTGTGAACTTACCGGCAATGTAGCGTGTATCTACCGGCGCCAATGGATTGCGCTTGTTCTCTTTGGCTACCTGCTGATAATAGTTGTTATCGAGGCGGAACATGTCTGAGTGCTGATACGCGATCAACAGGTCCATCAGTTCGCTGACACCGGTCTCTTTACGTTTTTGCATCTCGGCTTTGAGTGTTTTGATCGCATCGTGTACCGCTGGTCCGAACAGTTTTTCAAGTTCTTCTACCGGCAGACGGGTTGATCCCTCGATGATTTTACCTTCGGCATCGAATTTCGCAGGAGATTCGGTCGGAGGGATATAGTAAACGTTCGGTTGTGTGCCGTAGTCTGAACGCAGACCCAGTGCCACTTTGTATTTGTGTACCAGTTTGTAAACCTGAGACTCTTCGTCATCCAGGAATCCTACGAAACGGATACGTCCGACACACTGCTGCGCACACGCCGGTGGCAAGCCCTGCTCGATACGTGGGAAACAAAGGATACATTTCTCTGATTTAGAGATTTTCGGGTTGAAATAGATCTTTTTGTAAGGACATCCCGCGATACAGTAGCGGTATCCCTGACAGCGATCCAGGTCGACGAGTACAACCCCGTCTTCTTCACGTTTGAAGATCGCGTCACGAGGACACGCACTCAAACAACCCGGATTTGTACAGTGGTTACAAATCCGCGGAAGATAGAAGAAATAGTTGTCTTGCGGGAAGACACCCGTCCCTTCGTCTTCGTCCCAGTTGGGTCCCCATGTCGGAGAAACGTGCGGGTGGAAGTTGTTGCTGTCGGCCTGGCCGCCCATCAACGACTCGTAGTTGTAATCCCAGGGTACCCCGTAATCGGCTTCGAGGTTCGGGATTACACCCGGCTGGAGATCGCCGGCAGCGTCGAATCCGCCGCCCAGCTCCATCCAGTTTTTTGGATAACCCGTACCCGGATAGGTCTCGACGTTATTCCAATACATATATTCACGACCGTTACGGTTCGTCCATTGCGTTTTACATGCTACGGTACATGTTTGGCACCCGATACATTTGTTCAGGTCCATTACCATTGCTAATTGTCTTTTAGACATCTAAACCCCTTAATACTGTACGTCAGTTGCTTTTTCGTAGTTAACGGCGCCATCATATGCGTATTGGTTACCGTCCCAGAGACCACCGAATTTCAGGTGCCCCCATCCGTCTGCCATTTCAAGAAGGTTCAATGCCGTTGGTACAACCTCATTGTGCCCTTTGTTTTTCAAATACATGTACGGTTCCCATCCGTGCTCCATTACCAGACCGTCTGCCGGTGCGGAAGAAGAGAGTTTCGCCATCGCGTAGAACTCACCCAGAGCATTGTAGATACGGATCGTTTCACCGTCTTTGATCCCTTTGGCTTCCGCGACTGCACGGTTGACCTGGATCGCAGGAACACCACGCTGGAGGCGCAGGAGTGTACGGGACGTTTTGTAGTTCGAGTGGATCGACCAGCGCGCGTGCGGTGTCATGAACACATACGGATAGTCTTTCGTCTGAGGACGGATCCCTTCCATACCGGTGTTGGTGGCCGCACCCATTTTGATGAACAGCTCATGGTCGACGTAGAACGTCTGGCGTCCGGAAACGGTTTCAAGACGCTCGAATTTGTAGAGGTGGTCCTCATTCGAGTTGAACGGACGGTCAGAGTACAACGGTGAAGATTTCGCCGCTTTTTCGTTGATGAGGAGGAATCCTCCCACTTTGTACATTTTTTCCATCGTCCACGGCTCATACTGTTCACATTTTTCCAGTGCAGCCTGAACCGCCATTTTGTCGGTTCCGAGGTAAACCTCACCCGCACCCTCTGACTCTTCGTCGGTGTTGGTGAACTCTTTGTGGAAAATCGTCAAGTCATGGAAGCCCGGTTTCGCGAACTTCGGATGGTCTTTGACTTTTGCTTTGTCGACGTTCTGAGGTCGGTTTGCCAGTTCTTCCAGTTTTTTGGCCAGAAGGGTAAACATTGACCACTCGTCCATCGCTTCACCGATGTTTTTGATGTTCGCAACCGGCTGAGCCAGGTTGGTGAAACGGTGGTAACCCGGAGACGTACGGAGGTCATA
>JAFGUJ010000016.1 GCA_016938595.1 Campylobacterales bacterium | reverse complement strand
GTTCAGAGTGCTAGGATATCCCTCGCCGTTCAGAGGTTCGGTCGCCGTGTTCTGGCTGTTTCCCCAGTCGAAATCGCACGTGTTGGTAATCCATTCGCTGTGGATCGCATCGAGTGCGCTTTGGACAGAGGAGGCAGTAGCCAGTTCGGAGGAAATTTTAGCATTGTCGGTGAGATTGGCGAAACGGGGGATCGCCACGCCGGCAAGGACCCCGATGATGACGATGACAAAGATCAGCTCGATGAGGCTGAAACCGGTGCGGGCTGATCGGTGTTTCATCGGTTAGAAATTAATTGTCGTATTGAAATCAGAACTACTGATATTCAAATCTTCTTTACATTTGGATTGGCTGATGCTGTCTACAAATTTGCTGCAATCAATTTTATAATAAACATTCCGATTTGTTGTATCCAATTGAATTACTGACACATCTCCATTCGTAGTCGTATATTTGTAAGTTCCATTTTTATCGGATGCTGGTGTAGCATCACTGTAGCTCCACCCTTTACCTTTAACGGATACGAGATCATCCAGCATTACGGTAACATTATTTTCCAAATCCATTTGATTGACTGCGGCATTGGCAGCACTCTGGGCCGTGTCGATCGTCGTTTTAATCGCCGCTTTGACTTCGGCGTTTTGTTTGAGGTTTTTGAACTGCGGGACGGCAACGGCGGCCAGTACACCGATAATGACGATCACGAAGATCAGCTCGACAAGGGTAAACGCATTACGTTTCATTGAGACTCCTGTGTTTAGTGCGAAAAAAAGCACGTTAAAAGATAAACTATTATCGTTGATTTAAGCTTAATACTTAATGATAGAATGAAAGAAAACGGAAGGGACCGGCACAGGAGAGCCCTGCGCCGTAAGCATCAGCAAGAGTAAGTGGTTTTGAATTCGAACGCTGTCGGGCGGGCTTCATAAGGCCATACCTGCGTTTCGAATTTGTAGTGCTGATAGGTATCGATAAACAGGTCGGTCATGACCGGTTTGAGGAACTCGTTGTCGCGGATCAGCGCTTCGAGCGAACCGCGGAGTGTATGTGGCATCTGCGGGATCCCTTTTTCGCGGATCTCATCGAGGCTCAGTTCAAACAGATCTTCGTCCATCGGTCCTACCGGTACCATTTTGTTTTTGATACCGTCAAGGCCGGCGAGAAGCATCGCGGTAAACGCGAGGTACGGACACGCCGTAGAATCCGGGAAACGCATTTCGATACGGGTCGCTTTTTCACCCGCGCCGTAAGGGATACGGCACGAAGCCGAGCGGTTTTGGCTCGAATAGGTCAGGATGGAAGGGGCTTCGAAGCCCGGGATCAGACGTTTGTACGAGTTGGTCGATGGGTTCGTGAACGCCGCAACGGCACGTGCGTGGTGGAAAATCCCGCCGACGTAGTGAAGAGCCGTTTCGGAAAGGTTGCTGTAGCCGCCCTCTTTGTAGAATGTGTTTTTACCGTCTTTCCAGATCGACTGGTGGACGTGCATACCGTTTCCGTTGTCTCCGTAGAGAGGCTTGGGCATGAACGTGACGGTTTTGCCGTTCAGGTGGGCAACCATTTTGATCACGTATTTGAGTTTCTGGACGTTGTCCGCCGCTTCAACGAGGGTACCGAATACGATACCGATCTCCCCCTGCCCCTGCGCCACTTCGTGGTGACCAAGAACGACTTCAAGACCGACCTGCTCAAGAACCATCATCATTTCGGCGCGAAGGTCTACCATCGTATCGATCGGAGCGACCGGGAAATACCCCCCCTTGGTTCCCGGGCGATGACCGGTGTTGTACCCCTCTTTGAAATCTTTACCGTGGTTCCATTCACCTTCTTCGGTGTCTACTTCGTAGTACGAGCAGTTGATCTCGTCGCGGATACGGACATCATCAAAGACGAAGAATTCGTTTTCAGGACCGAAATAGGCAACATCGCCCACACCGGCCTGCGCAAGGTGCTCAAGCGCTTTTTTTGCGATGGAGCGGGGGCATTTTTCGTACATCTGCCCTTTGTAGATGTCGTAGACGTCACAGAAAACGATGATGGTCGGATCGGCAGTGAACGGATCCATAAACGCCGAGGGAGCATCGGGCATAAGAATCATGTCGGAACGGTTGATCGGCTGCCACGCTTCGATAGACGAACCATCAAACGGAAGACCGTTTTCGAACTGCCCTGCATTGACCGCGCTCATGCGGTACGTAACATGGTGCCAGGTCCCCTTCAAATCGGTAAAACGAAAATCGACGAACTGAACGTCGTTCTCTTTACAAAAACTGAAAAACTCGTCGACACTGTTTACGAATTTACCCATGGAAATCTCCTGAAAAAAAGT
>JAFGUJ010000125.1 GCA_016938595.1 Campylobacterales bacterium | reverse complement strand
TGTGACGCCGCCTGCAGGGTCGGCGGATTGAATTTGTAAAGTTTGTCGACGATCTCATTGGAGAGTCCCGACACCGATTTGAAATCAAAGTTCTCGGGGATCGCGATATGGAGCATCCTGCTCATCCGCTCGATGTCCTCGCTCTGCTTCTCGACGTAGCGGGCGTATTTCGCTTCGATCAGGATCTGTTCCAGCAGGTAGGGGTCCAGTTCTCCGAAAGCCGGGAAGAGCTGGACCAGTTTTTCCATGTCGAACGTTTTACGCGATACCAGCTGCATCGCGGTGAGTTTGTCGCTGATCTTCTCCTCCCCGATCGATTCGAGAAAGGCGAGGAACTCTTTGTTGGGGGTGTAGACCGTCTCCTGAAGCAGCGCCAGCCCCTCGTTGATCGCACGCCGTTTTTCTTCTATCCGTTCCATCTGCGCGTCGTCGATCAGCCCCAGAGCGTGGCCATAATGTCCCAGCCGCAAATCGGCCGTCTCTTCGCGCAGCAGCAGCCGATATTCGGCACGGGAGGTGAACATCCGGTAGGGCTCTTTCGTCCCTTTGGTCACCAGGTCATCGATGAGAACCCCGATGTAGGCTTCATCGCGACGCAAAACGAGCGGCGCTTTCCCCTGCAGGGAGAGGCTCGCGTTGATCCCCGCCATCAGCCCCTGCGCGGCCGCCTCCTCGTATCCCGTCGTCCCGTTGATCTGTCCGGCGCAGTAGAGGTTTTTGATTTTTTTCGTCTCGAGACTGTGGCGCAGCTCGGTCGGATCGACGTAGTCGTATTCGATCGCATAGCCGTAGCGGACGATTTTTGCGTTCTCCATACCATGCACCGAGTGGATCATCGAACGCTGCACATCGGGGGGAAGCGACGTGGACATCCCGTTGATGTAGCATTCGGTATTCTCCATCGTCTGCGGTTCGATGAAGAGGTGATGGCGTTCTTTGTCCCGGAAACGGTTGATCTTGTCCTCGATGCTGGGGCAGTAGCGGGGCCCTATCCCCTCGATCTGACCCGTAAACAGGGGAGCGCGGTGGAAATTCCCCTCTATCAGGGTGTGGGTGTCCTCGTTCGTGTAGGCGATGTAGCAGGGGAGCTGCTTTTTCTCTGCCGCAAAACGGTTTCGGTCAGTCCGGAAGCTAAATGGCGCAGGAAGCTCGTCACCGTCTTGGATCTCCATCACCGAAAAATCGATCGAGGAGCTGTCGACGCGGGGGCAGGTCCCCGTTTTGAGCCGTCCGACATTCAGCCCCAGCAAACGGAGCTGATCGCTCAGCCCCTTGGAGGGGAACTCTCCGAAACGTCCCGCTTCCTGGGTAATTTCGCCGATATGGACGATCCCGTTCATAAACGTCCCGGTCGTAAGGATCACCCGCGACGCACGGTATTCGTTGAGCAGGTGGGTCCGTACCCCTACCACCGTGTCATCTTCCACGATCAGTCCTGTGACCGTCTCCTGGATCAGACTGAGGTTGGGGGTGGTTAGAACCGTGTTGCGGGCGATGATGCGGTAACGGTCCATGTCGATCTGCGCCCGGCTTCCCCGGACGGCAGGCCCTTTGGTAATGTTCAGGATCCGAAACTGGATCCCCGCTTCGTCGGTCAGCAGCCCCATCTCTCCGCCCAGAGCGTCGAGTTCGCGGACCAGATGCCCCTTGGCCAGCCCTCCGACGGCGGGGTTGCAGCTCGTCGCCCCTACCTGTTCGGCCAGGATCGAGATGAGAAGCGTCTTGAACCCCATCCGCGCGGGGGCGAGGGCCGCTTCGATTCCGGCGTGTCCACCGCCGACTACGATTACGTCATAGTGCATAATATTCTTCTTTGCATAAATTATTAACGCAATTATAACCTCCAATGTTGAAACCTATAAATACCGAAAGGAAAAATACCTTACAATTAAGCAAAACTTTTGATGATGAGTGATTGCCATGACAAACGACAAGCCCCTGACGTTGGAAGAGATGTTGAAACAATACGATCCCACGCCGGTCGAATACGATCCGGAAGTAGACGGTGACGATGAGCATCTGGTACGAGACCAGCTTTTGCAGAAAAAAGAGGAACTCAAAGATGTTGTCACCAAGCTTAAAGAAAAACAGCGAAATGATCGAAAAGTGCGCCGCTAAAGTCGCCTAGGCTATAATCCGCGAAAAACAGACGAGGAACCTCAATGCTCCAAACCGCATTCGATGCTTTCAATGCCCACGATTACCCAAAAGCATTGGAACTTTTTGAACATCTGGCTCTCCAGAACCACCCCGCGGCCCTCTCTTCGTTGGGCTACATGCACCAAAAAGGGCTGGGGTTGGAGTCCTCTTTGGAAAAAGCATTTACCCTGTATTCGCAGGCCGCCGAACTGGGCGAGCCTGCCGCGATCTACAATCTCGCCCTGATGTATGCCGACGGCGCCGCTGTCCCCCACGATCAGTTCAAAGCGTTCGAGCTCCTGCTCCGCGCCGCGGTCCTCGAGTTTCCGCAGGCGCAGTTCGAGACCGCCCTCTCGCTTGAGCGGGGGATTGGGTGTGTGCAGAACTTCTCCGAGGCGGCCTTCTGGTACGAAGAGGCCGCCAAGCGGGGAAATCCCAATGCCTTCAACAACCTGGGCGTCCTCTACAAAGAGGGGCACGGGGTACCCAAGGATTACGCCAGAGCCTTCCTCTGCTTTTCACGTGCCGCCGCGATGGAGCTGGCCGAAGCGCAGTACAATCTCGGGCTGATGTTTGATCAGGGGTTCGGATGCGACGCCGACCACGACATGGCGCTCGAGTGGTGCCGAAAGGCCGCCTACAACGGTCACGAAAAAGCGAAAAGCATCATCCGCTCTTTGCAGGAAGAGGGTAAAATTGTATTCTAACAAAGGGGTGAGATGTTTACAGGTCTGATTCGGGAAATGGCGCAGGTAAAAAGCTTCGGGGGGAGCCGGCTAAGCCTCAAGGCGTCACACCGCCCCAAGCTGGGCGATTCGATCGCGGTCAACGGCACCTGCCTCTCGGTCGTGAGCATCGAATCTGACGGCTTTTCCGTCGAACTCTCCCCTGAAACCCTCGCCCATATCGCAACCGAAAAACTCTCCGGAAAGGTCCATATCGAGCCGGCCATGGCAATGGGGGACCGGTTCGAGGGGCACATCGTCCAGGGGCATGTCGACACGGTCGGAACGGTTCGCTCCATCACCGATAACGGCAACAGCTACGACGTAATCATCGACGTGAAAAGCGAATTCATCCCCCTG
>JAFGUJ010000124.1 GCA_016938595.1 Campylobacterales bacterium | reverse complement strand
GGCAATTCGGGCGGGCCGCTGCTGGATAGCGCCGGGCGGCTGATCGGGGTCAATACGGCGATTTACAGCCCCTCCGGAGCGTATGCCGGGGTGGGGTTCGCGATCCCCGTCGATACGGTGAACCAGATCGTGCCGGAGATTATCGGATCGGCCGATTAACCGCAGTCGCGGTCGTTGCCGAAAAGGCACCGTCCGTTTTTAATGAGCTTGCGGATCAAAAAGAAGAGGGCGACGGAGGCCAGTATGGCGCTGAGTAACGCCTGCAGCATCAGGCCGTGGAGGAAAAACGATACGGCAGCGACCACGAAGAGAACCGTCAGCAGAAAACACATTTCTCACCTCCCTTGTATCAAGGATACCAGTGTACCCGAAACACCTTGAGGGCTCCCCTCTATCTGATATTAGAGGGGGCGTTTTGAGAGTGAAAGGGGCGTTTAATTTTGGGAGGAAGGGATTACGCTATAATTCCAGCCCGATTAACATTAACCAAAAGGACTTTTTTACATGATTACCGACCCCGGTGACAGGCATTTTCCCTCTACAAAACTCTGCGGAAGTGTTGCATGACACTCTTAATCACTTACCTTCTGATTGCCCTGACGATCTCTTTTATCTGTTCCGTACTCGAAGCTGTTTTGCTCTCAAGCACCAATTCCTACATTGAAACACTGCCCAAAACAAACGAAAATGCGATCGCAATCCTCAAAAGACTCAAATCGAACATCGACAAACCGATCGCATCGATCCTGATCCTCAACACGTTTGCCCATACGATGGGTGCGGCGGGCGTCGGTGCGCAGGCGCAGACCCTGTTCGGCTCGGAGTGGCAGGCGGCCATCGCGTTTGTGCTGACACTGCTGATTCTCTACGTGTCCGAGATCATCCCCAAAACGATCGGTGCCATCTACTGGAAGTCGCTGCTCATCCCCTCGGCGTACGTCATCTCGTTTCTGATCAAGGTGACCTATCCTCTCGTGTGGTTTTCCTCTTTTATCACCAACTTTATTTCCAAAGGGAAAAAGAAACATACCAATTTTTCACGCGATGAGATCATGGCGATCGTCGCGATAGGGGAAAAAGAGGGATCGATCCACAGCAAAGAGAGCTATCTGATCGAAAATCTTTTGAAGCTCAAGCATATCAGAGCGAAAGACATCATGACACCCCGCAGCGTCGTCTTCGCGCTCCCGTCCAAGACCACGATCGGTGAAGCGATTCAGGAAGACCGCCTCTACATCCATTCGCGTATCCCGATTTTCGACGAATCGATCGACCACATCACCGGGATCGTTTTCAATCAGACGATTCTCGAAGAGAGTCTCGAGGACAATGACGCCAAAACGCTGAGCGAGATCGCCTATCCCGCGCACAAAGTCTCAGAGAACGTCCCGGTGTCGGCCCTGATCGACGTCTTTATCAAAAAGAAAACCCACCTGTTCGTCGTCCATGACAACTACGGCCAAACAAGCGGGGTAGTCACCCTCGAAGACGCGATCGAAGCGCTGCTGGGGGTCGAGATCGTCGATGAGATGGACGAAGTCGAAGACATGCAGGCGTTTGCCAAAGACAAGCACAAACTCTTCCAGGACAAGATGCTCCTCGAGAAAAAACGGCTCGAAGCGATTAGCAAATCCTAAATCTGTGATCTTCCGGCGGAGTTGAGCGC
>JAFGUJ010000123.1 GCA_016938595.1 Campylobacterales bacterium | reverse complement strand
GGCTGCATCAGCAGATCGGAGTGCCAGAAGGCGAAAATGACCGGCTCGGAGGGGACGGTCTGGGGAAGATGAAACCGTTTGCGGTTCGTCCAGTACAAAAGACGGATCAGCAGCGCGCCGATCGGGGGAACGACCCACAAAGCCAGCGCGCGGAGGATCTGTTTACGCAACAATCTCTCCGTACTGAACGAGTCTCGAAACCTCCGTGATCCTGACGCGGGCGATTTTGCCCAGCCACTCTTCACTTCCCTTGACCTTTATGACGATATTGTTGTCGGTGCGCCCGGCAACGTAGCCGTCGCTTCGGAGCTCTTCGAAATAGACGTCGAATTCCCGTCCGAGGTAGCCGGCGGTGATTTCATCGAGGATCGTATCCTGATACGCCTGGAGGCGGCTCAGGCGCTCCGAGCCGATTTCCGAATCGACCGTATTGGTCATTTTCTCTGCCTCCGTCAGGGGGCGGGGGGAATATTTGAAACTGAAGATCTGTTCGAAACGCACCTGGCGCATCACGTCGAGTGTGTCGGCAAAATCCTCTTCACTCTCACCGGGAAACGCGACGATGATGTCGGTGCTGATGCTCACGTCGGGAACCATTGCGCGCAGTTTCGCGGCGCGATTCAAAAACCATTCCTTGCTGTACCCCCGCTTCATCGCTTTGAGGATCTCACTCGATCCGCTCTGAAGCGGCATATGCATCGATTTGCAGATTTTCGGGTTTCGGGCGAACTCCTCGATGAACTCGTCGTCCATGTGCAATGGGTGCGGAGAGGTAAAGCGGATCCGCTCTATCCCCTCGACGGTACTGACACGGCGGAGCAGCTCGGTGAAGTTAACTTTCTCATGATCCCCCGAAAAGCGGCGGCCGTAGTTGTTGACGTTCTGCCCGAGCAAAAAGACCTCTTTGGCTCCCGATTCAGCTGCTTTAAGGGCCTCGGCGACGATCAGGTCGGCGGGAATGGAGATCTCGTCGCCGCGCGTCTTGGGAACGATACAGAAGGTGCACTGCTTATCGCACCCGATCGAGATGTTGATATAGGCTTTGTAGGCGCTGGTGCGGAAATCCTTGAACGCGAATTGCGACTCGTCATAATCGATGTCGATCTCTACCGCCTTGTCGCGGTGGATCACCTCGCCGATTTTGGAAACGTTCCGGGCTCCGAGGACAAAGTTGACATAGGGTGCCCGCTTGATGATCTCTTTGCCCAAATGCGACGCCGTGCATCCGCAGACGCCGATTTTGGCCCCCTCTTTTTTGAGCTTGTTGAAACCGCCGAGTTCGGAGAAGAGTTTGTGGACCGGCTTTTCGCGGACCGAGCAGGTGTTGATCATGATCAGATCGGCTTCACGCGGGTTGTCGGTGAGCTCATACCCCTCCTGCGCGTTCAGTTCTGCGATCATATGCTCGGAATCGCGGACGTTCATCGCGCATCCGAGTGTTTCGATAAATAGTTTTTTACTCATTTGAGTCGTTTATTCCAATAGTATTCAAAAGCACGCAAGCGTGCGCGGGCTTTCCGCCGAGGAAAACTCAGCGTTAGCGTAGCTGCCGGGACTTAGTTCCGACAGCGTTCAAAAATTACAAGATATGAACCTCGTACATGTATTCATTGGCGGAGAGGCCGTAGCGCACTTCTCGCATGTAGAAGCTTTTCCCCTCCCCTTCAAAATGATCCTGCAGGGCCAAGAGATCTTTGTGTGAGTTTTCACGGTCGAAATAGAGGATCAGAGAATTGGTTTTCTCGACCATTTCGGTAATTTTTTTCAGATCGATTTTTTTCGGCTTCGCTTCATGTTCGCTACGGGCAATTTTCAATTCCATAATTTTTCCCTTGATAGAGTTCTTGATATTAGGGGGATTATATCGGTGTTTCGATAAATATCCTATTAAGAGAAATTTATGTATAATACTTTTCCTTCATAAAAAAGCTTTCCCACACCATACCGATTTTTTTATGAGTTACGATATTAACAAGGATAGTACTATGGAAAATATTTTAGATATTATTGACTCTATCGCCAACGAAAAAGGGCTCAGCCGCGACAACGTCAAAGAGGCGATCAAAACCTCTTTCATCCAGACGGCCAAACGGATCATCAACCCGACCTTCGCTTTCGAAGCCGACATCGACGATCGGACCAAACAGGTCAAACTTCGCCAGATCATCACCGTCGTTGCCGACGATGCCGAAGAACTCGAAGGAGAGGAAGCGGGAGCCTACATGAGCCTCACCGACGCCCTGGAGATCGATGACGAAGCCGAAATCGGCGATCAGCTGCAGATGGAGCATGACATCGAAACCTACGGCCGCAGCGCATTCGCGACGCTGCACCGTGAGATCGAGTTCCACATCCAGCGCCTCGTCGAAAACGAGCTCTACGACAAATACAAAAGCAAGATCAATCAGATCGTCTCCGGACGCGTCACCCGTGTCGACAATGATCAGAATACAACGATCGAAATCGACGAAATCCGCGCGATCCTCCCGATGAAAAGCCGGATCAAAGGGGAAAAATTTAAAGTGGGCGACATGGTCAGCGCCATCGTCCGCCGCGTCCACGTCGACCGCGCCAACGGCATCTCAATGGAACTCTCCCGTACCTCGCCCAAATTCCTCGAAGAGCTTCTCGCCCTCGAGGTCCCCGAGATCAAAGACGGGATCGTCGTCATCGAAAAATGCGCCCGTATCCCGGGCGAGCGCGCCAAAATCGCCCTCTACACCAACCGTCCCCAGATCGATCCGATCGGAGCCACCGTCGGTGTGCGCGGCGTACGGATCAACGCGGTGAGCGAAGAGCTCTGCGGCGAGAACATCGACTGTGTCGAATACAGCGCCTCTCCCGAGCTCTTCATCTCCCGCGCGATGAGCCCCGCCATCATCAGTGCCGTCAGCGTCGAAGAGACCCCTGAAGGGGAGAAAAAAGCGATCGTCACCCTCCCAAGCGATCAAAAATCCAAAGCGATCGGCAAAAGCGGGATCAATATCCGCCTCGCGTCAATGCTGACGGGCTACACCATCGAGCTCAATGAAGTGGGCGGAACCGCTCAAATGGGCGAAAAAGCGGCCGAAGAGAAGAAAGAGGGGCTCAGCTCCCTCGAGGCGCTTTTCGGGAACTAATCTTTTATCCTACTTTTCTTTTTTAAAAAGAAAAGTATCATTACCGCTTCACAAACGGATTTAGCTTCAACAATATCGCATCCGCAATCTGGTTCCCGATCAGCGTCAGAAACGCACTCATCATCAAAATCCCCATGATCACCGGATAATCCCGACTCATGGCACTCAGATAAAAGAGCTGTCCCATCCCCTCGATCCCGAAAATCGACTCCAGAATGACCGATCCGCCGATCAGCCCCGGCAGGGAAAGCCCCAGCATCGTCACGATGGGCGGGAGGAGGTTGGGGAGGATGTAGTAGCGGATGATACGGACCTCGCTGATCCCACGGGCACGGGCGAAATAGATGTAGTCGCTTTTAAGAATCTCGATCGTGAGGGAGCGGACATAGAGAGTCAGGCTCCCTACCCCGACGAACACCATAACGGCGATCGGCAGTGTCAAGTGGTGCGCCATGTCGAGGTAGTACCCTATCCCCTCCGGCGGCTCCAGCGAATGGAGCCCGCTCAGAGGGAACCATCCCAGCACAAATCCCAGAAATAACATCAGCACAAGGGCCAGATAGTACGAGGGCATCGCGAAACTGACCAGAGAGAGCTGGATCAGCGCCCTGTCGGTGGTTTTTCCGTAGCGCAGCGCCGCCCTGATCCCCATCCACAGCGAAAGGACAAAGGTGACCGCCATCGCGACGACGTTCATCCACAGCGTCACGGGGAGGCGCTCGGCGACGACCCCGCTCACCTGCGCGCCGCTGACGAAGGAGATTCCGAAATTGAGCTGCGAGAGGTTGACGACCCAATCTGCGTACTGCTGTAGCAGCGGCTTGTCGAGGCCGTAGACCGCGCGCAGCTGTGCCACCGCTTCTGGGGTCATATTGGGATTGAGCTCCCCCCCCATGAAACTGTTGGGCGCCATATGGATCGCCCCGAACGAGAGCAGCGAGATCAGGAAGAGCATCAAAACGGTGTAGGACAACGAACGGAACAGATATTTCATAAGATGATTATAGCGGAAGAAAAAGGAAAAAGTGAATGGAAGGATTCACCCCCGAAAGG
>JAFGUJ010000122.1 GCA_016938595.1 Campylobacterales bacterium | reverse complement strand
GATCCAGACAGGACGGCACCCTGCATCCGCATAAAACGTTTTGAGTTCCTCTCCCGCCTCTGTCGTCTCGGTCCTGGCACCGATCCGAAACGACACATCATCCTCTTTGAGTACCCGGCATATCTGCACACCGACACTCTCGATCAGCGGATCGGCCTGCACTGCCGCACCCAAAGGGACGACGAGGCACGCCACAAGAAAGACCCATCCAAGGTGTGTAAGCTGTTTCATCCTTCTCCCCTTTTGTTGCACCGGTGGTCCTACGTCCCGATGATTCCACCGTCGTCTTTCGTGATGACGACGGTGGCCGATCTGGGACGGGAGAAGCCATCCCCCGCAGGCCAGTGGCTCTCATATGTCGAAGGATCCAAAATCCCCCCTTCCGCCGTGTTTTCCCCCGGATGCTGGATGTTCACGAACAAAGTCCTCCCATCAGGCGTCTCGGTAATCCCTGTGATTTCGCACCCCCTCGGCCCCACGAGAAACCGTTTCAGATTCTCAGCGGAGGCTTTTTTCCCGACATGGGTGAGAAGGTTCTCATCCCCGCCGCTGTAGGGGACGGCACGGCTTGTGACACGGAGACTCTCCCCGTCCCCGTACGCTCCGGGCAGTGCGGCGAGCATCATGCAGTTCGATGTGCGCGTGTAGGCCGAATCGTCGGTCTGGATCCACATCAGCCCCTTTGACGCCTGGCTGAAAAAGAGGCCGTCCGGGCCGGAGAAATCGTTCTCGGTGCCGAGGCCCGAAACATTGACACTGCCGCTGTCGGAAGGCGCGCCGAAGAGATAGACGTCCCACTCAAATGCGGTCGCCGACGCTTCACTCCCCTCCTCCCGGATCCGGATGATGTGACCGTTCAGGTTCCCCTTTTTCCCCGAAGCGTCCTCGTAATACCGGGGGTTGGCCGGATCGAGGCCGTATTTCCCCGCCTTGCCCCGATCGGCGTTGTTGGTGAGGGTGACGTACACCTCAGCGGTGAGCGGGTGGACCCCCGTCCATTCGGGACGGTCCATTTTCGTCGCCCCGGCCGCATCGGCGGCGAGGCGGCTGTGGATCGAAACGTCGGCTTCGTCGGCGAAACGGTAGGGGGTATACCCCGCAACGGCCTCATCAGAGAGGGAGAGTTCCCTCCATTCTCCCGTCCCGTCGGCATTGAAAACGGCGGCATAGAGTTTCCCCTCATCGAGGTACCTGTCTCCGGCTTCGAGCCCTCCCTGCGCGTCGGAGGGGTCCCATCCTCGGGCCGAGACGTACTTGTAGATATACTCCCCCTTCGAATCGTCCCCCATATAGTAGACGATCGGTTTGCCGGGCGTGACGATCCCGCCGACCGCCCCCTCGTGGGCGAACCGCCCCATAGCGGTCCGTTTGCGGGGGGTACAGCCGGGGTCATAGGGATCGATTTCGACGACCCATCCGAACGTGTTGGCGATATTGCGGTAATCTTCCCTCCCTGATCCGGCCGTTTTCGCGACGTGCCACCGCTCGTAGAGGTCATCCCTGCGCGTACATTCCGCCCAGCCGTACTTCCCGTGTTCAGAGGTAATCCCGTAGCGTTTGTGGGCGCTCAGCTCCTGCGGCGTAAATCCCGGAGCGCTTTTCTTGAAACACCCGGCCCAGTTCTCTTCGCACGTCAGATAGGTCCCCCACGGGGTCGAGCCGTTGGAGCAGTTGTTGAGGGTGCCGCGCGTCGCTTTCCCCTCCGGGGAGTAGCGCGTCGCCATCATGGAACTCCCCGAAGCCGGGCCGCACAGCCGCATCGGAGTGGTAGGGGTTATGCGGCGGTTGAAACCCGAAACAGTGTTCCGGACGAAGCCGCTCCCCGTATCGCGGATTTCGATGATCGAGACGCCGTGGGCATTCACCTCTTTGTCGATCTGCGAAGGCGGCCTGTTCGTCACCGACAGCGATCGGACCTCTTGGGCCGTGTGGAGAAACATCTGCGTGATGTTCTCGTGGTTGACACACAGCAGACCGCGTGATGCATTTCCTGCATCCCGGTGCGTCCCCTCGGCACTCAGCCCCATGTAGCTCATCCCGTCGTGGTGGTCGCCGCTGCGGAACAAAAAGCTCTCGGAGGTATCGCTCCCGTCGTTGGCATACGCCCCTATCCCCTCCGCTATCGGGTCTCCCAGAGCGTAGAGGATTTTGGCAGTATAACCCTGCGGCACGGTGAGAATGTCGCCGGTATGTTTGGCCACCACTCCGAATCCCAGCAGTGCGGCAGAAGCCACGCGCGAGGGGAGATCCTCAGCGGCCTCGGCGGCAAACGGTCCCAGCAAAAGGGTCCCGACCAGCCCCGCCCCCAGTTTCATCGCCTCACGCCGGCTCATCCGCTCTTCCAAAACTGTCTCGAACGTTGTGTTGGAAGCGCTGTTGCAGTCGTCGTGGCCGTGGTCAAATTCTCTTTTGGTCATAAGGGTTCCTGGCATCGATAATACTTTATTCTAACACAAGCGTACTTATCCCGACCCATCCGACAGCCGCCTGCCGTTTTTTTCATCACCTCTGCGCTCTTTCGCGGAGAATTTAACAGTATCATCTCATCCCTGCACATCAAAACGAGAGGAAGAGGAAGACGATGGTATCCATTCAACAGTTGATCGAGGAGAGACGTCTCGTCGTCCATTTCCAGCCCATCCTCTCCGTCCGGGGGAGGACGTTTTTCGGCCTGGAGGCGCTGATACGGGGGATCGGAGAGGACGGCACTACGATCCCTCCCGCAGTGCTGTTTGAGGAGGCGGCCCGGGCGGGGCTCATCATCGAGCTCGACCGCCTCGCCCGCCACCTTGCGATCGAGTCGTTTTATCCGCTGTGGCTGGAGAACAAGCGGCTTTTGCTTTTCGTCAACTTCGAATCGAGCCTCATCGACACCTTCCGTCCCGGATCGTATCTTTTCGACGGCCTTCTCAGCCGCTACGGCATCCCATTCAGCAACATCGTCCTCGAGATCAAGGAAGACGAAATCCGCGATACAGGGAAACTCGAGGAATTCTGCGCCCATTACCGCGCGCTCGGGTTCAACATCGCGCTCGACGATTTCGGAGTCGGCAGTTCCGGATTCGACCGCCTCGCGATCGTACGCCCCGACATCATCAAAATCGACCGCTCCCTCATCAGCGACATCGACACCGACCACATCCATCAGGAGATCGTCCACGCCATCTGCCGGATGAGCACGAACATCGGGGCGATTACCCTCGCCGAGGGAGTCGAAACCCTCGCAGAAGCGGGAGCCTCCAAGCTTTCGGGAGCCACGCTGATACAGGGGTTCTGGAGCGCCAGACCCACCCCCCATCCCGTATGCGACCACTTCCGGGAGAAAATCGACACCATCAAATCCTATTGCGAAACCCTGCAGAACGCCCGTCACGCCCATGACGAAGAGCTCCGTTCCAAAGCCGAAGCGCTGTGCATCGAGTTTCAGGAGAAGATCGTCTCGCTGGAGGAACTGGCCCGATGGGACCGTATGCTGGAGCCGCTGCTGTACGACGCCGGCGACATCGAAGCCCTCTACCTCATCAGCACCTCGGCCAGACAGATCGGCCCTACCCTGCTGCGGGGCAAAACCCGCTCGTTTTTCGAACCCGCCGAACACGGCAGCGACCACTCGCGCAAGGAGTACTACATCCGTACCCTCGATTCGATGAACCACTATTACCTCACAGGCAACTACGTCTCCCTGGCGACGGGCAACCTCTGCTGCACCTATGCACGGAAAATAGAGATCGAGACAGAACCGTTTGTGCTGTGCATCGATTTTATACGGTAAATACCAACTGGATCTATGATTTGGATGGATTGAAAAAAAAGAAGAAGGTAGGCACAACGCAAGCCGGGTTCTGGAGTTGGCGATAATTAATCTACTGCCATGATCGCTCATGGCCTCTAGCGAAACAATAGCG
>JAFGUJ010000121.1 GCA_016938595.1 Campylobacterales bacterium | reverse complement strand
GTGTGAATGCTCGGGAAGGACCTTCCGGATGTTGGGTATAATCGCCTACGGGTTTTCTGCTTGAAAAGTGGCAGATAGCATAGATACATCGGCAATGAAAGGCTATTATGACCATTCGTGTTTATTACGAAGACACCGACGTAGGCGGAGTAGTCTACCACTCCAACTACCTGAACTTCTGCGAGCGGGCGCGGAGCCACCTCTTTTTCGATGTGGGGCGTTCTCCGATTCTGGAGGGGGGGCATTTCGTCGCCAAGCATATCGAGGCGGACTATCTCAAGAGTGCGAAACTGGGGGATCTGCTGGAGGTCAAAACGTCGCTGGTGGAGATGAAAAAAGCCTCTTTTACGCTCCTGCAGCAGGTTTTCCGTGACGCAGAGTTGCTTTTCGAGATGACGATCGTTCTGGTCTACATCGATTTTTCGGGGAAGATGACGAAGATCCCCGACGAGGAAAAAGATCTGTTCCTATCGCTTCAGTAGCGGCTTCAGCCTGGGAGCCGCTTTTTCGATCGCTTCGGCGACCTCGCGGTTTTCGCGCATCATTGCGACGTCCATCGGTGTCATCCCCTCCGCGCTCATGGCACTTCCTGATGCGCCGTGCTCGATCAGGTAGAGGGCGATCGGGTTGTGCCCTTTCCAGATGGCCAGGTGCAGGGCACTCGCCCCTCCGGCATCCTGCGCATTGACGTCCGCCCCTTTTTCCACGAGATACTCGACAGCCTCCATGTTCCCGACCCAGCAGGCATACATGAGAATCGTTTTATTGTTGTCTTCGCGCATGGCGTTGGCATCGATAGCGTTTTGGACTTTGGATTCAAAAACCGCCGTATCGTTGCGATCCAGCAGGGATACCAGTTCCAGGATATCGGCACTGTATAGATGGGCTGTAAAAAGGGACCACGCCAATAGAATTTTTTTCATAATAAAGCCTTATGATATAAATACACCAACTATAGCACCGAATCTCTTACAGGATAATTATTATCCGCGACAGCCCTTAAATTTTCATAATCGTTTATGGCAACCCCTTTAGGTTTTTTCAGAGTAATCAGGGAATGCTCGCGCAGTTTTTTGAGGGTGCGCGAAAGGGTTTCGGGGGTCAGGGAGAGCAGATCGGCAATTTCGATCCCTTTGAGCCGTTCGAAGAGTTCGGGTTCCTCGAGTATCAGCCGTGCCACCTTCGCCATCGCGTTGGGGGCGCTGTGGCGCTGCAACGATGCTTCCAGCACCGATATCTTCTGAGTCAGGGAAGAGATCAGGGCAATGCTCAATGAGGGATTTTGCCCCAGAAGGGTCAAAAAAGGGTCACGGTCGATCTGAATGACGGTGGATTCCCGGGTGCATTCTGCCGATGCAGGGTAGGGGATCCGTTTGAGCGAGGCCACTTCGGCGATCAGCGACGGAGCGCGGAAACGGTGAACGACAATCGTCTCCATCGCCGCCGAGGATTTGAAAACAACCACTTCCCCCTCCACCAGCAGATGAAAACAGCGGCTTTCTTCCCCTTCGTAAAAGAGGATTTCCCCGGTACCGAAGTGCTTGAGCGTGCTGATCCGTTCGATCGCAGCGATCTGCCCGGCATCGAGGTGGCTGAACAGTCCGGCCTGATGGAAAAGCGCCTTAGGGGTTGAGGGGTTCAAAACCGAATTCTTTCGCCCGCAGAAGCTCGATGGAATACAGTACCTGCGCATTGGAGATCCGCATTGTGTAGTGTCGCGGAGTGGAAGTGAGGGCAGAGACGAGATAATCGATCCCGACACTGGCGGCATAATGGACCCAGTCGAAGACAATGTCGTTGTTCATGAGGATATTCGTCTCATAAATGTCAGCGGGGAATTCGACCAGAGAGTTGGCCAGGATCATGTTTTTGCGGTCATTGTACTGAGTCAGGGTCAGCAGGGAGGGGTCAACATTGATCTGCGTGGAGAGGATGTTGCGCTCTTTGACACCCGTAAACGTCATGTGCGCGGTCAGAAGGGCGCTTTTGACGACCGGGATGTGTAGAATGATGCTTTTTTTGGAGAACGATGCGGGGCGCGACAGATGGGCAACGATTTTCTCCCCTTTGGGATCGACAGGATAGCTGCTGATCGTTTTCTTGTCACGCTTGTGGGACAAAAAGACCTCTTCGGTTGAGGCTTTGAGCTGATTGCCCACGGCGGAACTGTCGTAAAAAATGGCAATGGATTCGGACATGTAGGGGAGCAGCGCCTCGATCTGGCGTTCATAATCGATGGCGCCGAATACGACGTTGTCGGGTGCATACGGAAAATCTCGTTTGTGGACGGTCGGAACAAAGACCGGCAGGGCGGGACGTTGCTCGAGCAGGTTTTTGACACCGCCGGAGGTGAGAGGTGCGAGAATGGCGTCCATCCCTTCCTGGGCGATGGTATTGAGCGCCGCAGAGATGGCACCGGCCGATTCGTCGGGAATGACATAGTGTTTGAGTTCGTAGCCCTCATGTTTGCAGCTCATCAGCGTTGCGAGGGAGACATTGTAGACCGACTGGGAATATTTGCCGATCACTTTGGACGAGGAGAGAACCGCGATTTTCACCCCTTCACCGTTTTCGCGAGAGTGTTCGAAACGATTCGGCTGTTCAGATCTATTATGAAAAATGACCGGCTCAGCGTATGCCATAATGCTCAGGACAAAAACCATAATCAGTGTTCGCAAAAAACTCATTGCAGCTGTCCTTTGATAGTTTGCAGATCGCGCATTGCCTCTTTTTTCAGCGAAGGGTTGCGCATCAGATGCAGAGGATGGTAGATGGGTATCAGCAGCGCATCCCCCATCGGAATGATTTCGCCGCGGACACGCTCGAAATCGTCTTCTTCGTGCATCACGAGCCGGTAGGCATCGGGCCCGAGGGTCACGATAATGCGGGGGCGTATCAGTTCGAGCTGTTTGGTCAGAAACAACGAACAGCTGCCGCATTCGCTCTGCGAGGGGTTTTGAAATCCGAAAGGCTTACATTTGACCGCATGGGTCATGTAGACATCGTCAGTGGCGAGCATCAGCACTTTTTGGATCATGTCGCGCAGCATGGCGCCCGAGCGTCCTGCATAATAGCTGTTGCTCTCATCTTCGGCGGCGGATACGTAGGCGTCCACAATCATCACCTGCGCGCGGGGATTGCCGTATCCACTCATGCTCTGGCGGCGTGACTTGCTCAGATCGCACAGATAGCACTGCTTGATCGTCTCATCCAGCTGCATAAGCGAATCGGGGAGGACAGCGCTGCGGATCTGACGGTTGGGAGTCACCGGATCGACGTACGAATATCCCAGTGCACGTAGGCGGTAGAGATTTTCCAGCAAAGCAAGATTTTGATAGGAGTCCACGTTTGATACTTTCAGGTTTTAGGGAGAGTATAAAGGAAAGGGGGTTAAAGCCAGCTAAAAGAAACCTGACCCCGAGGGGTCACGTCAGGGCGTTACGAACAGTGTCCGCCGCCGCAGCAGGAAGATGCTTCTTCTACTTCCACTTCGACTGGGGTAGATTCCCAGATGCCATGCTTGGTGCAGTAACCGTGGGCTACGAGGTTCAGTTTTTTGCCCATAGGGACGATGTTGAACGTCACTTCCGCATGGTTTTTTTCGTTGCCAAGGGTACCGGGCACGAAATCGGCGCGTGCCAGCAGCGTTTCGCCGTTGTAAAGGGCGATATTGGCGATAAAGTGGTCAAAATCGTCCGGGTGAGAGTATTCGTTCCCCATTTTGACGGTAACGGCAAATTTTTCACCTTTTTTCGCCGTGGAGGCACAGTGAATAAACGGTGAGTGGCGGTCGATGTAGTCTTTTTTGGCTTCGCGGTCTACAGTGCTGATGTCTACGTAACGGTTAATGGTTGGCATTGATAATTTCCTTATTGAGATGAATGGAGGCATTGTACACCTCCAAACTTTTAATCCTCCCTAAATCGGATACTTTATCTCTGAATTAATTTTTTCCAAAGCAACAGCGATTTTTAACCATTCCGGCGGTAAAATCGGCCTCTCAATAATACGTACAGTGGATGCAATAATGTTAAAACCTCTTTTGATTGAAATCGGTGTCGAAGAACTGCCGGCGGTACCGCTCCTGAAAGAACTCAACGAAATTGAGAAGAAATGGGCGGCCGTTCTGGAAAAAAACGCCTTGTTGGGCGAGTTTGAGTTTTATTACACCCCCAGACGTCTGGTTCTGTGGCACCGTGAGTTCAAAAGTGCTCAGGACGACCGTGTCGAGGAGTTCTACGGTGCTCCCGTAGAAATCGCCATCAAAGAGGGAGTTCCGACTCCCGCGGCATTGGGATTCGCCAAAAAATGCGGTGTGGAATTCGATCAGCTCTCCCGTGCCGAAAAGGGCGGGAAAGAGGTACTGTACTATGCCAAAACCGTTCCGGGACGCCCCAGCACAGAGATCCTGGGTGAGATGATCACGGCGTGGATCAAAAGCCTCAGCTTCGGCAAATCGATGCGGTGGGGCTCAAGCCACGAAAGCTTCATCCGTCCGATCCGCTGGGTCAACGTCATGCTGGGCGAAGAGCTTGTGGACGTGCAGCTTTTCAATGTCCGCTCGTCTGCCCATACCCACGTTCACCGTATCAGCCATTTCGAGGCCAAAGAGGTCGAATCGATCCACGCCTATTTCGATCTGTTGAAAGAGGGGTCGGTCATACTCTATCCCTCCGAGCGGCGCGAGCGGATTCTGGGGGCGTTTGCCGATCTGGAAAAAGAGCACGGCATCACCATCGAGATCGATCAGGAACTCCTCGACGAGGTCGTCGCGATCACCGAATACCCGACCCCGCTGCTGGGCAGATTCGATGAAAACTTCCTCGAGCTCCCCCCGGAGGTTATCATCACCTCGATGAAAGAGCATCAGCGCTATTTCCCGGTGTTCAAAGAGGGGAAACTCATCAACGCGTTCGTCGTCGTCTCCAACGCCCTGACGACCGATTTTTCCAAGGTCATCGAGGGGAATGAGCGGGTTCTCCGCCCGCGTCTCTCCGATGCGTTGTTCTTCTACCGTAACGACCTCAAAAAGGGTCTCGGTACCGCAGGGCTGGAGAAAGTTGTCTTTATGAACGGTTTGGGAACGCTTGCGGATAAGATCGAGCGGGAGAAAAAGATTGTATCGTCTCTGGCGCAGGACTGTTTGGCGCAGGGGATATCGGTCAATGAAGCCTCCCTCGTACGGGCCGTCGAGCTGGCCAAAGCCGACCTGATGAGCGAGATGGTGTACGAATTCACCGAACTGCAGGGGCTAATGGGCTCGTATTACGTCCAGCAGCTCTATCCGAACGAAGATCCCAAGATTGCCGAAGCGATCCGGGAGCAGTACCGTTTTGCCGGGGAAGAGATCAGCACCCCTTTCAGCGCGGTCGTCAACATCGCGATGAAACTCGACACCCTGATCGGGATGTTCAGCATCGGCGAAATCCCGACCGGTTCGCGCGACCCGTTCGCACTGCGACGGGCCGTCAATGGAATTATCGGCATCGCCCTCAAACACAACATACCGCTTGATTTTTCAGAGTTCATCCGACGTCCCTCCGTCGCGCAAAACTACCCGAGCGATGGCGATTACGCTAAAAATATCGAAACATTTGTAATCGAACGGCTGCCGGGGGCGTATCCGGACGTCAACCCCTCCATCATCCATTCGGTCGTCTCCAAAGACGGTTCGGTGGAACTGGATGTATTGAGCGTCAACCGCAAAATCAATGCCGTCGCCTCCATCGCCGCATCCGATTCCTTCGTAGAAGCGTTCTCGACTTTCAAGCGGGTCAGCAACATCCTCAAAGACGAAGCGATGGACAAGGCGTTCAGCATCGACACGGCCCTGTTCGAAAACGATGCGGAGCGCGATCTCTACGCCCGTGCCTCTGCGGCCATCGAAAGCAGCTACGCAACCCTCGAAGAGCGGCTCGATGCCCTGTTCGCCCTTAAGGCCCCCCTCGACACCTTCTTTGACAACGTCATGGTCAATGCCGAGGATATGAATGTTCGTGCCAACCGCAAAGCGCTGGTGGGGATGATCTACCGGGAGATCTACGCGATTGCCGACATCAAAAACATCACCCTATGATGTAATCATCGTCGGGGCCGGGGTCAACGGGTGCGCGAGCGCCTGGTTTCTCCGGCGTGCCGGGCTGAAAGTCGCCCTGATCGACCAGGAGGGGATCGCTGCTGGCGGTAGCGGTGCCGCGGGTGCCTTCATCGCCCCGAAAATCTCCAAATCAGGCCCCCTCAAAGATCTGATGGACAAAGCCCATGCCCGGGCGATGGCGTTTTACCCCAAATACTTTCCCGAAGCGACTCTGGAACGCCCCTTGTTCCATATCGCCAAAACACCCGAGGATGCCGACAAACTCCGTGTTTTCAGGGAAAGGACCGATCTGGAACTCTCCGAACCTCCCCAAAAGCTCACAAAGATGTTGAACGTCGATGTTTCGGATGAGAATGCGGTCTATTTCGACCATTCCGCCGTTGTCAACGCCCAGGAGCTCTGCCGCGCCATGAGTGAGGGGGTGGACTTCTACCGTCGCAAAGCCGAATCCCCTATTCATGACGGAGAATGCTGGGAGACTGCCGGCGTCCGCGGAAAATACCTTCTTGTGGCCATCGGCGCCTATCCCAAGCTTTTGGAACTTCCCTATATCCAAATGCGCGGTATCTGGGGACACCGCATCGACATCACCTCCGATACGAAGCTCTCCTGCATCCTCCACCACTATGTTTCGGTCTCTCCGACCTCGAAGGAGGGGGTGATGGCAATCGGTGCGACCCACAATGTCCACTATTCCCCCTTCGGCACAGACGAACCCTACGATATCACAGCGGGGCGGATCGAGCTCATCGAAAAAGCGGGACGGACATTAAAATTAGATAATATTAAAATAATTGCCGATTACACGGGGCTCCGTTCCGGATCGAACGACTATCTTCCCATCCTCGGCCCGCTGGTGGATACCGATGCGACCTTGAAACAGGGGAACGAAGGGGAGGCGGGGCTTGTGTATTACCCCGATGTGTTCATGATCAACGGCTCGGGTGGATACGGATTCGTCCTCGCCCCCTATCTGGCGGAAATACTTGCCGATCATCTGCATGATGGAAAAGAGATCGATTCCGAACTGCTGCCGGAGCGTTTTTTCAAACGGTGGCTGAAAAAGAATCAGTCGTAAACGACGACGCCGTAAGAATCATCGATCCGGTAGAACCGGCAATCGGTGGTGATGATCAGATCATCGAGCCGTGCGAGATGCACGTAGCTGCTTTTAGTGATTTTAATCCCGTTTTCAACGAAGAAACGTTTGAGATTGACGAATTTGATTTCGTTGACGAACTTATATTCGAACTGTCGGTGCAGCCGCATTTTTTTGTACCCGAAAATATGGCTGTCGATCCCCAGCTGCGCGGCGGCATACTGCGTCGGAAGGTACCCCGAGAGATCGGTCAGATCTTCCTGAATGTGGGCGTACCTGGCGGGGAGGGTATTTTTTTCGATAAAGACATAGCGGTTCAGCTTGATATGCCGGCTTTCGTTCCAGTAGGCATACGCGGGAGAGGAGAGGGAGAGTTTGGTATAGATCTCCTTCCAGAGCCAGTGGCGATCAAGCTGGGAGTATAAAGCGGACATAGGAGCGGCTAATCGACGTAGTTATTCTCGGGAAACGACAACCGTTTTGCGTAGAGGAAACGCTGCTTGTAATAATCCTTGTCGATCGAATCGTACTGCACTTTTTTGGCCGTAGAAGAGGCATGGATGATCTGGCCGTTGCCCGCATAGATCGCCACGTGCGAGGGATCGGATTTATAGGTGCGGAAAAAGAGCAGGTCACCCACTTCAAGGTTATCCAGGTCGACGTTTTCACCCAACCGAGCCTGTTCCGCCGCACTGCGGGGGAGTGAAAGGCCAAACTGCCCGAATACCTGCTGGGTAAATCCCGAGCAGTCGGTACGTTCGCCGTTTTTGCTTCCGAAACCGTACGGAGTTCCCAGGAACTCTTTGGCTTTGGAGAGGACTTTGTCTTTGGCATTTTTCAGATTTTTGACCATTGCATTGGTCCCCGCTTTCAGGGCGGGATCGACGCTGTCCGAATCCGGGCAATGTGACGAGGAAGCGACCGGCGCAGGTTTTGATGTGACCAGAAATGGGTTTTCGTCATGCCCGATCGTATCGGTTTCAACCTTTGTATTTTTCAATACAGGGACAATAGGCGCTTTGGCTGAGGCGACCGCTTTGATAACGGGCTTGGCCGGAAGAGCAGGTTTGATGACCGATACAGAAGGAGGGGTTGCTTTGATAAAGGGGGTCAGTTCGTCTTTATTCGCCTCATTGGCTTTTTTCAGTTCCCGTTCGTACTCCAAAAAGAGCGAGGGCTCACGTCTTTGGGACTCTGCCTGGGCCGACATTGCCAGCAATACAAGTGATAACAGTATCTTTTTTCCGAGCATCCTGCCCCCTGATTGTTTCAGCGTTGCGATCATTATAAACTGAAAAGCTTTATTTTTTTTTATAGTTGATAAATTTAACAGAGCGTTATGGTACACTTTCTTCAAAAACAGACGGATAACAGTATCGATATGAAAGAAGCGATTATACTGCTCAACATGGGCGGCCCGAACAACCTGAACGAAGTGGAAATGTTTCTGCACAACATGTTCAACGACCCCTATATTCTGCGGATGAAGAGCAAAATGCTGCGCAAATTCGTCGCAGGTATGATTACCTTGACCCGTGCCGAGAAATCCCAGGAGATATATCGTCAGATCGGCGGCAAATCTCCACTGGTCTCCCTCACCCGCTCGCTGGTCGAAAAACTTCAGGATCAGGTAGGCGAAGAGGTTGTGGTCGATTTCGTGATGCGCTATACGCCTCCCATGGCACAGGAGGTGTGTACCCGCCTCAAAAATAAGGGGGTCGAAAAGGTCTATCTCATCCCTCTGTACCCGCAGTATTCGACCACCACGACCCAATCATCCCTCGATGACTTCGAAACGACGGCGCACGCGATCGGATGGGATGTCATCACGGTAGAAATCAAACATTTTTTTGCCCATCCGACCTACAACCGCGCCGTCGCGGCACGGGTTCTCGAAGCCCTTCGCGGCGACGATGCGTCGCAGTATGAGATTGTTTTTTCCGCGCACGGCCTGCCGCAGAAAATTATCGATGAGGGGGATCCGTACCAACGCCATGTCGTGGCACACGTCGCCTTGATCCGCGAACTGATGGAAAAAGAGGGGATCCGTTTTCAGGACGTCCATTTGGCCTATCAGTCCAAAGTCGGACCGATGAAGTGGCTGGAGCCGTCTCTGGAGACGATGCTCCGTTCGCTGAAGTCGAAAAAAGTGATTATCGTCCCCGTCGCGTTTACGATCGACAACTCCGAAACCGATTTCGAGCTCTCGATCGAATACGCCGAAATCGCGCACGAGATCGGATTCGAGGAGTACCGCGTCTGCCGCTGCCCGAACGACCATCCCCTTTTTGTCCAGACGCTGAAAGAGCTCTACGAGAAAATGAAATAAAGAACAGCGGACCCCATGGCACACATCGCGATATTTGACATGGACGGAACCCTGATCGATTCGGGGCTGGACATCACCCTCTCCATCAACCACGTACGCCGACAGCGCTACTCTCTTGAGCCCCTCAGCGTACGCACGGTCGTCGACATCATCAACGCCCCCTCGCGCAATCTGGCCAAAATGTTTTACGGCACCGAAGCATATGAACACGAAGCCAGGGCCCTGTTTGAAGCCCATTATTACGACCAGTGTATCCAAAACGTTTCCTCATACGAGGGAATAGGGACCCTGCTTGAAAACTTGAAACGGCAGGACTTTGCCCTGGGCGTGGCGACCAATGCCCCAAGCATATTTGCCAGACGGATGCTGAGCCATCTGGAGCTTGAACCCTATTTCGATCTGATTCTCGGAGCGGACAATGTCGATCTCCCCAAGCCGCATCCCCAGATCATCCAAAAACACCTCGATCACCACGGGTACCGATCGGGTACGGATCATGCTTGGATGATAGGAGACAACACCAAAGACATGGATGCGGCCAAAAATGCCGGAATCACCGGTATTTTCGCCTGCTGGGGATTTTCCTCCGAAGGGGAGGGGGATTACTGCGCTGCAGAACCTCTTGAGCTTTTGCGCATCATGAACCATAAAGGGTAACTTATGATTAGTACCGATTTGCTGGTGATCACCGTGATGATGGCGGCCTTGTTTCTGCGCCACAGCGCGGTATACAAAGAGCCGAACAAGATCGATTACACCCCGATCGTTCTGGGGCTTGGAATTGTCGGAGCGCTGCTTCATTTTGTGGTCTATGCGGATGATTACAGCGGCCTGGCCATGATCAAAGAGTCGTTGATACCGCTTGCTCTTGGGGTGGCACTCTCCGCCGTGATGAGCGTCATGAGCCGCTCCGTTTCAGTGCGGCATGACCATGACGATCGCACCGTCATCACCGGGATCGCTGACAATCTGGGCGTGATCATGCACTCTGTCTCAATGTTCGAACAGCGTCTGGAGATTGTCGCGCAGATGGAGCGTTCGACGCACGAACAGCTTCGAGCGGTTTTCAAAGAAGAGATCGACGCCCTGAATGTCATACAGGCCAACCAGAAATTGTTTGTCTCTAAAATCGAGTCACTTCTGGCGCAGCAGCACAGTGCGATGGAAAAATTCGAAGCGTTTACCCTCACCGAGGTCCCTGGGCTCGACAACGTCATCCACCGGCATATCGATCTGCTACGGGTTGCCGAACAGGACCATTTTAACCAGTTGAAAAACCTCCTCCGCCTTGGCGGTGACGAAACCAAAGAGGTTTCCGGCCGCCTGAAAGAGATTCATGATCGTCTCGTGCACATCGAATCTCAGGGAGTGGGTGAGCGGACGATGGGAGTGCTGCATCAGGAACTGGGGCGTATCGTTCATGAATTCGGCCATCAGCTGCAGACGATCGGGGCCAAAAGCGAAGCGATGGTGACGACGCTGCTGGAAAACGACGCCGTCCTCAAAGGATCGCGCGAACAAAGCGAAATGATTATGCAGCAGATGGTACTCTCCTCCAAGCAGATGCGGGAAATAACGTCGCAGTCCAAGGAACTCTCCGATTCGCTCAAGCCCCTGGGAGCCCTTTTTGCCTCTGCCGAAGCACTGCATCGCGACCTGGTGAATGCAAAAGGGAAACTGAGCGAACTGATCGTGACACTGGAAGCGTACGATCATGAGCAAACTCGCGCAGTACGGGAGACTCTGGAGCGCGTTGCCACCGAAGCAAGCGCCCAGATGCAGATGCTGGCGCAGTCGATTGAGAATCATCAAAAAGTTCCCGTCGATACCACCACCATTCAAGAACTCGCCGGAAGAGTGAAGCTGCACAAGAGCTATATCGGAGAAAATCAAGTATAAAAACCCTATAATTGCACAAAAACAAGGGTTGGATGTATGATTGAATTTTATGAACTCATGGATGATGAAAATATCCCCTACCGGTGCGATGTCGAGCTTGATCTCATCGATGAGGCGCCGCAGGAAGAACGTTCCTGGCTGCTGTGGCTGTTCGTCAAATCGTCCGATCCTCTCTCTTCCTCTTTCAACGCTTTTGCCGAAGATCTGAAAAACACGCTTAACGCATCTCTTGGGGCCGTGTATGCGGGGAGCATCACCAAAGAGGGGTGGGTGGAATTTTATTTTTACGCCGCAGAGGGGAAACGGTTTGAAAACCTCAGTACCGACGTCATGACGCGCCATGGCGGTTTTGCCTATGAGCGGGGAGCCTCGCGGGACACCAAATGGGAAATGTACATCGAACGCCTTTACCCCGATGCCTATGCGATGCTGCGGATTCAAAACCGCCACACGATCGAAGCGTTGCAAGAAGCAGGGGACGATCTGTCCATCTCGCGCGAAGTAGAGCATTATCTCTTTTTCCAGACGAAGAGCTCGATGGAGCGGGCCGTCTCTTCGCTGCTGCCCCTCGGTTTTGCCCTCAAAGAAGAGGTCACCGACGACGAAAGCGACTACGCCTACGGAGTGGTTCTGAGCAAAAACGAGCCCGTAACGCACGAACAGGTAGAAGAATCCACCGCGCTCCTCTTTGACGCTGCACTGGAACAGCACGGCCAATACGAGGGATGGAGCACGGTACTGGCCGTATGAGCCGCATCCTGCACATCGCGGGGGTGCTCCCCTATGCCCTTGCCCTGTTCCTCAACGCCTTTACCGACCTCGGCCACAAAATAATCCTCCAAAACACCGTTTTCAAAATCTACGACGATCAGACACAAATAATCTATACGGCAATCCTCAATGCCCTGATTCTGTTGCCGTTTATTTTCCTGTTTACCCCCTCGGGCTATCTCTCTCACCGTTTTTCCAAAGTCAAAGTGATGCGTTACGGCGCTTTGGCAGCCGTATTCATTACGCTGTTCATCACCCTTTGCTATTATCAGGGGTGGTTCTGGAGCGCTTTTCTCCTGACACTGGTTCTGGCCGCGCAGAGCGCGATCTATTCGCCGGCGAAATACGGGTACATCAAGGAGATTGCGAGCGAGCGGGAGTTTGCACCTTTGAACGCGCTGGTTCAGTCGGTGACTACGGTCGCGATTTTGTCGGGGATCATGGCCTATACGGTGCTGTTCGAAACCTCCCTGCACGGGCCCTATTCGAGCGAGGCGGATATCCTCCGCCAGATCGCTCCGCTGGGATGGCTGCTGGTGCTGGGGAGTGTGATCGAATACGGACTCACCCTTCGGCTGATTGACAGAGGAAACGGGAATAGGATTTCATTCGATATTAAAAAATATCTATCCGGACGCTATCTGCGCCGTAACCTTGTCCTGTTGCGGCGAAAGGGCGAAATATTCAATGCAATCGTGTTTCTCTCCCTGTTCTGGTCAATCTCGCAGGTGATCCTGGCCGCGTTCGGCGCCTATGCCAAACGGACCCTCGAGATCGACAACACGATTGTCGTGCAGGGGCTTATGGCGCTGGCGGCATTCGGCATCATCGCCGGGTCGGTCGTCGCGTCACGGCTCTCGCGTCATTACCTCCACAAAGGGCTCATCGCAGCCGGAGCCATTATCATCACTCTGATGCTGTTCGTCCTTCCGATGACCCGCAGCCTCGGAATGATCGGTTTTGTCTTTTTCGGTTTCGGTATCGGCGGGGCGATGATGATCGTGTCGCTCAACGCCCTGATACAGGCGACAACGCCCAGCGCCCATCTCTCCTATGTCCTTTCGGGAAACAACTGGGTGCAAAATCTTTTTATGACGATTTTTCTGGTTTTAACCACCGTTTTTGCCTTCGCCGGATGGGATTCGCTGATGCTTTTTTACGCGATGCTGGGGGTAGGCATTTTCCTGACGCTCGCCGTACTGGCACGCTACAAAGACTATTTCGTGTGGCTGGTTTTTGAAAACATCCTGGCATTGCGGTACAACATCATCCCCATGCACACCCACAACATCCCCAAATCTGGCCCCGTTTTGATGATGGGGAACCATATCAGCTGGATAGACTGGATACTGGTTCAGGTGGGAGTGGAGCGGCGTATACGCTATCTGATGGAGCGTTCGATTTACCAAAAGCGTTTTATCCGCCCCATCATGGAGCTGGGCGAAGTGATCCCGATTTCCCAAACCGGGGCCAAAGAGGCGTTCAAAGAGGCCAAATCCCGACTGAAAAACGGCGAAATCGTTGCCATTTTTCCTGAAGGAACCATCAGTCATGACGGCGAAATCGGAAAAATCCATCCGGGGTATCGCATCATCGCAGGAGGTCAGAAGGGGGCCATCGTCCCCTTCTATATCGATGGGATTTACGGCAGCGTGTTTTCCCGTTCCGATCGCCGTCATGTTGCCTCCCACGGGTGGTTTCGCCGCAACGTCCGGATACTCTACGGTGAACCGTTGCCGATGGAGTCGGATCCCGAAACGGTGTATAATGCGATCAATGCCCTGAAGGAAAAAAATGGCGCTCAATAAACCCCGCTATACCCTTTTTAAAAACACCCGTTATGCGCTCAACGGACTGCTCGAAGTGATGCGAAACGAGCCTTCGTTTCGCCTGCAGCTCCTTTTGTTCACGGCCGGTATGATCGTCGCGTGGGCATTGCCCCTCTCCTTTGTTCAGAGTTCCGTCCTGACGGTCTCCCTTTTTATCCCGGTCATGGCCGAAATGATCAACAGCGCGATCGAGCGTACGGTCGATCTGGTGACGTTCGAGCACCATGAACTCGCCAAACGGGCCAAAGACGCCGGCGCGGCCCTCGTGTTCATCGCCCTGGCCATGCTCGCATCCATCTGGGGTTTCACGCTTTACGACGCGTTTGTGTGTAACCCAATCGTAAGAGAGTTTTCTTTATAATATTCATCATTTTATTCAGAGGGGATATGCCGTGGCAACTGCACTCATTATTGGCGCCGGCGGAGTAGGGCGCGTAGTGGCACACAAATGTGTCATGAACAATACCGTATTCGATCGTATCATTTTAGCAAGCCGCACACTCAAACGGTGCGAAGAGATCCAAAGCGAGCTTCCCGCGGGAGCCATTGAGATCACGACCGTCGATGCCGACAACACGGACGAAGTGATCGCACTGATCCAAAAATATACACCTGATATTTTAATCAATGTCGCCCTCCCGTACCAGGATCTCGCGATCATGGACGCGTGTATCGCAACCAAAACCCCGTATCTGGATACGGCAAACTACGAACACCCCGACGAAGCGAAATTCGAGTACAAACTCCAGTGGGAAAGAGACACAGCGTTCAAAGAAGCCGGAATCATGGGACTGCTGGGGAGCGGATTCGACCCGGGTGCGACGAACGTCTTCTGTGCCTATGCCCAGAAACACTATTTCGACGAGATCCACACCATCGACATTCTCGACTGCAATGCCGGTGACCACGGCTATCCGTTCGCAACCAACTTCAACCCCGAAATCAACCTCCGCGAAGTAAGTGCCAAAGGGCGCTACTGGGAGAACGGCAAATGGATCGAGACCGATCCGATGGAAATCATGCAGGTGTGGGATTACCCCGAGGTGGGTCCCAAAGACAGCTACCTGCTGTACCACGAAGAGATGGAATCGCTTGTCAAGCACATCAAAGGGCTCAAACGGATCCGCTTTTTCATGACGTTCGGCCAGAGCTACCTGACCCACATGAAATGCCTCGAAAACGTCGGAATGCTCGGTATCGAGCCGGTCGAACACCAGGGGATGAAAATCGTTCCGATCGAATTTTTGAAAACATTGCTTCCTGATCCCGCGTCACTCGGACCGCGCACCAAAGGGAAAACCAATATCGGTATTGTCGCCGAAGGGATCAAAGACGGCAAAAAACGCAAAATCTACATCTACCAGGTCAAAGACCACGAAGAGTGCTACCGTGAAGTCAAATCGCAGGGCGTTTCCTATACGACAGGCGTCCCCGCGGTCATCGGTGCCAAACTGATGGTTCAGGGGATCTGGAGCGGAACAGGGGTGTTCAATATGGAACAGATGGATCCCGATCCGTTCATGGACGAGATGAACACCCAGGGGCTCCCCTGGAACGTCATCGAAATGGAGTGCTAAGTCACTCCGTAAACCTGCACGCTTCATTGTAAAGCGTGTATATCTCCTCCTGGCTCAGTTTTATCTTCGGAGCCAGATTTTCAATAACGGTCTGAAGATGCTCCGTCGTTTCCAGTTTTTCCGCTATCATCAACGCTTTTCCAAGGTACCCTTTTCGTTCCAGCAGCGCATCCGTAATCGGTTCTCCCAAATTTATTTTGCCGATGATGTCGGCCATGTCGACTTGCAGATAGGTATCGATCAAAGAAAGGCTCCCCGTCAAAAACGCCTCCTCCGCCACCTCGTGTCTCCCCTGCAAGAGCACTAGCTGGCGCATCAGATTCGCCCTGAATTTCGCCGCATCAATGATCGCTTCGCGGAAGAGTGTGTTTTCCAGCTCTACATAGAGAAACAGCCCAAGCCATGAACGCAGACGGGCGGGGCCCAGCAACAGAAGGATTTGCCTGATACTCGAAATTTTCCGCTTGAAATGGAATTCGGCGGAGTTGATGTAGCGGAGCAGGTTGAAGGTGAGTTCGGGATAGAGTGAAAATTTTTGACATATCACATCCACGTCTTTTTCCGTATGAAGCGTATTGATCATATCAATCGCATTCGTGACTGAAGGTTCGATTTTTTTCCCGCTGAGAATGCTCGGTTTTTCAAAAAAATATCCCTGAAACAGGGTAAAACCGGCATTTTTACACCGTTCAAAGATCTCAGTCGTTTCGACTTTTTCAGCCAGCAGCGCAACACCGTAGGGTTTGAACTTTTCAACGATTGGCTCAATATCGGACTCATTGGTTTCGAGAAGATCGATTTTGACAATGTCGACATACGGAAAGATAGCCTTGAAATAGTCGATGTTCTCGTCCGTATAAAAAAAATCATCCAGCGCAAAACGGTATCCCAGCGAATGCAGATGTCCCACCCTCTCGATCAGGGGAGAGGTGACCTGCGTGTGTTCAAGTATTTCGAATACGAATTTTGATTTGGGAAGAGAAAGGAGGATGTCACTCATCAAAATTTGCTCGTTGACGTTGATAAAGCCCCTTTTGGTGCCGATGATCGAGGAAAGCCCTATGTTGTGGATAAGATTGATGATAACGCGGGCCGTGGCTTTGGAGTTATCGATGAATTCTGCATGGACCGATTCGTGGTTATGGCGGTATAACAGTTCGTAGGAGACGCATTTCCCGTGGATGTCGAAGATCGGCTGCCTTCCGATGTAAATATCTGTTTCGAACATTGTGCCACCACGGTTATGAATTATTTTTTATTATAGAACAAAATAAATGGTTTAAGTTTAAAAAGAGTCATTTTCTATGAACAGTGCACTCGCATATCCTACCACTCTGGACGTTTCTCCGCTCGCGTCGGCACTGGTACGGTAATCGAGCAATATGGCTTCGAGCCCCCTTTTTTTCGCAACGTCCAGCATCGCTTCGACCCCGATAGCCCCGCACGCTTCACACCCCTGATGAAGCAACGAAGCGTTTTCGCTGCGGATCGCTTCGAGACAGATGGCATCGAGACGATTCGCCTGTTCGAGGGAATAATAATGGCTCAGATCGGTACTTATGACCACGGCGGTGTCCTTGAGCCCCAGGAGGTAATCGATGATCGGGGCAATTTGGGAAGGGTCCGCATACGCATAGACCAGTTCGACCACTTTGACATTCCCCATATAGTGCTTGATAAACGGCATCTGCACTTCGGTGCTGTGCTCGTGATGGGCATCCGGGAATGAGGGGAGATAAAAGCGGCTCTGAAGGTCGCCTACCCTGTCCGTATCGATTCGCAGTTCCCCCAGTGGTGTCTGGTAGTGATCAGCTTTGGCAATGCTCACCCCCTCAAATCCCACCCGATGCGAAGGGCCGATGACGACCACCGTATCCGGATTCGAATGTGAGAGGATACTGTGGGCAATGTTGGCGGTAAAGCCCGAATAGATCCATCCGGCATGGGGGACGATGACAGCGCGTCCGCGCAACGTCTCAAAACGCTTTTTCGATTCGGGATGGGTATCCAGAATCGCATTGAAGCGGGAAATCATCGATTCGATCTCACTGGGTTGTGCAGGATAGAAACTCCCTGCCACACTCATGGTTCGCATAGTCATTTCATACCTCCTCGCTGAATTTCTCGACCTGATACACATACACTTCGGGATGGTAGGAGAGCGGATTGTTTCCAAGGCCAGCCTTCATCCCCAGGTGTGCAAAGAACGTATCAAAATCGCTCAGTTCCTCCCACACCTGCGGCAAAAAAGTGGCCTGATAATTGCCATGGCGGAGGATGACGCCATCGGTTCCGGGGCGAATCATGGTTCGCAGATCGGCGCTGTCGCGGTACGAAAGCGGCTGCGGAGGGCTCAGAAGCGAGACCTCGACCTCGATCTCTTCAAATTCGTCGGGTGAAAGAGGCGGAAAACGGGGGTCCCTGAACGCTGCGCTTTGCGCATTGGCGATCAAGTCGTCGATAAGGGGCCTGTGGGCGATCAGCGAACCGATGCATCCCCGAAGACGTCCGTGCAGGGTGAGGGTGACGAAAGCCGCCCCATTCTCAGCCAGAATGGGGGAAGCCGAGAGAAAAGGGGTTTTGTCGAGAGACGAACCCTCCAGACGCGAGCGGATAGCCTCTCTGGCAATATGGACATAGACCGGAGAACTCATCTGAACCTCCCTGAAATGTGTTGTATCCATTGTACACCAAAACAGCGATTATGTTACAATCACGCCAATAAAACCTAAGGATTCAGAGATGGCGATCGATTTTTCTGCGCTCCCCCATACCCCATGTTACATCTGCGAAGAGGAGCTTCTGGAAAATAACCTCCGGACGCTGGATCGGGTACAGCGCGAGTCGGGGGCAAAAGTCATCCTGGCTCTCAAAGGGTTTGCGATGCATGCGACGTTCGATCTGGTGGGGCAATACCTGCAAGGATGCACCGCCAGCGGACTGCATGAGGCCAAACTGGCCCGCGAAAAGATGAACAAAGAGGTGCACACCTATTCGCCTGCCTTCAAGGACGAGGATATCGACGAGATCGCCCGGATCAGCGATGACATCGTATTCAACTCCCCCGCACAGTTTCACCGCTATTACGGCCGTGTCAAAGAGATCAATCCCGATATCTCCGTATCACTGCGGGTCAATCCCGAATACTCCTCCAGCCCGGTCGATCTCTACAATCCCTGCGGCCTCTACAGCCGCCTGGGGACGACGCTGGCCAATTTCGACGAAAGCATCGTCGGCAAACTCGACGGACTGAACTTCCACGCCCTGTGCGAGCAGAACGTCGATGCCCTCGAAGGGGTGCTCGAAGCGTTCGAATCCAAATTCGGCCGTTTTATCGACGGGCTCAAATACGTCAATTTCGGTGGAGGGCACCACATCACCCGCGTTGATTACGATGTGGACCGTCTGATCGAGGTGATCCGCGCCTTCAAGGCGCGCCACAACAACATCACCGTCTATCTGGAACCCGGCGAAGCCGTAGGATGGCAGACAGGGCCGCTCGTCGCCTCGGTTCTGGACATCGTCCACAACGGGATGGACATCGCGATCCTCGACACCTCCGCTGAAGCCCATATGCCCGATACCCTGGCCATGCCCTACCGTGCCTCGGTGCGGGGTGCCGGGGAATCGGGGGAAAAACCCTATACATACCGTCTGGGAGGGAACACCTGTCTGGCGGGGGACATCATGGGGGACTATTCGTTCGATCAGCCCCTGAAAATCGGGGATAAAATCATTTTTGAAGATCAGATCCACTATACCTTCGTCAAAAACACCACCTTTAACGGGATCCGGCTCCCCTCGCTGGCAATCTGGACAAAAGAGGGAAAACTGAATATCGTCCGCGAATTCGGCTACGAGGACTACCGCGACCGTCTCTCCTGAGAATCACCGTTTCGCGAGCACGAGGGAGAGGGCTTCGCTCACAAGCTCATAAGACTCGCGGATCGGAGCGGTCTGTTCGAAAGTTGCCTGCAATGATTTCTTTTCGTCGGCGAGTTTTTTTTGCCGCCGCGAGAGTTCGTTGGTTTTGTTGGCCATTTTGCCGTTGATAAGCTCAAGCTCCCCCGTTTTGCTTTTCATCTGCCCATAGAGCTCTTTTTGCCGCACACTGAGGCGGGTAATATCCGATTTCAGCGACAACGCTTCCTCTTCCTTGGTCGGTGTTTTTCCTTTGAGCTGCAAAAAACGGGTTTCAGCATCCGTTATCATCGCTTCGATTTCGGCAATTTTGTCCATCAGCGCGTATTTTTTATTTCTCTCTGCCGTAATTTCGGCTTCGCATTCGCTGACCCTCTCCTGTGCATCGACAATCGCTTCTTTGTGCGAGGCAATTTTCAGTTTCACCTGTTTGTACTGCATCATCACGGACAGAATGGAATTGTAATGCCACCGCTGCTGTTTGCTATCGACGATCGCGTATTTTTGGATTTTGTTGCCGTTTGCGTCAATCAGTACCTCTTCACTGAAATATTTGATGAACTGCTCGGCATTTTTATCCCGGTTTTCGACGCATTCCAACAGATTTTTGGCCGTATGGAGCAAAATCGGATGAAAATGCTGACGCAGTACGTATCCCGTAAATCCTTCGATCTTGCTGCGCTGCTCAACACTGACGATGTCCAGCAAAAGGATTTCAATCATCGAACGAAATACCGGGATAAATGTTTTGGCGAATGTTACATTATCGATCAGTGAAAAATTGAGCTTGTCCTCAATCACTTCATCCAGAATCGGCTCGATCGCGCCCCATGCCCCTTTGGGAAAATAGGCCGTATACATCGCTTCCATATCTTCGACCGATTCGCCCCCGAACCGTTTGTCGGCCCCCTCGGGAAACTTTTTGGGAGGGGTAAAGTAGCGAACCGAAATGCGCCCCCGCAAAAAGAAAATGATATCCCTCTCATCCAGACCGAATACCGCATCGATCTGCTGACGGGTGATCTGGCGTGCACGCTCCATGTTCTCCCCCCGTTCGATGAAGCCTATCATTACCCGCGAACGGGTCTCCTCGGGGATGGAGAGAAGATAGGGGAGGGGATGGAATGCCTCTTTTTTGTTTTTTATTTCGAGGAAGACAAGGATATTGGCATGGAGCATCCGGTCAAACGCTTCGGGACGGGAGGGGTCGGTGAAGTGTTTCGCAATCGAGCACCGGTCAAATCCGAGTTCGACATCGACCGGCTGAAAACTGCGGGAGAAGAACTCGACCAATCCTTTGATCAGAGCCCCTTTTTTCTCTTCGAACAGTTCTTCGTTTTGGCTGACACCCAGCTGTTTGAGAATGGCTTGGTAGTGTTCTCTACTCATGTCGTGCGCATAGAGGTCTTTGGGCAACACTTGATCCAGCAGTGCAACGATTTCGGAAACGATACGGGGATGAATGGTCTATCCTTTTGCCGCAGCAAAGCCGATTGCTGCACGTACTGCATTGAGGTAACTGGTCACGGATGCTTTATGATCATAGGCGATGTCGAACGCCGTACCGTGATCGACGGAGGTACGGATCACCGGCAGACCCAGCGAGACGTTGATGCTCTCGTCAAAATAGAGGGCTTTGAGAGGTGCCAACCCCTGATCATGGTACATCGCGACGATCATCCGGCAGTGTGCGCGAAATCGGGGGGTGAAAGCGACATCGGGGACGATCGGCCCGTAAAACACTTCTTTCCCCAGACGGGTATTGGCGAGGGCAATCGCTTTTTCAATCTCGCGCTCCTCATCTCCCAATACTCCGTGGTCGCCGGCGTGGGGATTGAGCCCCAGCACCGCGGCGGAATCCGTACCGGTGTTCTCGTGCAGCCGGATCAAAAAAGAGACCAGTTTTTCGGTCTGGATACGGGAAGCGACATCGCGCAGCGGAATGTGTTCGGTAAACAGGGCGACATAGAGTTTGTCGCACCCGAGCATCATAATCGCGTCCTGAGCGAAAAAATCGCGCAACGCATCGGTATGCCCTTTGTAGCCAATTCCGGCCATCATCCACGCTTCCTTGTGGATCGGAAGGGTCGTGATACCCTCAGCGAGGCCGTTTTTGGCCAGCTCCACCGCCGCAACGAACGACTCATACGAGTAGCGTCCGCTCGAACTCTCCACGATTCCGGGACGGATCACGAACTCCCCCGCAACCTCATGGCATTCAAAATCCTCAGGCAGTACAGTATCCAGGAGTCCGGCCGCCTGAGAGGCCATACTGCGGCTGATGCAGTAGAGAGGACGGCACATATGCTTGATCTCATCGTGCGCTTTAAGAAGGATCTCAAAGCCGACACCGTTCAGGTCACCGACGCTGACCGCGAGGGTTTTCAGCGCTGGCATAGCGTTTTCATGTCTTTGACAGCCTGTGAAAGGCCGGTAAATACCGAACGGGCGATGATGCTTTGGCCGATATTGAGCTCCTCTATTGTCTCGATTTGGACGATGTAGGAAACATTTTGGTAATTCAGGCCGTGCCCGGCCGCTACTTTGAGTCCGAGCGAGCGGGCATAATTGGCCGCATCGACGATATCGCTGTAGGCCGATTCAATTCTGCCGTCGAGTTCGCTTCGGCTGAGTTGCAGTGATTCGATCGCGTGATGCGAATGGGGGAGGGAGCTGTGGCGCATCGCGTAGAGGTTGGCATAGCTACCGGTGTGCAGTTCCACCCACTGTGCGCCCAGACGCTCGGATGCCTCCACCGATTCGCGGGATGGATCGATGAAAAGCGATACCTCGATTCCGTTGGATTTCAACAAGTTTATAGCATTCGATATTAAATCAAACTGTCCTATTACGTCCAGTCCCCCTTCGGTCGTTACCTCCTGCCGTTTTTCGGGGACGAGCGTCGCACGATGGGGACGCAGGGAACAGACGATTTCAATGATCGAGGGATCGATCGAACACTCCAGATTGACCGGCAGGGGGGATGCGGCGATAATGCGGCGTGAATCCTCGTCATGGATATGGCGGCGATCTTCGCGCAGATGGATCGTAATCTGATCCGCGCCACTCTGGGCACAGATTCCCAGCGCCATCAGCGGATCGGGATCATTAATCTTGCGCGCTTCGCGCAAAACGGCGATGTGGTCGATATTGACGCCGAGGGTCATTCTAGGATTGTCTACGTGCATAAAACTCCTTTTTGAACTCTACGAATTTTCCGGCGATAATCGCTTCGCGGGCCGCTCTTACCAGAGTCAAATAATAGTGCAAATTGTGTAACGATGCAAGTCGGAAAAAAGTGATCTCGCGCGAGCGGAAGAGGTGGTGCAGATAGGCGCGGCTGTAACGGCGGCAGGTGTAGCAGTCGCACGCGGGATCGATCGGCTGCGCGTCGAATTTGTACGAGGCCCCTTTGATGTTCACTTTTCCGAAGCTGGTGAACAGAGTCCCGTTACGGGCGTTGCGCGTCGGCATGACACAGTCGAACATATCAACGCCCCGCTCGATGTTCTCGACAAGGTCTTCGGGGGTTCCGACCCCCATCAGATAGCGGGGCTTGTCACTGGGCATCAGCGGCGTGGTGTGTTCTACCGTATCGTACATCGCCTGATTGGCTTCTCCAACGGAGAGGCCGCCGATGGCAAACCCGTCAAAATCCATCGCGCACAGCTCCTGTGCCGACTGCGTCCGGAAATTAAAATCGGTCCCCCCCTGAATAATGGCGAAAATGTTCTGATCGACGCCGATCCCTTTGGACTGGTTGGCTCTGTGGTACTCGATCGACTGGCGGGCCCACTGCGTCGTCCGCTCGATGGAAGTCTTGATCCGCTCCTGCGTAGCGGGAAGGGCAACGAGATCATCGAGGATCATCATGATATCGCTGTTCAGGTTGTTCTGGATGTCGATCACCTTTTCGGGGGTGAAGAAGTGCTTGCTCCCGTCGATGTGGCTGCGGAACTCGATCCCGCTCTCGGTCGGTTTGGAGATGTCGCTGAGGCTGAACGCCTGGAACCCGCCGCTGTCGGTCAGAAAGCTGTTGGGGTAGGTCGTGTAGCCGTGCAGTCCCCCCAGCTGTTTGACCGTTTCATCTCCGGGGCGCAGATACATGTGGTAGGTGTTGGCGAGGATGATCTGCGTCCCCAAAATCTCCGTCATATCATTCATATCGAGCGCTTTGACACTGCCGACCGTCCCTACGGGCATAAAAATAGGGGTCTGGATCGTGGAGTGTGCCGTGGTGAGGGTGCACGCTCGGGCATTGCCGCAGGTCGCGTCGACGTGAAATTGCATAAAAGGCCTTATGTTTTTTCGTTATTTTATCGCATTCACCTTCGTTTGGACAACCTATTCTTCGATATAATGGCGAAAAGATTATTGCGACAGGACAACGAATGAACATTGAACACTCTGTGAACGCTTTTGAAAAGGCCCAAAACCTGATCCCCGGTGGCGTCAATTCCCCCGTACGCGCATTTAAAAGCGTCGGTGGAATACCCCGTTTCATCCAAAGCGGGGAGGGGGCCTATCTGATCGACGTCGACGGCAACCGCTACGTCGATTACGTTCAGAGCTGGGGGCCGCTCATCTTCGGCCACCGAGACGAGTCAATCGAAAATGCCGTCATCGAGGCGGTGAAACACGGTCTGAGCTTCGGGGCGCCTACCGAAGCCGAGAGCGAGCTGGCGGAGCTTATCATCGATATCTATGACTCCATCGAAAAAATTCGTTTCGTCAGCAGCGGCACCGAAGCGGTCATGAGCGCGATCCGTCTGGCGCGCGGTTTCACGGGACGTGACGACATCGTCAAATTCACCGGATGCTACCACGGCCACAGCGACGCGCTTCTCGTACAGGCGGGATCGGGTGCAGTGACGTTCGGAACCCCGAGTTCACCCGGAGTTCCGGCCGATTTCACCAAGCACACCCTTCTGGCCGAGTACAACAACATCGAGAGTGTCAAAAAATGTTTCCAAGACAGTCCGGGGATCGCGTGCGTCATCATAGAGCCGATCGCCGGCAATATGGGTCTCGTCCCCGCAACGAAAGATTTTCTCGCGGAACTTCGGAAACTGTGTGACAAACACGGTGCTCTCCTGATCTTCGACGAAGTGATGAGCGGTTTTCGGGCCTGTCTGCATGGGGCAGAGAGCATCACGGGGACCAAACCCGACCTGGTGACACTGGGCAAGGTGATCGGCGGCGGAATGCCGGTCGGCGCCTTCGGCGGACGGCGCGACATCATGGCGCACCTCTCACCCGAAGGGGGCGTTTATCAGGCGGGAACCCTGAGTGGAAATCCGGTGGCCATGGCCGCAGGGCTCGCATCGATCCGCAAGATCAAAGCCAACGCCCGTCTTTACGGTGTCCTCGAAGAGCGCGCCAAACGGCTGATGGAAGGGTTTGCAAAAGCGGCTGCGAAGCACGCCATCCCGCTTCAGACCGACGTGCGCGGATCAATGTTCGGATTTTTCTTTAACTGTTCGCATGTTGCCAATTTCGCCGATGCTCTGAAAAGCGATACGGCTCGCTTCGCCCGCTTCCACGCCGCAATGCTCGACGAAGGTTTTTATTTCGCCTGTTCACAGTTCGAAACGGGATTTATTGCGACGGCCATTACCGATACGATGATCGAAGAGACAATCACAGCAGCGGACAGAATCTTTGGAGAGATTAAATGAGTAACGAAGAACACAAACCCCGCATAAAACCGATCATTGAAGGAGCGGAGTCTCTTTCACTGGGCATTTCAATGGTTGTTGCCGTACTGATCGGTGTCGCACTCGGACTGGGGCTCAAAAAGCTGTTCGGGATCGACTGGCTCCTGTGGATCGGTGTCGGGATCGGGATCGCCGCTGCATTCCTGAACGTCTTCAAAGCCTACAGCAAGCAGTACAAAGAGTTCGAAAAACTTTCCCGCGATCCCCGCTACAATATGGGCAAACCCAGAAAAGACGATGATGACGATGACGAGGATTAAAAAACCGCTTCAGATCGTTGCCGTCGCCGCTCTGGGGACGCTGCCGCTGTGGCTCTATTCGGGCGAAGTCTATGCGAACTTCACCGTCGCGATGGCCACGTCGATGGCGATCGTTATCGGCAGCCTCTATTCGTACCGGAACATGATTGTACGCCGCGTGGCCGATGTCGACCCCGAGGACAACAAGGACGTCATCGACATGATGGACGATCCCTACGATCTTTACGAAGAAGAACGTGCCGAAGAGATCGAGGACATCAAAAAGCTGATCAAAGAGGAAAAAGCGCGCCAGCGCGCCAACATCGTCAAAAATACGACGAAAAACGCCTCTGCCTGGGTATCGGCGTACCGGCTGATTCCGTACGCTTTTCTCGTTCTTGGGTTCATCGCTTTGGAAAACAACGGAGTTCTGAACGTCCTTTCGTATCTGGTCGGGCTGGCGGCGGGGATACCGATCGGCTACCTGATCGCCAAAGGACTTTTTATAGAAAACGACTGAGGATTTTGGCTTGTATCAGATAGATAATCTGTCTGATACAAGCCGCTCACGTAGAGTGGGGGAGAGCTTACTTCAGGATCATCGGAACGTTGATGGTAATCTTCTGTTCCTTGATATCGGTAAAGAGGTTGTTCTCTTCCGCCAGATGGGAAATTTCGGGAAGGTATTTGCGCGCGATGTTCTCGGCGGATATCTCTATCGAAAAAAGCGAGTATTTCTCACTGTCGAATTTGACATGTTCCCCGACCCGGAAAAAGAGGCGGGTCAAAATCTTCTCGTTTCCTGCCATAGAAATGTAAATCTTGTTGAGAAGTTTGATAAAGAGTTCCGTCTGTAGGCGGATTTCGGGGATGGTGGGATCGAGCTCTTTGAGAAACTGGGTCGGATTCCCGATCGAATTGGAGCTGATGCACAGATCGATGAGGGTATAGACGTTTATCAGCTGCCCTTCGGGTTTTTGTTTCGTAAACTGGAAGGAGGGGAGCTGATAGAGACGGATACCGATCTGTTCTTCGTCTTCATAACCGACGGTGATGCCGAAAAATTTGAACCGTCCGAATTCAAGTTCCAAAAACGTCGTTTTGAATCCGAACGAGGAGCTGGCGTAGGTGGTTGCGATTTTGTAAATGGCGGAAGCTTCGACGGCACCGAGGAGATATTGCGCCTCGGTGTTGAGCGATACGATTTTGCCGCTCGAATTAAACAGGATAAATGGGTTGAAATCGTATTCAATCCATTGCTGATCGAACGTCATCAGTCCTCGATGTAGTTTTTCAGTTTACGACCCACTTTGGGGTGTTTGAGTTTTTTGATCGCGCTGGACTCGATCTGACGGACCCGTTCGCGGGTGACGTTGAGCTCTTTACCGATCTCTTCGAGGGTGCGGTCACTCTCGTCGTCCATGATCCCAAAGCGCATCTTGATGACCGCTTTCTCCCGCTCGTTGAGCTGTTCGAGCACCCCTTCGATCTGTACTTTCAAATCGTCTTTCAAAACGGCGTCGGAAGGGGAGATCGACATCTTGTCTTCGATAAAATCCCCGAAACGTCCGTCTTCCTCGTTCCCGATAGGCGCTTCAAGCGAAATCGGTTCTTTGGTGATTTTGATGACGTTTTTGACCTTTTCAACCGACAATCCGACCTCTTCGGCGATGGTTTCGACATCCGGCTCTTTTCCGTGCTCCTGGAGGTGTTTACGCATGATCTTGTTGATACGGTTGATCGTTTCGATCATGTGGATCGGGATACGGATCGTTCTGGCCTGATCGGCGATGGCCCGGCTGATCGCCTGACGGATCCACCATGTCGCGTAGGTCGAGAACTTGTACCCTTTTTGGTATTCGAACTTGTCGACCGCCTTCATCAGACCGATGTTTCCTTCCTGGATCAGATCGAGAAACGGAAGTCCGCGGTTGGTGTAACGTTTCGCGATGGAGACCACCAGACGGAGGTTCGATTTTGCCATACGGGTTTTGGCCGTTTCGGAGATGCTTTTACCCCGTTTGATCTGTTCGAGAATATCGGCCAGCTTTTCGGGTTCCATGTTGAACCCCCCCTTCGAGGCCTCTTTGGTCTGGATGAGCTTTTTGATCTCCATGTAGGTGCTAACCATCGTCGCTTCGGGGACCTTGGCTGCGATGTCTTCTTTCGACAGATCGCAGATCTTGGCCAGAATCGCTGCGTGGTTTTTCTTGAGCTGGTCGTTGAAGAGGGGAAGCTTGTATTCCAGACGCTTCAGTTCGCGGTCGAAACCTTCGTCGCTCCGGAGCGCCGTTTCCATCGAACGGACCAGCTCGTTGATCAGTTTCGAGGTCGGCCCGAGGTTCAGCAAGGCCTCTTTGAGCATTTTCTTTTTGAAACTGACGCCGAGGAAAAAGAGGACGTATTCACCGTCCATATCGTCGATCGGACGCTCATCGAGCATCTTCTCGGTCGCTTTGGCCCAGTCTTTTTTCGCTTTGTCAAGCGCTTTGAACGAGGTAACGACTTTTTCTACCCGTTTTTTGTCTTTGGCCGAAGGGGCTTTTTCGTTTCCTTCCTCCTCGTCATTCTCATCATCGTTCTCTTCGTCACCGTTATCGTCTCCTTCGTCGTCTTCAAAGCTTTTGAAAAGCTCTTTGACACGCCGTTCACGGTTGATCAGAGGGTCTTTGTAATCGAGGATGAAGTCGATCAGGTAGGGGACCGAACAGATCGCATCGATGATGATCCCTTCCCCCATCTCCATCCGTTTGGAGATTTCGATCTCTTCTTCTTTCGTCAGAAGAGGGATCTGTCCCATTTCGCGCAGATACATCCGAACCGGAGAATCGGAGCGCGACCATTCGAGAAGCTCATGCTGCTTGAGAATGTCGAACTCATCACCGCTGGCTTCCTCGATGTATTTGAGCTGAGCGGCACGCTTGGCGGCGGCTTCCTGCTGATTGAGCATTTTGGCGTGTTCAGAAGAGGTAAAAAGGCAGATTTTGTGTTTCTGGGCCAGCTTCAGGACGCTTTTGGCCTGAGCAAGGGTAGGCTGTTTGTCGAACGGTTCGACGATCGCTTCATAGGTAAGACAGTTTTTCGATTTGTGTTCGGAAAATAGAGTTTCAATGTGTTTGTTTAGATCTTTGACGCTCATTCGAGGAGGGCTCCCTTGCGGTTAACCTTGCGGTTTAAAAAGTGAGTGGATTATACCGAGATTTTTATTAATTTTCCATGATCCGCTGTGAAACCGCGTTCAAAACAAGATTGGAACACTTGTTGCTATCACCTTCATTATTATCGCACAAGGATGATCGATGCAGACCGGATATTATGCGGCGACGGGCGGAATGGTAGCCCAGTTTAACCGTATGGACACGATAGCAAACAATCTTGCCAATGCCAATACGGCGGGGTACAAACGCGACCAGCTGATTACAGGTGATTTTGTACGCCTTTTAAAAGAAGCACAGGATGAACTTCCAATCCCCAACCATACGACCGAAGCGGCGCAGTATTTCAACCGCTCACTGAGCCGGGTACCCCAGATTACCGACGCGTACACCGATTTTTCTCTGGGATCGATGCAGCGGACCGACAACACCTTCGATCTTGCGCTGGGAAAAGAGGGGCAGTTTTTTGCCATCAGCACACCGCAGGGGATCCGTCTGACCCGCAACGGCGAATTCACCCTCAATGACGAGGGGAGACTGGTCACAAAGCAGGGGCATGAACTTCTTGCCGCCGATCGAACCCCCATCACCCTCAATGCGGGCTATAGCATCGCGACCATCGATAAAAACGGACAGATCATGACCAATGCCCCCGGAGACACCCAAATGGTCGCCAACAAAAAGCTTATGATCGTCGAGCCTCAAAATATCCGGATGCTGGAGAAGGAGGGGGAATCCCTCTACATCCCCGATCCCGCCGATCCTCTGGCCCCTTTGGCCGACAGCGGAGGCGTCATGCAGGGATTTGTCGAAAAAAGCAACGTTAACGCCGTCAACGAGATGATCGCTCTCGTCGAGGCCAACCGTCTGGTCGGGATGTATCAAAAAGCGATGGATTCGCAAATGAACGATCTCAACCGTGACGCGATCGAAAAACTCGCCGTAACGCGACGATAACCCCTAGGAGACCTAAACCATGATGCAATCACTTTATACCAGCTCTACGGGGATGCTTGCAATGCAGACCCAGATCGACACAACGGCGAACAACATCGCCAACGTCAATACCATGGGATACAAAAAATCGCGGGCCGAATTCGCCGATCTGATGTACAAGGTGATGACGTATGCCGGTACCTCTACCAGCGATACGACCAAATCCCCCACCGGGATCGAAGTGGGGCTGGGGGTCCGTCCGACAGCGATCAACAAGATCTTCACCGAGGGGAGCCTCAAGCAGACCGACAACACCCTTGACATGGCCATCACGGGAAAAGGGTTCTACAAACTCGAGCTGCCCAACGGAACCGAAGTCTACACCCGCAACGGGTCGTTCAAAGTTGATGAAAACGGAACGATCGTCAATTCCGACGGCTACCGCCTCGTTCCAGAGATCGTCATCCCCGAAGATGCCATCGACATCAGTATCGGCGTCGACGGTATCGTGAGCGTTACCCAGCCTGGGCAGGCTCAGGCAACACAGATCGGACAGATTGCACTGACCAACTTCATCAATCCGGCCGGTCTGCATGCGATGGGGGACAATCTGTTCGTGGAAACCGACAGTTCAGGCCAGCCGGTCGAAGGGATTGCCGGAGAAGAGGGGCTCGGAACGATCCGACAGGGGTTCGTCGAACTTTCCAACGTGCAGCTCGTTGTCGAACTCACCGACCTCATCACGGGGCAGCGTGCCTACGATGCCAATTCCAAAGTAATCACGACGAGTGACGAGATGCTCGCCACCACCAACAGCCTCAAACGCTGATATTAATCAGTATTAACTCTTGCGGGAAAAACGGATCCGCATCTGTTTTTCCGCTTCCACAATGACGAAGAGGGCGACCCCCACACCGAGAATCAAAAGCACATCCATCCCTTCAAGCGCTCTGGTTTCAAATACGCTCTGCATAAAAGAAAGATAGGTGATGGCGATCTGGGCTACGACGATGATCCCCACCGCGATCCAGAGGGCTTTGGTCCCTTTCATCGCATCGAGCGTAAGATGGACATTATGGACATTGCGGATATAGAGAAGATGAAATATCTCCATGACAACCAGTGTATTCATCGCAACCGTCCGGGCATAGTCGATATCCTCATGCTCGGCTGCAGCGTAGTGATACATTCCGAAAACGCCCGCGACAAAGAGGATCGCGAGAAGGGTGATATGCCATAACAATTCGCCGCCCAAAAGCGGTTCGTCGCGCTTGCGCGGCGCTCGGCGCATCGTATCGGCGTCCGCAGGTTCAAAAGCCAGTGCGATCCCCAGCGTCACGGCGGTAATCATATTGACCCACAGAATCTGAATCGGCGTTACCGGCAGCATCATCCCGAACAGGAGTGCGAGGATAATGACCGATGCCTCCCCCGCATTGGTCGGCAGGGTCCAACCGATCACTTTTTTGATGTTGTTGTAAACCGTCCGCCCCTCTCGAACCGCCGCGACGATAGAGGCGAAGTTGTCATCGGCCAAAACGAGTTCGGAGGCTTCTTTGGCCGCTTCGGACCCTTTTTTCCCCATGGCAATCCCTGCATCGGCACGTTTGAGGGCAGGGGCGTCATTGACACCGTCTCCCGTCATCGCCACCGTCATTCCGTGTGCCTGAAGAGCCATGACCAGACGGAGCTTGTGCTCGGGGGTGGTACGGGCGAAAATGTCGGTTTCCAGGACCGCTTTGGAGAGTTCGTCATCATCCAGGTCGTCGATCTGGGTCCCCGTGAGAACATGATCGCTGCGGGTGAGTCCTATCTGCCTGCCGATGGCCGATGCGGTGAGGGCATGGTCCCCTGTAATCATTTTTACACCGATTCCAGCACGGTGGCACTCCTCGAGCGCGGTGATCGCCTCCTGGCGGGGAGGGTCGATCAGCCCCAGAAGCCCCAG
>JAFGUJ010000120.1 GCA_016938595.1 Campylobacterales bacterium | reverse complement strand
GGAATACACCCTTGAAACGCTTCCCGAAATCTACAGCACGATCCAGAACAATCGCGGCTTCGAGGCGATGGCTTACAACAGCGATGACGGCCTGCTCTACGGCTTCGTCCAGAGTCCGCTCAAGATTGACGCGGGTGCGGAAAACGCCTTCACCCGAATCATCGCCGTTGATCCAATGACCGGCGAGGTAAAGCACGAGTACTATTACATGATGACCGGCGAGGATGGTCAGGACAAGATCGGCGATGCAGTTTACGATGCAAGCGAAGGCGTCTTTTACGTTATCGAGCGCGATTCAGGCGTCGAGGCCACCTCGAACAAAACCGTCTTCAGAGTCGATCTCAGCGAGGCGACCGACATGCTCGACGCGGGCGACGACATCGTCTATGCCAGCAAGATCGAGGTGCTCAACATTCCGTCGCTCGGTATCGACCCGCGCTTCGACAAGAGCGAGGGACTCGCCCTGAAGGAGGACGGCACCCTCGTGGTCGCCTACGACAACGACTTTCTGCATGTCGATGGCCGTCCGGACAACATGCTGACCGAAATCAGTTTTTCCGATTTGCTGGTGGATACTACGGACAAGGATGGCGGTATTGATCCCGGCGTACGCGACTTTTTCGGCATGAGAATGCCAGACGGCATCGATACCTTCCAGTATGACGGCCAGACCTTCCTCGTTTTCGCCAATGAGGGTGATGGCCGCGTCAGGCCCGACTCCGTGAACTTCGAGGTTCCGAAAGCGAATGACGGCGCATTTCTCAAGATCGTCAGCGAGCTTGCCGGGAGCGAAACGGTTGTCGAAACGCTCGCCGACCCCTTGACTGGCGCGAACATCCACGTGATCGTGTCGGATGCGGCCGATCCCGATGCTGTCGAAGTCGAAAAGGGCGACGAGTACTTCCTCACCCTGAAGTATGGGTGGGAATCGGACACCGCATTCTACAGCGATGAAGCCAGGCTTTATGAGCTTGACGGCAGCTACGACAAGAGCGATGAAATTGGTCGTCTGAAGGTGGTGAGCACCGAGACTGATGGTGATCCTGTTATCGCTTTTGGTTGTCGCTCTTTTTCGATTATGGATGACAACGGTAACATCGTCTATGACAGCGGCGACCTGATCGAGCAGGCAGCTATCGCGGCGGGAGTGTATGATGACGGTCGTTCCGACGACAAGGGC
>JAFGUJ010000119.1 GCA_016938595.1 Campylobacterales bacterium | reverse complement strand
TGGGAATTAAAATTGCCTGTATTATAGTGGGTGTTTGATACGAAAATGTTAATGGAGGAAAAAAATCGGAGGTTGGTGGACCCTAGCGGGATCGAACCGCTGACCTCGTCGCTGCCAGCGACGCGCTCTCCCAGCTGAGCTAAGGGCCCAAAGTAGTTTTGGAACGGAAATTATAGGGTGTCGGCTCTTAAATGTCAATGGGTAAAATAAAAAAATATTTCTGCCTCAGAGAGGCAAGCTTTAGTGCCATAGCGGCGAGCGTAGCCGTCGGGGTTTTACTCTGATGGCGTTCTAAAGTTTCAAACCGCTTTGGCCGATATACTGGACATGAAAAACTTAGCCCTTACGATGATTATGAGTGTTGCCGGCGTAGCGTTGAGCGCGGAAGAATATACGATTCAGACGATCAGTGCCCTCAAGGAGAGCTCGATCACTCCCGCTTTTGAGAAAAAGGTGCAAAAAAGCGCCCTTCCCGTAACGAAGAAAAAAGAGGGGGCGTGCAATGTCGTAACGGTCGGCCGCTATGACAATCCCAAAAAGGCGCATGCTGATCTGGCCAAGGCCAAAGCGGTTGCCAAAGATGCCTTTGTCCGTCCTTTGAACCGCACGGTTCCCAGGGTCTGCGCCCCGGTCGTAGCCGAGCAAAAAGCGACCAAAACGCCATTGGCGCATTCTGCCATCATCTCGGCTTCCGCTCCGGCCGCTGCGGCAAAAACCAAAGAGGCAGTGAAGGCGGCTGTAGCCCCTGAGGCAGCGGCAATAACTGCGGAACCCTCAGCCAAACCCTCCATTGCGGCTGTTGTCGAACAAAAAACGCCGGCAGTCAAAACGGAAGAGACGAAAGAGGCTGTTTCGGATCAGATGAGTTCCGCTGCCATCTTTATCTATGACCGCAATCTGGCGCGAAAGAGTGATATCCATGACGCCATCGAGTACTACAAAAACTCTCCCTACCACACCTTCAAACCCGTAGCGATGCAAAAATAGGGGTTCAGAACTCCCGCGTTGCCGCCTCATCGAGGCATTCGAGATCGATACGGTGGGTTTTTTTCACTTCCGCGTGGAGCGCTTCGAAAAGTTCGGCCGGATTTTCCCCGTCGGCCGGATAGCAGACAGCGGAAGAGGGGATAGGTGCGTTGAACAGCTCGTCAATCATCCGTTTAACCATCCCTGTCCCGTAGCGGTCGGTATAGGGCATTACGAAGAAATAGTAGCGGTCATAATGGACGATGGCGTCGGACGTCCGGAACAATGCCGAGAGATTCGCCTCTACGAGATCGGACGAAAGGCCGGAAAAATCGCAAAACATGATGGAAAAACTCTCCGAACGGTTTTCGTCGAGCCGATTGGCGATCCCGATGTTCAGATCGACCAGCGCCGCAAAATTGTAAAACGAAAACATAACCCCTGCCATTATTGCTCCTGAATGAATATCTCCACACAGTATAACGTAAAGTTTTCATCCTGATGTAAAGCACTTTAGGAACAAAGTCCCTAAAGTGGCAGGGACAAATGTCCCTACAACCCCCTGAAGCTACCCGTATCTTTCGGATACGGGAGATAAACCTGCTTTTTTTGTGCTTGTTAAAACAGGCTGCGTAAGTTCAGTTAGATAGGGAGGTCAAAAAAGTAGGCGAGTCCGTAGTAGATGCTGTAGAGTCCGTAGATCAAAATGGCCAGCGCAGCGATCCGGTTCATCGTCTGACGGAAGGCGATCTCTTTGAAAAAGCTGACCGACTGCCCCAGGGCAAGGAGGGTGGGAACGGTGGCCAGGCCGAATGCCGCCATGATGAGCCCCCCGTCGATGACCGAGGCCGAAGCGGCCGCTTTGGCGGCGAAGAAAAAGACGAACCCGCAGGGAAAAAATCCGTTCATCACTCCCAGGGCGAAAAAGCTTCCGATCGTTTTGCTCTTGATCAGGCGGGAGAAGAGGGTCTTGAACAGCGAATTGGACGAAAACCCCCGCTCCAGCGCATGGATGAGCGAGGAGAGGCCGAACATCCCCAGCGCCGTGATGATCATGACGATTCCGGCGAAGATGAAGAGGGCGCCGTGCATCTCCATGCTTAGGGCGAACAGCGATCCGATCGCCCCGAAAATCATCCCTAAAATGATGTAGGAACTGACCCTGCCGATATTGTAGGCGCCGTGGCGTAAGAGCTGAGAGGTGCGGCTCATGGAGGCGTCGATCTTGGTCGAGCTGTAGGCGACGATAAAACCTCCGCACATGCCGATGCAGTGGCCGAAACTTCCGGCAAACGCGATCGATATGATGACCCACCATTCTATTGAATACATAATCTCACCTTTTAAAAAATATTAACAGTTTAAATAATTTTCGTTACAACAGTGTTAAGACTTAACACAAATTTAACAGATCTATGAAACAATAGCATGAAAAGACTAAAAGGATAAATGATGAAAAAAGTGCTTCTCTCTCTTGCTGCCCTCGTGGCCGTAGCCGGTGCCGATCAACTGGTGAAACTCAAAATCGAGGGAATGATGTGCCCGGCGTGCGTTAAAAACGTCAAAGGTTCGCTCGGTGATGTCAAAGGGGTAAAGGACGCGGATGTGTACCTCAAAGACGGTCGTGCCGAAGTAAAAGCGGACGATTCCGTCAAGCCCGAAGCGATGTGCGATGCGATCAAACAGGCGGGGTATGGCTGCAAAGTCGCCAAATAATCTCTCTCTTGCCGCCGTGTTGGATTCTGACACGCGGCGCCTTCTGCGTCATTTCTCTTCAGCGTTCCTAAAATTAAAACAATAGTTGTTTAAAAAAAATATTTTCAGTATGATGGTGGTGCGTGATTAAACTATTTGCAACCCAAAAGGAGTACACAGCATGACATTTCAGGACGCATTTGCGACATGTATGAAAAAGTATGCCGATTTTAACGGAAGGGCGGTACGCTCAGAATACTGGTGGTTTACGCTGGCCCTGTTTCTGATCTATGTGGTGGCGGTCCTCGTGAGTGAGACCCTCTATTGGATCGCCATCGTGGCGTTTTTCCTCCCCTCCCTCTCCGCTGCCGTCAGACGGCTGCATGATATCGGAAAGAGCGGATGGTGGTATCTGATCGCGTTTATCCCGATTGTCGGTGCGCTCGTCCTGCTCTACTGGTTTGTCCAGCCTTCGGCTCAGACCGTGAACGAATACGACGAACCGGCTGTTGCTTAAATAAAATACTTCTGGGCGTCGTTGCGCCCAAGGTCGCTAACGCATGTTAGCGGCTCCCCTGCGAAATCGAGCGTCTGCTCTCCCTCGAATCCCGCTTTGCAGTAGGCCAGAATCAGCTTGGCCGCCAGTGTTCTGTCATTGTCCGATGCGTTGGCCGAAATCAGCGAATGGGGCCCGATCAGCTCTGTCGTGACGTGGAGGTATTTGGGATTTTGGATCGCTTCGAGCTGCTCGTTTTCTTCGGCATTGCGCCCTATGATGAGTTTCGCCCCCTCCGGAAGACGGAGCTGCCGGCCGTATTTGAGGGTCGGGATATCCTCGATCGTGAAGGTGTCGTGGGAAATGAAATCACGGATTTTCCGCGAAAAGTGCTCATCGGTGAGGAGGCACCCGCCGCCGGGGGCTTCGTAATCTTTGAGACCGAACTGCTCAGCCAGTTCCATCTGCCGGTCGCGGTTGCGTCCGACGATGTTTTCGAGTTTTTCCCGGTCAACCCACCCCTCGGTTTCGGGAATCGTCGGTGTCAGGGCCAGGGCACTCAGGGGGCGCAGGAGCAGTCCCTCACAGTTGCTTAGATCGAGCACCTTCTGGAGCGATTCGCTGTTTTGGCTCATCGGGCGCTGTCCCAGTACTTCGCCGCTGATCAGGAAGCTGGCCCCCCACTCCTCCATGAGCCGTTTGGCCACTTCGAACATTTTGGCATGGCAGTCGATGCAGGGGTTGAAGTGTTTGCCGTAGCCGTATTTCGGGGTGAACAACACTTCGCGGAGGTATTCGTCGCGGATGTCGACGCTGCGAAACTCCGCCCCAACCTGTGCGCACATGTTCTGCATATGGGTCAGGCGGTCTTTGGTCGAGCCGAATCCGGTGTTAATGTTGCAGGCGATCACTTCGATCCCCTGGTCGATGATCAGTTTCATCGCCAGTGTCGAGTCGAGGCCGCCGCTGAAGAGGGCGATTGCTTTCATGGTTTTCCTTTAGCTTAACGGGACGAGTTCACCGCGCTTGAGACGCTCAATTTTTGCCCGAAACTGCCGTATCAGATACGATTTTTGATCGAATGATACCGCATTTTGGGTTGTAACTTTTTTGAGTTCCCGTGTGTAATGGGTGATTAAGAAGGTAATAAGCTCCTGCTTGAGCCCCGTATCCCCTTCGAAAACACGAATCCGCTCATCCATCATCAGGGCACTGAGGCGCGGATCGTCGCTGTTCCCCTTCAGAGCCGCTTCGAATTCGCTGCCGTGGTACTGGAGCAGGGAAGGGTCGATAAAATCGAGGAGCGAATCGATGATGTGGGGACGTTCGATGAGGGTTTTGATCAGGCTCAGTTCCCAGATGTCGTGATGGGAAAAATTGATGGGTGCGGCGCTTTTTTGGCTCTGCCCCAGCCGTATCAGCGAAGGGGAGACTCCCAGTTTGGAGGCGATATAGGGACGGTACTCCTCCTGAAGCAGGGGGGTGAGGGTTTTGATAAACGCCATGCTCTCGTGCAGGGCCGTCTCTTTGGCTTTCGGGTCCTGGAGGTCGTAGGCGGAAATGTTCTCGCTGATGACAAATTCGATAAACGGGATCGGACGGTGCAGCAGCGCGTTCAACGCTTCGATCTGGGCGTTTTTGACCATGTCGGCAGGGTCCAGCCCCCCCTCGAACAGCACCACCCCCCCGTCAAATCCCCCTGCGCTGAGGAGCTTCGAGGCTTTCAGCGCGGCGGCGCGCCCCGCTTTGTCGCCGTCGTAGGCCAGCAGGATCTTGGGCTCCCCCTTGCGCAGCAGCGGCAGGTGCTCCGCGGTGAGCGCCGTCCCCAGCGTGGCGACGGCATGGGTAAACCCCGCCTGATGGAGCATCACGACGTCGAGGTACCCCTCGGTGACGATGATCTCACGGCGGCGGTAGATGGTATCCCGGGCGAGGTGGTAGGCATAGAGGAGGCGCGATTTGTTGAACAGGGCGGTCTGGGGGGAGTTGACGTATTTGGCCTGATGGCCCGTGATGGTCCGTCCTCCGAAGCCGACGATCGCTCCGCCGGGGGAGTGGATCGGAAAGGTGATCCGTTCGATAAACCGGGCGAAAAGGCGTCCGTCATCCCCTTTGCCGATGGCCCCCTGTTCGATTCCCTCAGACGTCGGAAAGCGGCGCTGTTCGAGAAAGCGGAGCGTTTCGGGCGAGGCCGGGGCGTAGCCGATCCCAAAGCGCTCGATGCTCGAGGCATAGATCCCCCGATCGCTCAGATACGCCTGTGCGGTGCGGTTTTGCTCGAGCAGTTTCTGGTACCATTCGTTCAGGGCCTCGAGGAGGTTGGAACGTTTTTTTTGCTGCGTGCTGTCGGTGTAGTGGAGGGTAAAATTAAGCGAAGCGGCGAGTTTTTCGATCGCTTCGGGATAGCTCAGCTTCTCGTATTCCATGACAAATTTGATCGCGTCCCCGTGGACGCCGCATCCGAAGCAGTGGTAGCTCTGGCGGGAGGGGTTGACGACGAAGCTGGGGGATTTCTCGTCGTGAAACGGGCAGGGGGCCTTGAAGCTGCTTCCGGCACGTTTGAGCTCGACGTAGGAACCTACAATATCGACAATGTCAAGGCGCGCTTTGAGAGCATCAATGGAGTCCTGGGTAATCATGGACGTATTTTAGCGTAAAGGTGCTTCGGATCACTCCACGATCCGTGCCATCTCCAGCAGGCTGTCGGGGAAGGCAAAACGGTTTTCCCGCAGCGCTTTGGCGTGGATCAGAATCACGGGAGTCCGCTCCATCTGAACCGAGAGAAAAAGGCCGCTTTCGCGGAGTTTGTCGCCATCGTAAAGGGCGGTGAGAGTTACGGAAGCATCGAATGTTTTATGGACTTTTTTGAGCTGCTGCAGACTCCCTTTGAGGGCATAGACCAGATGGTAGGGACCTGATCCTTCCAGTTTGTCGAAAGAGAGTTTGCTGACGCTGATCGGGCGGCTGTAGGATTGGTTCATAAGACGCCGGGTACACGATGCCGCGGTCTGCTCATCGCCCCGATCGTAGGCGATCAGGATTTTCAGAGGTGCTTTGCCCGGCGAGAGGTTTTTTTCGAGCATGGCGATTTTCGGCAGCAGCGAGAGCTGTGTGTTGAGCAGAAAGGGATCATACGAAGCCCCCCACCCGATCGCGCCCAGAAGCATGGCCAAAAGGAGCTTTTTCAAAAGCTCCCCCGAATCGT
>JAFGUJ010000118.1 GCA_016938595.1 Campylobacterales bacterium | reverse complement strand
GAGTGTACGACCTGTGAGAGCTGTGTGACCGTTTGTCCGACCCATATCGATATCCGTAAAGGGCTTCAGCTGGAGTGTATCAACTGTCTCGAATGTGTCGATGCGTGTACGGAAGTGATGGGCAAACTGGGCAAGCCGAGCCTTGTAGAGTGGTCCAGTGAAAAAGAGACGCTGTTCCAAAAAGGGAAAACAAACTATTTCCGTCCAAAAATTCTGGGGTATATCGCGGTATTGGTGATCGTCAGTATCATTTTGGGAATGATGGGAAGCACGAAAGAGTACATGCTCCTCAACATCAACAAAGAGAACCGTTTGTATGCGATCAACCAAACCGAAGAGGGGAAAACGCGGGTAGACAATGCCTATACGTTCCTGCTGCAAAATACCCTCAATGAAGAGCATGAGTACTATTTCGACGTCATCGCACCGGCAGGGATGGAAGGAAAAATCAAAATCGACAAACCTGAAAAACCGTTCAAAGTCAAACCGGGCGTCGTCAAGAAAAAAGTGGTTGTCCTCTACACTGACGAAATGCTGGTGAATGATGACCGCAAAGATACCGTGATCCCGATCACGATCCGTGCCTACGCTACCGATGCGAAAGACAAAGTGGTGGTACTGCGTCAGTCGACCTTTACTTTCCCCCGTTCGGATCTGCTTAAATAATCTCGGTGAAAAGGGTTTTCCCCTTTTCACGCTTTCTTCTTCTTTATATCTTTAGTTAGTATCTGTCTTCTTTTTTGTCTCTGGTATCGGTGCGGTATGGGTATCTGCTGATGCCTATTCATGTGCAGGAGTGTGCAGGCAGTAACGGCGATGAATAGACGAATGCCAAAGGGATAAGAAGAGTGAACAAGGGAGAGGGGAAGTGGGATTTTTGCCCCTGTGGAGGGGAATAAAACGATTAGACCAGGACGGCTTCGCGTTTCCCTTCTTCGAGGCGGCCGATGAGGTAGCCGTCGGTGTTGGCGAGAACATGATCGACGTTTTCCGGACGAACGACGAGGATCATTCCGACTCCCATGTTGAACGCACGGAACATTTCAGCGCGTTCGACGTGCTGGCCGATAAGTTCAAAAATCGGGAGGACGCGGATCGAGGATTCGTCGATCACCGCGCGCAGCCCTTCAGGAAGGACGCGGGGGAGATTTTCAACGATCCCGCCGCCGGTAATGTGGGCGAGGGCCTGGATGTTCTCTTTGAGCGCTTTGAACGTTTTGACATAGATGCGCGTCGGAGTGAGAAGGGTGTCGATGAGAGGCTGTCCGTTGAAGTCATCTTCGAATTTCATCCCCATTTTTTCCAGCAATACTTTGCGGGCGAGGGAGAAACCGTTTGAGTGCAATCCGGAGCTCGGGAGGGCGATGAGCAGATCACCCGCTGCCACTTTTGAGGTACGGTCCAGTTCGCTTTTTTCGCCGATACCGACGGCAAACCCCGCCAGATCGTAGTCTTCAGAGTGGTACATTCCCGGCATCTCCGCCGTTTCGCCGCCGATCAATGCACATTCAGCCTGGCGGCATCCTTCGGCGATCCCGCCGACAACGGCCGTAGCCGCAGCCACATCGAGTTTTCCCGTTGCGTAGTAGTCCAGGAAAAACGAGGGGGTTCCGAAATTGCAGATGAGGTCGTTGACGCACATGGCAACCAGATCGATCCCGACCGTGTTGTGGATACCCGAATCGATGGCGAGCTTGAGTTTGGTCCCGACCCCGTCCGTCGCGGCAAGCATGACAGGCTCACGGTACCCTGTCGGGAGCTCGAATGCCCCCGCAAACGAGCCGATCCCACCGAGTACTCCGGGGATAACGGTCGATTTGACAAGAGGCTTGATGTTTTCGACGAAACTGTTTCCTGCGTCGATATCGACACCGGCATCTTTGTAGCTGATTTGGCTCATAAAAATCCCTCACCTAAAATAGTGAGGGAATTATAACGCAAGAGTCGTTAGGGGAAATTAAGAAGCGCCTGTTAGGGGTGATCTTTTCGGGGACATTTTCCGAAAATTTTGTCGAACAACCATAAAGAGGGGCAAAAATCGCTCAAAGCCCAGACGACGACCATGACGATGACAAACGTCTGGATGATGACGGCAAGCTGTGTCTGGCCGGTGACAAACAGCACCATCGAAATAGTGATGACCATGGCCATCAGGAAACGCTGAATTCTTTCTGCACACATATAAAAGGCTCCGTATTAGAGGATGAATTGGCAGAAATTATATCAAAACGGAACGCCATAACCTTTAATACGGAAGTATGAAGCGATTATTCAAACCCTTTTAATCTCTGCGTGTTACAATCGCTCAAAAATTCTGTAAAAACGAGACAACCGACCCAATGAAAACGTTTATTTACCCTGAAATGATGGTGCATGTCGCCATGTGCACCCACAAAGATCCCCATTCGGTTCTGCTCGCGAGCGACAATGCCGATGCGTTGGAAGGGGAGCTGTCGCGTTATCGTGGCGTCGAAACGGCCAGCGTCGCTGCGGGTGATTTGCTGAACGCATTGCGTGACGTTGCGGACAAAAGCATCGATGTCGCCCTGATCGACACCCTGAGCCATGACAGTGCGGTTCTGGCCCACGTGAACCGCGTTTTGAAAGAGGATGCCCTGTGCGTCCTTCGCCATCCGGATCTGGATCAACAGGCAGAAAATGTCAAATTGATGCAGATTTTGGGGAACTATTTCAAAATCATCATGCCCTACCATGTCGGAGACGGTACGACGCTGCTGCTGTGCTCCAAAGAGTACCACCCGACCGCCGATCTGATCTTGCAGCGCAGCGATCTTCTCGAAGGGCACCAGTACTACAACTGCGATATCCATACCGCCGCATTCGCGATGCCGCAGTATGTCCGGAAAAATTATCTGGGCGTTATCCGCAATTAATGGCATTCAAATACGCGATAGCCCTCACAGGAGGGATCGCTACCGGTAAAAGTACCGTAGCCTCCCTTCTGACCCTTAACGGATTGCGGATCATCGATGCCGACACGATCGCGCATCGGATTCTGGAAGAAAATCATGGATGGGTGCGCGAGCAGTTCGGGGATGAGTATGTCAACGGTACCAAAGTAAACCGCCCTCTGCTGGGGAAACGGATATTCGCCGACCCCGAGGCCAAAAAAGAACTTGAAGCGTTTTTACACCCTAAAATCCGTGCCGCCATCGAAGCAGAGAGTGAAAAGCAGGACCGCCTGGGCTACCCCTATCTGATCGACATCCCGCTGTTTTTTGAGACGCAGTCGTATCCGATCGAGCATTCCGTCGTCGTCTACACCCCCAAAACGCTCCAGCTGGAACGTTTCATGAAACGCAACGGCTTCTCCGAGGAAGAGTCGCTACGGCGGATCGGGAGCCAGATGGACATCGAGGAGAAAAAAGCACGCGCGACGTGGGTCATCGACAACTCCTCCAACCTCAGGCACCTCCAGAAAGAGTGCGAACACTTCGTCGAGACGATTAAGGCCCTCTACCCCGCCCCTAAGGTATAATTAGGACAATCATTTATCCAGGACTGTCCCATGCTCCAAATCGCCAAATACTGTGCCAGCGGCAACGATTTCGTCATTTTCCACGCTTTTGAAAAAGCCGATCGTTCCGAGCTCGCCCGTACCCTCTGCGACCGTCAGAACGGGATCGGTGCGGACGGCCTGATCGTCCTCGTTCCCCATGAAACATACGACTTCGAATGGGAGTTTTACAATGCCGACGGCTCCACCGCATCGATGTGCGGCAACGGCAGCCGAGCGTGTGCCCACTATGCCCACCGCTTCGGCGTCGCTTCGGCGTCGATGACGTTTGTGACGGGTGCCGGAGTGATCAAGGCGAACGTGGAAGGATCGATGGTGCAAAGCGACCTCACCCCTCCGCAGATTCTTCACAAGGAGATCGAAGAGGCGGGGATGAAGTGGTGGCTCATCGACACGGGGGTCCCCCACCTGATCACCTATGACGCGGACATCGAG
>JAFGUJ010000117.1 GCA_016938595.1 Campylobacterales bacterium | reverse complement strand
GTTTTACCCTCGGCATTCTTCTCTACCGCAGCCATCCCCATTATATTGTAACCCGCATCGACGTAATGGACTTCACCCGTCACGCCGCTCGCCAGATCGCTGAGGAGATACATCGCCGAGTTTCCGACCTCTTCGATCGTGACGTTTTTGCGCAGCGGAGCGTTCGCTTCGTTCCAGTTCAGAATCTGTTTGAAATCGCCGATGCCGCTGGCGGCCAGGGTACGGATCGGACCGGCGCTGATCGCGTTGACACGCTGCCCTTTGGCCCCAAGTTCGACGGCCATGTAGCGCACCGTCGATTCGAGAGCCGCTTTGGCAACCCCCATGACGTTGTAATTGGGGATATATTTCGGTCCGCCAAGGTAGCTGAGAGTGATGACGGACGCGCCGGGAGCCAATACGTCTTCGAGGCGGTTGGTCAGGTCAATCAGGGAGTAAACGGAAATGTCCATTGCGATCTGGAACGCCTCTTTGGAGGTTTTCATGAACCCTTCGGTAAGGGCCTCTTTGGGAGCGAACGCGACCGAGTGAACCAGAAAATCGATCTGGCCGAAGTCTGCGGCGACTTTTTCGGCGATGGAAGCCATGTCGGCTTCGTCTGAGACGTCGAGTTTGTAGACCGGAGAGTTGTCAAACGAGGCCGCGATAGGCTCTACACGCTTCTGAAGCGCTTCGTTGAGATAGGTAAACGCCATTGTGGCACCCTGCTTGTGGAGCGCCTCGGCGATACCGTATGCGATCGATTTGTCGTTGGCGAGTCCGACGATGAGCCCTTTTTTGCCTTGCATTAACATAAATGATTATTCTCCTTTTTCCGTGTTTAATTCCGTAGCCTGTGCAATCATATCGCAAAAATCATTGGCGCTGAGCGCCGCTGATCCGACCAGAACGCCGTCGACATTGTCGAGTTTCATAATATCGTGGGCGTTCTCTACCTTGACGCTTCCGCCATAGAGAAGCGGGGCCGAGGTTTTGGCGCGCAGGGCGCCGTGGATCAGTTCGATATCGCGAAGCGATGGGGTAAGCCCCGTTCCGATCGCCCACACCGGTTCGTATGCCACGATCAGATCGGGATACGAGAGGTCAATCCCCTCGCATTGGCGCTCGATGTATTCCATCAGGGCGCTGCTCCCCTCTTCGCGGATTTCCAGAGGTTCGCCGACGCAGTAGACGATCGCGAAACCCTGCTCGGCGAAAAAGCGGAACTTCTCGCTGATCAGCTCCTGCGTCTCCCCGATTACGTGGCGGCGCTCGGAATGGCCGATCAGGATCGTTTTGATCCCGAACTCCTCGAGCTGCTCCAGGGCGATCTCCCCGGTATAGGCGCCGTTGCGCACAGGGTAGGCGTTCTGGACCCCGATCAGCACGTTACGCGGATCGTGTTCCAGCGCCGTAAAAGGGGGAAATACGATGACCGTATCAGAGATGTCGTTGGCACTGACGAACGATTCGACCACCGCCATGTAGGCCTGCGTCTCCTGACGCGTCTTGTTCGCTTTAAAGTTGGCGCAGATGATCATTTTATGTCCCTCATTTCATTCGGAATACGCGTCCGTGGCAAAGCCCCGATCGCTACGCTCGCGCTGTGCTCCGGAAACATCGCTGCGCGAGCGATACCCTTGTTTTCTCTTCGGCAGAGAGCCCATGCACTGGCGTGCTTTGCACATACTCTGTCTTTTATGCTTTCAACAACGGTTTGACGCCGGGGAGGATTTTCCCCTCCAGCAGTTCCAGCGACGCTCCGCCTCCGGTGGAGATGAACGTGATCTCCTCGTCCAGCCCTACGCGCTGGACCAGATCGGCCGTGTCGCCTCCGCCGACGACCGTCGTTGCGTACGAGTCGGCGACGAAATGGGCAATTTTGTTCGATCCGCGGGCAAAACGATCCATCTCGTAGACCCCCATCGGGCCGTTCCAGAGAATCGTCTGCACATCGGCAAGGACCTGACGGTAGAGACGTACCGTTGCCGGTCCGATGTCCAGCCCCATCCAGCCATCGGGGATCTCCTGGACGCTCACCAGACGGCTCATTGCATCGGGGGCGAACTTCTCGGCCGCGACGACATCGACGGGGAGGTAAAACTTGACCCCCAGTTTTTTCGCCTCTTCCATGATTCTCAGCGCTTCGGGGATCAGGTCATCCTCGACAAGCGAGTTTCCGACATTGTGACCGAGCGCTTTAAGAAACGTAAAGGCCATCCCGCCGCCGATAAGCATCTTGTCGACTTTGGGGAGGAGGTTGATCAGCGCTTCGAGTTTGCCCGAGACCTTGGAGCCGCCCACAATCGCCGCAAACGGACGGACCGGGCGGTCCAGCAGGGTTCCAAAGAACTGGATCTCTTTTTGAAGGAGAAAACCTGCCGCTTTGTGCTGGGCGTCAAAATGTTCCGTGATCCCCTCTACCGAAGCGTGTGCACGGTGGCTGACGCCGAACGCGTCGTTGATGTAGACATCGGCCATCGACGCCATAGCCCGGCTCAGTTCGGGATCGTTTTTCGTCTCCCCTTTTTCAAAACGCAGATTTTCGAGCAAAAGAACTTCTCCTGGTTGTAGTTCGGACGAAAGTTTCATCGCACTCTCACCCACGACGTCATGGGCCATTTTGATGTCGACTTTCAGAAGCTGATGCAGCCGTCTCGCGATCGGAGCGAGAGAGTATTTTTCATCCGGCTCCCCTTTGGGGCGACCGAAATGGGACCCAAGAATAATCGCACACCCCTGATCGAGGCAGTAGCTGATCGTCGCCAACGCCGAACGGATGCGGCGGTCATCGGTGATATTGCCGTAATCGTCCATCGGAACGTTGAAATCACACCGGATAAATACTTTTTTGCTTTTGATGTCGCACTCTTTGATACTGAGCAGCTGCATACATTTCCTTCTTACTGTAAGATTTAGATTTATTTGCTGATAAACAATGCCATCTCGACGAGGCGGTTCGAATAGCCCCATTCGTTATCGTACCATGCCATGATTTTGATCAGGTTACCGTCGATGACCTGGATCAGGTCATCGGCCACTGTGGCGCTGAAACGGGACCCTACAAAATCCTGCGATACGCGATAGCGTTCGTCCACTTCCAAAATCCCCTTGAGCTGCCCCTGGGCATGGGATTTGAAAAGGGAGCTGATCTCCTCTTTGGTCGTTGACCGTCGAATGAGGACATTCAGATCGACCATCGAGACGTCCGGCGTCGGAACCCGTACGCTCTGGCCGTGGAGCTTCCCCTCCAGATTGGGGAGTACCAGGCTGATCGCCTTGGCCGCCCCCGTCGTGGTGGGAACCATGTTGACCCCCGCCGCCCGCGAGCGGCGCATGTCGGTTCCATGGGCGCTGTCGATGATCGCCTGGCCGTTGGTGTAGGCATGGATCGTCGTCATCAGCCCTTTTTCAATCCCGAACGCCTCATCAATGACTTTCGCGATCGGCCCCAGGCAGTTCGTCGTGCACGAAGCGTTCGAGATGATCTCTTCACCACGGTAGAGATGATCGTTCACCCCCAGCACGTAGGTGGGGATGGCGCTGTCCTGCGTCGGGGCGGAGAGAATCACCTTTTTGACCCCTTTGGCCAGATGGTGTTTCGTCGATGCACCGGTCAGAAAGAGTCCGCTGCATTCGAAGACGACATCGGCTCCGAGAGAGGCGAAATCGAGGTTTTCAGGGTTTTTTTCGCTGAAAACCGCCACCTTTTTTCCGTTGATAAGGAGGTGATTCCCATCCGCAACGGCCGCGGAGCCTTCAAACGCTCCGTGTACCGAATCGTTCTGAAGCAGATAGAGCATCATGTCGATGGAAGCCATGTCATTGATCGCAACGAGCTCCACATCTTCGCGTGCGGCGATGACGCGGGTGACCGAGCGGCCGATGCGGCCAAAGCCGTTAATAGCGATCTTCAATGCCATCACCTAATCCTGTGTCCTTAAATGGGGGATGATTTTACCAAAAATCGGTTATAATTTGGTTTAAAAAAAAAGACAACGCCCATGAAGCTTGCACTTTTCGGCGGCAGTTTCGATCCGCCTCACGCCGGACACGTCGGTGTCGTCACGAAAGCGTTGGAAATACTGCCGATTGATCGGCTGATTGTCGTCCCTGCGGCACGCAATCCGTTTAAACCGACCGTCCGTGCCAGCGGAGCAGTGCGGTACGGATGGCTCACACGCATTTTTGCCTCGTATGAGAAGGTGGAAATCAGCGATTTTGAAATTTCGCAGAACCGAAGCGTCTACACGATCGAAACGGTTCGCCATTACGCGCCGATGTGCGATGAGCTCTACCTCATCATCGGTGCGGACAATCTAGAAGCGCTGGAACGCTGGCATTGTTTCGACGAACTCGATGCCGCGGTGCGGTGGGTCGTAGCGACGCGGGGAGAGACCCCCGTCCCCGATCGGATGATCGCCCTGAACGTCGATGTGCCGATCAGCTCAACCGATTTTCGAACCCGATTCAGCCCTCTGGGGCTGGAGAGTGACATCGAAAACGACATAATTACCTATTACAAGGAACTCAATGAATTCAAGAATTGAAAAAATCAGTCAGATACTGGATCAGAACAAAGCCGAAGCGATCGAAGTATTCGATCTTCGCGGCAGCGATTATTTCGCCGATTACGTCATCATCGCCTCATCCCTGAATGAACGTCACACGTTTGCCCTACTGGACCATCTCAAAAAAGGGCTCAAACCCGAAGAGCAGTTTCTGGGCGTCGATGAGAGCGGCGACTGGATTGCCGTCGATCTGGGAGACATCCTGATCCATATCCTGACCCCACAATACCGCAGCAAATACGATCTGGAAAGTTTCCTGAGCGAAATCGCCGCACGAAAAAAATAAGAAGCCTCTTCTGCGTCCAGACTCCTTTTCAGAGGATCCGGACATTTTCTTCATCGATCCAAATTTGGATACAAAACGCAACAATAATAAAAATACAGTATTGACAATATAGGGGTTGAATGGTTAATAAATGGAGTGATTGTTTAAAAAAGAAGAACTTAAGAAGATGGTGCGCCCGAAGGAATTCGAATCCCTGACCGCCGGTACCGCAAACCGGTGCTCTATCCAGCTGAGCTACGGACGCATCTTGTTAAGAGACCGAAATTATAGCTGAAAAACCTTACAATTACCTGAGTTGATTAATCTTCAACACAAATTCGACTTCGGCTTTCGACAACCGCAACTCTTTGGCAATCGCATCGACTTCCAGCCCCTGATTGTAGCGGCTGATCACTTTTTCATCGTCCAGCCCGCTGATCGATGTCGGGAGCGAGAGGTTGCGGATCCGCTCTTCAAGATAGCGCAGGCGGTTTTCCGTTCTCTCCTTGTAGGCACCGAAGCTCTCTTCGATGTGGGAGAGCGCTTCGAGTATGGGGAGCTCGGGGGGAAGCGCAGGAGGCTGGGTAGGCACATGCTCCTGCAACGACGTGATGATCTCAAGCTCCTGCTTGAGCCGCTTGTCCATCATGAACAGCTCCCGGTGGAGATCCTCGACCGCTTTGGCCACAGAGCGGATCTGCGAAGAGACTTCGCCCTCTTTGCTCAATACATAATAGATCACTCCGATGACCATCACGGCCAGCGCGACCAGCGCGATTTCTATGCCGTAGTTCATTCGTTCCCTTTCAGATGACGGATCATCATTCGCTCCCTGGCCATCATATAGGCCCCCCATTCGCTTTCATCACGCGGATGGATACGGATTATTTTTGCCAGGACGGGGGTGAGCGCCTCGAAATAAAACGCACTTTCCCTTCTGGGATGGACCGGAAGCTCGAGACGTCCGTAGTAGCGTTCTCCCGGTGTCAGCAGCGGCGCGGAGAGTTCGAAGTGCTCAAATCCTATCCGGGATATCTCTCCCCCGCTCAAAAGTGCTACCCGTCCCGAATCGGAATGGAGCAGGATATTTTCGAGGCGGTCCATTTTCCGGTACAGCTCTACCAGCAGATGGATGAGCACCGGATCGCTCTGGCTCGTCTCCCCTTTGGCTTTGGCGGTTCTCAGCCACTGCCCGATCGCATCCTCCTCGTTATGGCTCAGGCGGGAGTATTCGCGTTCGAACTCCTGCGGATCGGTAGAGACATTGTCAAAACGGAGGCTCAGCACCGCATCAATCAGCCGCACATCACTCATACACTCACCTTGTCCAAGATGACCAGCCCGATAAACACAAACCCAAGATAGCCGTTGACGGTAAAAAAGGCACGATCGATCTGCGTAAAATCACGCCGGACCAGATAGTGCTCATACGAGAGCATCAAAGCGGAAAAGACCACCGCCGCCGCGGAAAAAATACCCAAGGAGGCTTCATGGACGAACAGCCCCCAGAGCCCAACCGCCAGGAGGTGAAAGAGAGCCGAAATTTTCAGTGTCGCGGCGCTTCCGAAACGCGAAGGGATCGAGTGGAGCCCCTGTTCGCGGTCAAACTCCATATCCTGCAGCGAATAGAGCAGATCAAATCCCGCCACCCAGAACACGACGCCGATGCTGAGCCACAGCGACCACAGCGGAATCGTCCCGGTCACGGCAACCGCTCCCGCGATCGGAGCGAGACCCAGTGATATCCCCAGAACGATATGCGCCATCGAACTGAACCGTTTGAAATACGAATAACTGAGCAAAACGATCATAATCGGAGCGCTCAGGTAAAACGCCAGATCGTTGATCACGTAAGCAACGGCCATAAAGACAAGGGCATTGACCAGGGTAAAAATCCCGATCGCAGGGGCGCTGAGCCGTCCGTCGACGCTCGGACGCCCTGCCGTTCGGGGATTGTGGATATCAAAGGCACGGTCGACATAGCGGTTGAAACCCATCGCCGCATTTCGGGCGCTGATGGCCGCCAGCGCACCCAGAATCAGCAGGGGGAAACCGAACCATCCGTCCGCGGCAACGATCATCGCGATGAAAATAAAGGGGAGCGAAAAAACGGTATGCTGGAACATCACCAGTTCGTTGAAATCCCGCACTCTTTTGGCCAATCGCTTCACGTGTCACCTTTTTATAACAATAGTTTTTATTTTATCGTAAATTCTCTTTAGAAAATAGGCTCACCGGAGCGCACGCCTCGGCTGCCGAAGCAAACATAGCGTATAATTCCCGCTATGAAACAGTTAGCGATCATCGGCTCCACCGCCTCGGGCAAAAGCGATCTGGCCCTCATGCTGGCCCAAAAACACAATGCCCTTATCCTCTCCATCGATTCGCTGAGCATCTATCGCCAGATCGACATCGCTTCGGCCAAACCCTCCAAAAAGGAGCTCTCCCTCGTACACCATTTCGGCATCGATCTCCTCTCCCCCGTCCAGAATGCCAGCGTCATGACGTTCATCGGGGAATACGAGCGTGCCCGGCAATGCGCGTCCGTTCAGGGGAAGAATCTCATCATCGTCGGGGGAAGCAGCTTTTATCTCAAAAGCATGCTCGACGGCCTCTCGAAAATCCCCGACTTTTCCCCCTCAACGGTTGCAAAAGCCCGCGAAATGCTCATAGATCTCCCCGAAACCCACCGGCTGCTCAGCCGGATCGATCCGGCATCAATGGCCAAAATTTCTCCCGGCGATGCCTACCGGATCGAAAAAATGCTCCTGATCCATCTCGAGACGGCCCTTCCCCCCTCGGAGTGGTTCGCGCTTCACCCTCCCCGCCCGATCATCACCGGCTGCCCTGTACTGGAACTGAAAATCGAGCGGAGCATTCTGCGCGAACGGATTGCCCTGCGCACCGGCAAGATGGTCCGTTCGGGGCTGATCGACGAGGTTGCCGAGCTGGAACGGTGCTACGGCAGGGGGCCCAACAGCATGAAAGCGATCGGCATCATCGAGACACTGGAATTTTTGGATGGGAAAATCGATAAAAAAGGGCTGACCGAGACGATTACGACCCATACGGCACAGCTTGCCAAGCGGCAGCAGACGTTTAACGCCCACCAGTTCGACCTGGCGGCAAGCGGAAGCGCCGAGGAGCTCTTCCCTATCGCCACGTCGCTGCTGCAGTAGCCTAGAGCAGCCCCAGTGCGTCTTTGGCCAGTTTGGCCCATGCGGAATTTTTGTCGGCTTTAATGCTGGCGTTGAAGGCGGCGCGCGCCTGGGCCTTCTGCCCCTGCGACTGCGCCAGGGCTCCGATCAGATACTGCTGGCGGGAGCGCTTCTCCGGGGTCAGCTTCCGCGAATCGAGCGTTTTGAGCACCTTCAGCGCTTCGGCATCCTTACCGACGTTCTGCAGCGACTGCGCCAGGGTAAACTCGATGTAGGGGGTCTGGGTGTAGGTTTTCGTCCGCGTCTGCAGCGCCATCGCTTTTCGGGCGTAGTTCTGGACCATCGCTTCATCCTTGCGTTTCAGCCCGAGTGCCACCATCTGGGTGTAGCGTTCGATCTCTTTGAAATCGTTTTGAAACACCTCTTCCACCGCTTTGATGTGGCGGATCATCCCTTCGCCATCCCCGACCCGCTGGGCGGCATCGAACATCGTCCGGTAGATATCGTTCAGCGGAGGGTTCTTTTGCACTTTCAAAAGGGTGATCAGTTCATCCCCCCCTTTGAGCGCCTGTTTGTATTCTCCCAGTGCGAAGTGGGTTTTCACCATCCGAGAGAGCCACACCTGACGCTCCGCTATCGGTTTGGATTTCAGATGGGGCTCGGCGATTTTTTTGGCGACGCTGTATTGTGCGGTTTTCAGGGCGCACTCAAAAACAAGTCCGTCCCACTGCGGGAGGAGTTTGATCCTGTACATCTTCTGAAGCGCCATCGCCTCGGTGCATTTCCCCTCTTTGAGATACCGCTTTTCGAGGCCGATCGCACTTTGGGAAATGATCTCGTTCGTTTTGGGGTACTCGGTCGTATCAAGGCGATAAAGCTCCCCTTCCATATCGAGGACCTCTTTGTATTTTTTCTCTTTCAGCAGGAGCTGCGCTTTTTTGTAGAGGGCTTTTTGGCCGACGCTGTCACTGCCATACCGTGAAATCAGATCATCGTATTTGCCGAGTTCTCCGGATACATTGCTCTCCCCTTCCTCAAAAAAGAGACCGTCTTTGGCACGCCGCACCTCTTCGGCATAGTCGCCGTATTTGTACGTTTCAAGGTATTCATTCAGCCGCTTGAGCGCTTCGCTCTGCTTTTGCGCCTTGGCCAGCCGGAGTCCGAGATTTCGAAGCAGAATCTCGTGTTCAGGGGTCTTTGGGTCCGTGGTATTCAATAAGGCTTCGATGATCCGTATGCCCGTCGTATGGTCTTTTCGGTAGACGAACGTATCGGCCATGTTCATCGCATCGGTGCGAACCTGGATGAACTGTTTCGGGTTTGCCTTGAGAATTTTGTCGACGTGCTGTTTCGCTATCTGGGTATTCCCCTCATCCAGTTCCATTTTGGCCAGCTTGAAGGCTGCCTGCGAGGCAACATCCACGTCCAGGCTGATGTCCAGCGCTTTCTCATAAAACATTTTCGCCCGCTTCGGCGAACCGGCGGCTTCAAGCTCTCTGGCCTTGAAAATCATGCCGGCTGCGGCATGGGGTGAATCGGTATGTTCCTTGAACAGGCGGTCGTAAAAATAATCCGCATCGGCCGACTGACCGAGTTTACTGTAAGCATTTGCCGTATACGCCAGCACTTCGGCGACATTGGTGTCGGAAGAGAAGTCCCGCAGAAAACGTTTGGCGGAATCCAGAAGCGCTTCGTATTCCTCTTTTTCATGCAGTGCGCGTATCCGGTACACCATCAATTCGCTTTTGAAAATCGAATTCGGATATTTTTTTAACGTATACGTGGAGAGTTCCAGCACTTTTTCGAAGTTTTTTGCTTCATACGCTTTTTTCATCTGGAGATAATCGGCCACATCTTCGGCCTGGGAAATTTTGACGGGGTTCCCTTTCAGATCGAGTCCCCCGACATAGGGGAGGGTGTCGCGAGTCATCTTCACGGGAAAATTGATCGATGAAGCAGAGGGGGAAATCAACGGAAGCTTTTTGGAATATCCTACCACGCTCCAGTGCGAAGCACTCTTCACCTCCGAACGATAGGTCTGGGCCTCTTTGGTCAGGTCAAAGGGCAGAGGGATCAGTTTCATTTTCGCTTTTGGGGTAATCGTGACCGTATAGCCCTTCGCTGAGGAGGTCCCTGTAATCGTCAGATAGGTATTGTTAATCGTGGGGAGTGTTTCTCGGGCGGGGGTGGTAAAACGGCATACAACCCGTTTCTCCTCGCCAAATTCGTTTGTTATCGCTTCACACGTAAAAGGAGAAGTGTGGCGTAGATGAAGAATACTGAACGTTTCCCCGTCCTCTTTGCCGCTTTGGATCGAAAGCTCCATCGCGTAGAGGGGGATGCAGAGACATAGAACAATCCAGTATCTCAATCCACCCCCCTCTTCGTTCCTTGTTAGTATCCGCTATTATACACGAATAATGTGATCACTTCCAAGAGAGGGTTCACCGCAAGGACGGCGAAAATGGTTCCGACCGCCGCAATCCCGATAATCGTTTTAAGAGAAAGCGATGCGTTCATCAGATAGAAACGGTCGTACCCGACCATCGGCTCTTTCATGAACATGAAAACGATCAGCTTGAGGTAGTAGTACCCCGCGATTGCCGAGTTAAGCGCCATAATCAACGCCAGGACGGTATAGCCTGCACTGACGGCCGAACCGATCATGTACATTTTCCCCCAGAAGAGTCCAAACGGAGGGATACCGGCCAGAGAGAGCATGAACAACCCCATCATGAGCGCCGCCATCGGCATCGTTTTCACCAAACCGGAGAATTTTTCGTACGGGTGATCCGAGCTCTGCCCCGGCAGAAGATTTTTCTGGCGGTTGACCCACAGCATCGTAAAGGCGCCAAGGTTCGTAAAGCTGAACAGTGCCCAGTAGAGGAAAAGCCCCGTATTCGCCTGGGTCGTACCGATCAGGATCGCCGCCATAACGAATCCGGCATGGGAGATCGAACTGTACGCCAGCATCCGTTTGACGTCGGTCTGAACGAGGGCCCAGATGTTGGCCGCCGTCATCGTCACGACAACCCCGATGTAGAGGATCACCTGAAGCCATACAACACCGCTGTGAACGAGGAATTCGAACAGACGCATCGCAACGACAAACCCGGCGATTTTGGGAACGATCGACATGTAGCCGGCCAGTGCCGCCGATGAACCCTCATAAACGTCAGGGGTCCATGTGTGGAAAGGGACCATCGAGAGTTTGAAGCCGAACGCCGCAATCATGAAGCTGACGGCGATAAGGACATACCCGATATTGCTGTAATGATCAGCTGCCAACACGGTGGCGATCTGGTTGATTTCGACCGATCCGCTGATCGCGTACAGAATCATCGCACCGAAAGCGTAGAATCCGGCAGCCAGGGCTCCCATCGTAAAGTACTTGACCGCCGCTTCGAACGATTTGGAACGGTTGTGCAGCGCGATAAGGGTATAGAGGGCCAGCGACGCCGTTTCCAGACCGACGAAGATCAGGATCAGGTTGTCGGTGGCGACCATGAACTGGAAGCCCGCGATCATGAACAGGAACAGAGCGAAATACTCGGGATAGTTGTACTCATGGAACCGTTTGGAGGTAAGCGCCAACGGAATGAAGAGCATTGATCCGGCAACGATAATGATCTGCGAAAGGATCGCGATCCCGTCCATCAGCATGACGTCAAAGAACCCAAGAACGGTTCCGTTTTTCAGAAACACGCCGCCAAAGTCGACCAATGCCCCAAGATCGAGGAGCAAGAACAGCAGAGCAACCATAACGTACAGGGACTTGTGAAGCCCTTCTTTGACCATGTCGATCACCAAAATAGAGAGTGCACCGACGATGGCAATAAGCATCGGAGCAAGCGTCGCAAGATTCAGCGACGCGAGCGAAACATTAACAGGCTCCAACATTAGTGTGCCTCCTGCATTGAAATAATCCCGTTCGAATCGGAGAGGTTCGGAATGCGCTCTTTTGCCTCTTCACTCTGCGCCTTGTCGTGCATCAGCTGGATGATCGATTCAACACTGTTGTTGATCGGCTCCAGTACCGGTTTGGGGTAAACCCCAAGCCAGATTGCCACGATAACAAGGGGAACCAGACCGACCAGTTCGGTTTTGTTGACGTCTTTGAGTTTTTTGTTCTCTTCGTTCGTCACCGGACCGAAGAACGCTTTTTTGTACGCCGCGAGCATGTAAATCGCACCGACAATGATCGCCACCCCAGCGGTGAGGGTCAGCATGTGCGACTGCTTGTAGAAGCCCAGAAGGCTCAGGAATTCCCCTACAAAGTTGATCGTGAGCGGGAGACCGACCGATGCCATCATCATGATCCCGAAAATCGTCGCGTAGCGCGGCATAACCGACGCAAGACCGCCGAACTCGGACATCAGTTTCGTATGGCGGCGGTCATAGATAACACCGACAAGAAGGAACAGCGCCCCGGAGACGACCCCGTGAGCGATCATCAAAAAGACCGAACCGCTCACCCCTTCAACGTTCAGTGCGAACGTACCGAGGATAATGACCCCCATGTGGGAGATCGAACTGTAGGCGACAACCTGCTTGATATCTTCCTGGGCGTACGCCACCATCGCCGTATAGATAATCATGATGATCGCGATGATCGCGATCGGGAACATGAAAAAGACCGACGCGTCCGGGAAAAGGGGAAGCGAAAAACGGACGAACGCGTAGGTTCCCATTTTCAGAAGAATCGCCGCAAGGATCACCGAACCGATGGTCGGAGCTTGGCCGTGGGCGTAGGGAAGCCACGTATGGAACGGAAACATGGGGACCTTGATCGCAAAGCCCAAAAAGAATGCAACGAACAACCAGATCTGGAAGTTTTCCGGCAAAATCAGACGGTACCACTCAAGGATAGAGAAACTCCACATCCCGGTCGCCTGGTAGTAAAAATAGGCCATGAAAAGCATACCGACGAGCATGACCAACGAACCGGTAAACGTATACAGGAAAAACTTGACCGACGCGTAGATGCGGAGCGGTCCGCCCCATGCCCCGATGATATAGAGCATCGGAACGAGGGAGAGTTCCCAGAAAACGTAGAACACGATCGCGTCAAGTGCCGCGAACACACCCACCATGGTCATTTCCAGGAACAACAGGGTGATGATCATGTCTTTGACACGGCGCGTTTCGGTCAGTGACGCAATCCCGATCAGGGTGAAGAACGTCGAGAGGATGATAATGAAAAGTGAAATCCCATCAACCCCCAGGAGGTAGTTAATACCGAAAGCCGGAATCAGCGCCGCCGATTCCATGAACTGCATCCCCGATACCATCGGATCGTAAGCGTACCACAGCCACAACGAGAGGAAAAACTCGATCCCCGCCACGGCGATACCGTAGGCGCGGATGCTGTCCTGTCGCACCACAAACCCGAGCATTGCCGCCAACGCCGGGAAAAAAATCAAAAGCGATAAAATATGATCCATCATCATTACTCCTTAAGCGCCGACCGCGTTGTAACCAACGGTGAAGGCAACGGCAAGCGCCAGTAAAACCACCAGACCGACAACCATCCAGCGAAGCATGCTGGAGAGGTTCCCGTTCTGGATATCGCGTGTGTTCTCACCCGTTTTATAGATCGCGTTGGCGATTCCATCGACCGTAGCATCGACGATTTTAAGATCGATCTGTTTCCACGCGATTCTTGAGAGTTCCAGATACGGTTTCGAAAACACTTCGTCATAGATTTTCGGAATGTAATACTGATTCCACAACAGTTTGTAAAGGAAACTTTTCTCCATTTTGGAGGTACCATCCGGAACGGTGCTCCAGTTGGCGTATTTTTTATAGGCGAACGCAATGGCCGCGATAACAAACAGCTGCGTTCCGATCGTCATAATCCAGTAGGTCGTTTCGCTGTGGACATGATACTGCGTCGAAGGAAGCAGATCGGTCACCAGCTGGTAATAGGTCTTTTTAAACGCCCCGGCGATGATCGCCAGAACCAGCAGCGGAGACATCGCGACAAGCATGAATTTGTACGCCTCATGCGGGTGGATGCCGAAAAGTTTGTAACGCTCTTCACCGTGGAAAATCAGGGCCACCAAACGGAACGAATAGAATGCCGTCAGACCGGCAGTCAACAGCAACACGGTATAGATCACGTAGTGATGTTCCACGAATCCGACTTCAAGGATCAGGTCTTTCGAGAAGAATCCGGCCAACGGATAGATACCCGCCAGAGCCACCGAGGCAAGGGTCATCATCAGGAACGTCCCCTTCATCACCTTGCGCAGTCCCCCCATTTTGAACGGATCGAGTTCGTCGTGCATGGCGTGCATGACATTACCGGCACCGAGGAAGAGGAGCGCTTTGAAAAACGCGTGGGCCATCAGGTGGAACAGCGCAACCCAGTAGGCGCCCAGACCGGCGGCGACGAACATGTATCCCAGCTGGGACAATGTAGAGTACGCGATAATCCGTTTCATGTCGCGGTTCACGAGGGCCATGGAGGCCGCGAACAGGGCGACGAACGCACCCAGGCTGGCGATAAAGAGTCCCACGTCAGGGATCAGATCGTAGATCGGGTTGGCACGGACGACCAGGTAGACCCCGGCCGTAACCATCGTTGCCGCGTGGATCAGGGCCGAAACAGGGGTCGGACCTTCCATCGCGTCGGCAAGCCATGTGTGGAGCGGAAACTGCGCCGATTTACCCATCGCCCCGATAAAGAGAAAAATACCGATCCAGGTGATCACAGTCAGCGGAAGGGCTCCGATCTCGGCAAAAACGACATCATACTGGAGTGATCCGACATTCCAGTAGAGGAGGAAAATACCGATCAGCATCGCAAGGTCGGCGATACGGTTCATGATGAACGCTTCGTTTGCCGCCCAGGTTGCCGATTCTTTCTGGTACCAGAAACCGATGAGTCCCCATGAACACAGACCGACCCCTTCCCATCCGATGAAGAGTCCCGCGAAGTTGTCGCTCATAACAAGGACCATCATCGAGAAAACAAACGCCGAAAGCCATGAGAAGAAACGGTTGAACCCTTTGTCGTGGTCCATATACCCGATCGAGTAGACGTGAACGACGGTGGAAACGATCGTGACAACCATCATCATGACGACGCTCACCTGGTCGACAACGAAACCGAACGGAATGTACAGATCTCCCGTCGCCATCCATGTCATCATTTCAACATGAACGGTGTGGCCTCCCATGACGTGTGTGAGCAAAATAGCGCTGCTGACAAAAGAAGCGAACAGAAGCCCCGATGTTACGTACCCCGTCAGCTTCGTTTTCGGAGACATGCCGAACAACGCAGCAAACAGCGATCCTACCAGCGGAGCGAAGAGTGCAATATATAAATAGAGTTCCATAGCCTATCCTCGCATAGATGTCATTTGATCGAGATCGATCTTGCCGGTACGTTTGTACCATACGATAAGCAGTCCAAGGCCGACGGCAACTTCCGATGCGGCAATCGCGATGATGAAAAACGCAAACAGTTGACCGCTCAAATCACCGATGTAATGGGAGATCGCCGCAAACGCAATGTTGGTCGCATTCAGCAAAATCTCCGTGGCAAAAAAGAGCATCAGCAGGTTTTTACGGCGCATGACACCGATCAGACCGATTGTAAACAGGACAGTCGACAAAACCAGATAATGGGATAGTGTAATTTCCATCAGTGTTCCCCTCTCTCGTGATGAGACTGATTGCCTGCCTGCATCATCTCAATCTCTTCTTCGCCCATCAGTGTCAGCGATTTGTCCATTTTTTTGCCGGCGAGAACGATCCCCGCGATCATCGCGACGAGGAGCATGACGGCCGCCACTTCAAACGGAACCAGGTATTTGGTAAAGAGTACCATACCCACCGCCTGAGAATTTCCGACTTCCGGAATGACCGGATAGAGCGCCTGAATGTTGTTCGATACGATCGGAGCAACGACGATCGCCACGACCATCACGGCCGCCAATACGCCCAGGACAAATACGATTTGGGGATTGGTACGTTTTTCGACGACGTCACGTGTCGTATCGAAAAACATCATACCGAACGCATATAGCGCCATAACCGCCCCTGTATAGACGATGATCTGGATCGCCCCCAGAAAGTCAGCTCCCAGAATAAAGAAAAATGCCGAGATAAAAATCATCCCCGCCGCCATCGCCGTGATGGCATACAACGCCTGGGACGTCATGACCGTGATCGTAAACATCACGATCGTGAGCGCCGCAAACAGATAAAAAGCGATTGCTTCAAACATACCTAAACTCCTTAATACGCCAGCGGGGTCTTTTTGACCGACGCGTCGCTTCCTGGGATGATGGCTCCAAAGCCCGGATATTCCGCCTGTTCCCCTGCTTTGAGCAGATCAAGCGGGGTGAGCATATCGTCTTTGATGACGAAATGGGCCCGCTGCTCGGAGGCGTTTTCATAGCGTGGGCCGTGTACGATCGCCAGCTCCGGGCACACTTCGGCGCAGTAACCGCAGAAGATACAGCGGCCGAGGTTAATGCTGTACTCGGTGACCTCTTTACGGCTGTTTTCGTCGATGCGCGTATCCATACGGATACAATCGGAGATACAGATTTTTTCGCACAATCCGCATCCGATACAGCGCTCGTATCCCGACTCCCACAGACGCAGCAGTTTGTGAACCGCACGGTAGCGGGGGCCGATCGGGAGTTTCTCTTTCGGATACTGAACGGTGTGGATGTCAAATTTGATCATCTCACGCAAGACTACCCACAAACCGACGAACAGCTCTCCGCTGAAGGTCCGCTTGACAACCTGTTTGAATTTGTCCCATCCGGTCTCCGGATAGGCTTCGATATCGACGTAATAGTAGGCGCTGTTTTCGCTTACATTGCGGTCTTTGAACGGTTCTTCATGATGCATCACACGTACCCCCTTAGAACATCATCACGATGCCGGTAACGATAACGTTAAGCACGGCGATCGGCATTAATACTTTCCAACACAACCACATCAACTGGTCAGGTCGGACATCCGGCCATGCGGCACGTGTCCAGAGGAAAAAGAAAAAGAAAAACGCTACTTTGAGGATCAGCTGGATAGCCCCCGCAATCGTACCGTCACCAAAACCGCCCAGGAAGATGATCGCCATCACGAACGAGATGAAGAACATGTTGGCGTACTCACCGATAAAGAACAGACCCCAGCGCATCCCCGAATACTCCGTACCGAAACCGTCGATGATCTCGTGATCATTGGCCACGAGGTGGAACGGCGTACGTCCCGTCTCGGCGAACGCCGCGATCCAGAAAAGGATGAACGCGACCGGCTGCGACCAGACGATCCAGTTTCCGATTCCCCCCGCCTGATAGTTGTTGATATCGATCAGCGACAACGATCCGACCATCATAAGCGGCGCCAGAAGCGAAAGGCCCGTGATGACTTCGTAGGAGATGAAGATCGCCGCACTCCGCGCCGCCGAGATCAGCGACCATTTGTTCGCCGATGCCATACCGCCCAGAAGGGGACCGTAGAGACCGATCGCCATCACCCCAAGAACATAGAGGATACCGACATTGATGTCCGCAACGATCGGGTGGACCGTATAGCCCATAACGGTAAACTGAGGCCAGAACGGAATCGCCGCCGCCGCCATAAACGCCGTCGCCGCCGTAATCACCGGAGCGATTTTGAAAATTGGCTTGACGACATTCTGGGGGACGATATCCTCTTTCGTGAAGAGTTTGATCCCGTCCGCCGCGATCTGAAGCAGTCCGTACGGCCCGACGTGCATCGGTCCGAGGCGGCGCTGCATGAACGCCAGCACTTTACGCTCGAAATAGGTACCGAAACCCGCAAGCGCCGAAAAGATTAACAAGATGACAACGATTTTTACGATCGTTTCGATAATGAATGCTACATCCATGCTTTACACCTTTTGAATTGATACGGTTGCGAAACGGTATCCGTCGAACAACGCATCGGAATTTATTGAACTGTCAAATGTCGGGAGATACGGGATATTTCCGTCAATTTTACCATCAGCGATGACCTTGACCTCCATTTGCCCTTTTTCCGTTTTGACACGTACGAGGTCCCCTTCGCCCAGGCCGTTGGCTGCCATATACGCCGCAGAAGCATAAAGCCCCCCGCTGCTTTGGAGCTGGTGGGCGCGCGCCGTAAACGCAGAGAACTGCAACACGGGGTTGGCCAGGTAGACGACGTCGCCGCACACCGCTGCCTCAGCGTCAAACGGAGCAACGCTCTCGTCGCCGTTTGTCGTCACAGCCATATTCTCCATCACATACCCGCGAACCTCTTCGCCGCTGTTGGTGTAATGGTTGGGAAGCGTGTCGAATTCGAGGGCTTTGAAACCGGCCGATACCGGAAGCTGTTTGGTGTACTCGACCGTATACCGGGCACTCAGTCCCAGCGCGTTGGCAATGTCATTGAGGACATACCCGCCATAAGTAAGTGCTGCATTGGTCGGATTGACCCGCTTGTCGATACCTGTGAGGGTCCCCTCCTGCTGGTTCAGCGCCGGCATGTCCAGATCGCCGCCGCCGAGCGCGCTGAGAGTGAAATCGCCGGCCGTGTTGTAGCCGATGCTGTAGCTGCCCGCCGCGCTGTCAAGGTCGCAGATCATCGCCACACCGAGGGTGTTGGAGAGGTCCGGGATCATCGTCACGCTGAATGCGGTGTACTTCTCGATCAATCCCACCAGACGAGCGCAGTTGGCCGTGTTCGGGTGAGTATACAGATCAGGTCCAACCATCAGGGCAAATTTCTCTTTTTTCGCGAGATATTTCTCAAGCGTTTCAGCGAACTTGTCTCCCGCGTTGAGAAGGCCAAAAAGGGCGTTATCATCGACATCAACCTCTTTGGAGACCTTTTTCTTGAGTGTTTTGGTGACCTCTTCGCTCACCTCTTCTTCGACGCCCGTCTCTTCGTTGAGCACTTTTTTGACAACCGTTTCGGTCACTTTTTCATCGACCGTCTCTTCGACCGTGACGGTTTTGGTCGAGTGGAACCCGGCCAGATACGTTACGAGATCAGAGGGCATCGCCGCTTTGTCTCCGAAAAGATCGAGTATCAGGTACAGTGCCGCCTCTTCCATCATCGGTGCATGCTGAATCTGGGTGACATTTTTGGACATTCCCTGAATGACCGGATCGGCCACCGGGTGGAAATACAGACCCGCACCCTTGTTCATCGAGAGGGCGTTGTTCATCGCAAAACGGGCATTGGGGTTGTCCGTTTTGAGCGCGCTTCCGATCGAGACGACGAAATCGGCTTCATGCACCTGTTTCAGATCGCCGCCGTAGAGCTTTTGGCCGCTGATGGCACTGTAGGAATCCAAAAAGTTTTTGAACACCCGCGCCTCTTCGTTGATCAGACGGTAGCCATATTTGGCTTTGAGCTTCTGGAGGATCAGTGCCTCTTCGTTGGTGATCGTCGAGGTAAACGCAATCGTATCGGCTTTCTTGAACGCCGCTACCGCTGCTTCAAACGCCGCTTCGTCTTTGGCCGCAACGCGGTTTTCAAAATCGTACCCGTAGCGTCCGGCACCGCATAGCGAGACATAATTCCACTCGTTTTTGACACGGTAAATTTTATCCTCGGGATTCGCGATACTCGTGTGTTTGATGTCGTAGCTCAGCTGGCATCCGGCCGAACAGTGGGCACACGTCGCCGGAATCTGCTGATGCTCCCATGCGTTAGAGGTGTACTGGTAATCCGAACTCACCAGGGCCCCGACCGGACATACGGCAGAACATTCGCCGCAGTTCGTACAGTCAAGAGTATCCCCCGCATTCGGAGCGATCAGCGATTTATTCAGTTTGTTCCACATCGCATAGGCGTCTTTGGGCATCGTCTCTTTGAACTCCGCCTCGATTGCGTCGCTTCCGCGCGCCACGGTTGACAGCGCGGCGTCCCCGATCATGTCTTTACAGACGGTGATACACCGTTCGCACATAATACACAGCGCCGGATCGTAATGGATGAATCCCCAGTCCTGAGCCGGTTTGTGGGTATCTTTGATCGAATACGACTGAGCGTCCACACCGATTTCGAGGGTGTAGTTTTGCAGTTCGCACTCCCCCGACTGGTCGCACACGCCGCATTCAAGAGGGTGGTTCACGTCGTAAACTTCCATGATCGCGCGGCGTTCCGCTTCGATATTGGGCGTTGTCGTTGTGACGTTCATCCCCTCTTTGGCTTTGGCATTACATGCATAGACCTGTTTCCCGTCGGCTTCGACGAGACAGATCCGGCATGCCAATGTCGGTGAACACCGTGTCAAATAGCAGATCGCCGGGATAAAAATCCCGTTTGAGCGTGCCGCATTGAGGATATATTCCCCCTCCTGCGTCCGGATCTCACGACCGTCTATGGTTATCGTGATGTCACTCATGATTCACTCCCCATGCTCATAATTTTCACCTTTTCAAATCGATATCCATCCATCAACCCCCCAAAAGCGGTATCGAATGTCGGAACGAGGGCAACCGTCCCTTTGAGCTCGCTGTCCAGAACGAAGGTCCGTTCTTCAATGTTCCCTTTGAACTCAATGCGCACTTTGTCTCCGTCGGCAATCTTCGCCGCCGCCGCAAACTGGGCCGATCCGTGCAGAGCAGTGTCTTTTTCAAGCTGTCTACTTTGGGCGGTACAGGCGTTGAACTGGTTCACTGGATTGCATCGATAGACAACGGTTCCGTTGAACTCCGGGAGGTCTTCGACCGGTTCGAGCTTCCCGTTTGCTTCAGCGTCGACATTTTCCAGCAGATAACCGCGCAAGTCTTCGCCAAGCGGTCCGAAGAAATTCCCCAGATCGTCGAAAGCCTTTGCCGAAAACCCTTTTTCGCGCGGAAGCTGGGCCGTGTAATCGATCGTATAGCGCGCTTCCACCCCGAGGGCGCAGGCGACGTCGTTGAGGGTGTACCCCTCATACGCCACTGCGACATTCGTCGGAAGCACCTGATGATCGATACTGACAAACGTCCCTTCCTGGCTGTTAAGCGCCGGAAGTTTCAGGTCTGCACCGCTGCTTGATCCCATGACGAAATCGCCCGGCGCATTATAGCCGACAACCGATTTGCCCTCACTGTCCTGGGAAAGATCGCAGATCAAAGACACACCGACGGTATTGACGCTCGGGGCCACGACTACGAGGGAAAATTCGGTATAGGTTTCCACCATGGCACACAATTTCGCGATACTGGACGCGCGCTTGTGTCCGAATACGTCGGCTCCGACGATGAGGGTCTTGCACTTGGCACGTTTCATCGCTTTCGCGATGCGGGCGAATTCTTCATCCCCCACGTTGCTCTCGGCACACAGGTACCCCTCGTCAAGGTCATCGAAATAAGCCTTTGCTTCGTCGGAGAGATCGGCACCCTCAAGCAGAGTTTTGGCCAGCATTGCCATCACCCCTTCTTCGGTTCCCACTTCGTATTTGACGAACTGGGTTACGACGTTCTGCATCAGCGCATCTTCGAGAGGATGCATGTAGACGATTTTCGCCCCGTTATGGCGCGCCGCCGTTGTCATCGCATAGCGCACCGCCGGATTGTCGGTGGCGACACGTCCTCCGAGAAGGATGATCCCCTCGCTCTGGCGAATCGCGTCAAGCGTCCCGCCGAAGGCCGTTTTCCCGCTGATCGAGGCGTACGCGTTCATAAATGCCTGGTACAGACGCGCTTCTTCGTTGTAGAGTTTGATCCCCAGCTTCTGTTTGAGTTTCTGGAGGATCAGCGCCTCTTCGTTGGTGATCATCGAACCAAAACGGATCGCTTCGGCCCCTTTGATTGCATCAACCGCACGGGAAAGTTCATTTTCGGCTTTGGTCCCTTCGACACCGAAATCGAATCCGAACCGTCCGGCACCGCACAAAGTTGCGTGTTCGAAATCGTTCGTAACTCGGTAGATTTTCGATTTGCCGCCGACACTGTTGGAGGTGTGGCGCACTTCGTACGTGAGCGAACATCCTGCAGAACAGTGGGCACACGTCGCCGGAATCTGAATCAGTTCCCACGCGTTAGCGCTGTACTGGAAGTCCGAACTCACGAGTGCCCCGACCGGACAGACGGCGATGCATTCGCCACAGAACGTACAGTCGAGCGTATCGCTGTTTTTAGGGACGACCGAGGACTTGTACCCTCCGAACTGCAGCGTGATCGCATCGTCACCGATGATTTCGTTGCAGACGTGGACGCATTTTTCGCACAGGATGCACAGCGACGGATCGTAATTGATCAGGCCCCAGTGCTCGATTTTTCGATGCTGCTCTTTGGCGCTGAAATGCTGACGGTCAACACCGAACTCCAGCGTTTTGTTCTGCAGATCGCACGCCCCCGATTTGTCGCATACGCCGCACTCGAGCGGGTGGTTGACATCGTAGAGACGCATGATGTTCGTCCGTTCGGCCTTCAAGTTCTCCGAGTCGATCGTCACGGCAAGCCCTTCGGTAGGAGGGGTCTGGCAGCTGAGAATCAATCCGTCGGTTTTGTCCGTTTCGACGACACACAGACGGCACGAAGCACACGGGGTCGTTTTTTCGAGGTAACACATCGTCGGAATGTAAAATCCAGCTTTGCGCGCCGCCTGGAGGATCGTCTCCCCTTTGGCTGCAGTGACGGGCTGGCCGTTAATCGTAAAGTTAATCATCCATCCCCCCTTTAATGCGCGACCATCGCGATATAATAACAGCGCATGCAGCGCTCCGCCTCGGCCAGTGCCTCTTCCTGCGTGAAACCGTATTTGACTTCCCGGTTGTTGTCTTTGCGCTCGTCCACAGTGAGCACCTCGCTGTGCGCTCTGGGCAGTCCCGGAAGCCACCCTTTGATCTTCTCTTTTTTGTTGTAGACTTTGAGCTTGCGCAGGTGGTCTTCCATAATCTCGTCGTCGGTCAGGGTGATTTCACCCGTCTGGACGTAGCGCGACATGACCGATGCGGCCCGTTTCGCCTGTCCGACGGCGTTGACGATCGTCATCGGGCCGTATTCGCAGTCGCCTGCGGCAAATATTCCTTTGCGCGACGTCATGTAATCTTTGCCGTTCGTTTTGATCGTCGCCCATGAAGTGCGCTCGATCTCCCACTCTTCTGGGATCAGTTTCAAATCCGCACTCTGCGATACCGCCGGGATCAGGTAATCGACCTCGATCTCGAATGAGGCCCCCTCGATCTTCTCGAGTGTCGGACGACCTCCGTTCGGGTCGGGAACGAGTTCGAATCGGTCGACGATCAGCGATTTGAGAACGTCGTTCTCGTCGTTCATTTTGGCCACCGCGGAGTGGAAAATAAACTCGACTCCCTCTTCGACTGCTTCATGATACTCTTCGTACGTCGTATTTTTGATGATCGTCGCTTCGTCCCGGCGATACAGCATGATCACTTTTTTCGCACCGGCACGGATCGCGCAGCGGACAACGTCCATCGAGGTGAATCCGCCCCCGACGCACGCGAGCGTTTTGCCGCTCAGGTCAACCCAGTTTGCCGGCAGCATATGGCGCTTCTGATCCTCTTCGCTCACCATGATGTCGTACTTGACCTGGAGGTTGACCTTGTCCAGAAAGTCGATCGCTCCCCAGTATCCCTGAATCTCGGGACGCTCGTTGTCACAATAGACTTTTTTAGAAATACGGGTTCCCGTCGCGACGAGAACGGCGTTGTAATCGTTTTCAAACTGGCGCATCATATCGGCGGTGACTTTAGTGTTGGTGATAAAGTTCACCCCAAGATCGCGAACCGCTTCGATGTCCTGATTGTATTTGTCAATCGGCATACGGTATTCGGGAACACCGACGGCCACTTCCCCTCCGAGTACCGGAAGCTCTTCGTAGACATCGACGTCAATTCCCTCAAGCGCCAGGTAGTATGCTCCCGTCAGACCCGCAGGGCCCGCACCGATGACGGCCACTTTTTTGCCGATTTTCGGTTTCTGCTCAGTAGGGTGGAAGAATCCGAAACCGTGGTCGGTCTCGTAATCGGCACCCAGGCGTTTAAGCTCCATAATCGAAATCGGCTCGTCCAGATTGGTACGGCGGCATTCCGTCTCACACGGATGGGGACAGACCCGTCCGCAGGTGTGGGCCAGAGGCATCGTCTGGCGCGTCGCCATCAGCGAATCGTCAAACCGAAGATCCCGTACCCCTTCGATGTACGCGGGGATATCAACATGCGCCGGACAGGCATCCATACACGGAGCCGTGATTTTGGCGATGTAGTTGGTGTCTTGCATATGGTAATGTTTCGACGGTTTCTGCTCGTTGATGCACGCCATAAACTCGTCTTCGAAATGTTCCATCAAATCCAGCAGCGGGTTGGGGACCGTTTTGCCGATTTCGCACTTGGAGGTTTCCTGCATCGTTTTTGAGACCTCTTTGAGGTGTTCCATGTCCGATACCGATCCCTCTCCGCGGGCGATCTTGTCCAGCAAGTCGTAGAGGATCCGTCCGCCCCATCGACCCGGTGCACAACGGCCGCACGCTTCGGAGTAAACCTGATACTGGGCCGCGTACTCCGTCGCCAGACGGACCACATCGACCTCCGGGTTAAACAGTGCTACACCGTCCCAACCGATAAACGCTTTGGAATGGGCGTGTTCGTTGTATTCCAACGGAAGGTTGTATGCGGAGTTTTCCCAAGCATCGTCACTTTTGCCGATGTTGTTGATCCGCTCGCCCCGCCATGTGGAGAAATAGACTTTACTCACAACCAATCCTTATTTTTTGACCACAATGGTCCAGTCCGCTTCGTTGAACTTGAGAGAGTTCATCAGCTCATATCCGAGTTCTTTCACCAAGTCAGCTGACTTTTGGACCGGTGAAAAATCGCCGATCTCAAATAAAAAAATAATCACCTCTCCGCTTTGCGCTTCCGTTTTCAGGATGGAGCTCATGCGGTCGTAAAAATCACCTTTCAGGTGACGCAAATCGTAACGTTTCACTACAAGCTCCTTTTAGCGGTCAACTTCACCGAAGACGATGTTGGTCGTCCCGATGATCGATACAACGTCGGGGATATAGTGCCCCGGCAACAGATCCGTCAAAATCCCGGTGTGCCAGAACGACGGTGCACGGAGTTTGAGACGGTACGGATAGGCGCCACCCTGGGAATTGATGTAATACCCCAACTCCCCTTTGGGTGATTCGGTCGCGACATACACTTCACCGACCGGCGGACGCATCCCCTGGGTAACCAGAACGAAATGCTGCATCAGCGAGTAGTTCTGCGTCATGATGTCGATTTTCGGAGCCGAAATATACTGAGGCGCGTGGGCCATCAGTTCAGGACCGGTTCCTTCGTACATGTCGATCACCTGATAGAGGATCTTCGCCGATTCGCGCATCTCTGCCATGTAGAGTTTGTAACGGGCGTAGTTGTCCCCTTTGTCCGAAACCGGAACGCTGAACTCCACTTCGTCATACAGCTCGTACGGTTCTTCCTTGCGGATATCCCATTCGACACCCGATGCACGGAGCATGATCCCCGAACATCCCCAGCTCAGAGCCATCTCTTTGGAGATGACCCCGACGTTCTCCATCCGCATCTTCCAGATACGGTTGGTGTCGAGGAGGTCTTCGTAGTCTTTGATGTTTTCCGGCAGCTTGTCGAGGAATTTGCGCAAGTCATCGATGAAATTGTCCGGCAGATCGAGCGGTACGCCGCCGATGCGGATCGCCGCGTGGGTCAGACGGGCACCGCAGTAATCCTCGATCAGATCCATCAGGTATTCGCGTTCGCGGAAGGCGAAAAGGAATACGGTCATCGCACCGATATCGAGTGCCGTCGTCGCCAGCCAGAAAAGGTGCGACATCAGACGGTTCGTCTCGAGGAGCATCATCCGGATCACTTTCGCACGGCGCGGCACTTCGAGACCGATGAGGCGTTCCACCGCGAGGGCGAAACCGTAGTTGTTCGAGCTGGACGCGATGTAGTCCATACGGTCGGTTGTCGGCATGAACTCGTTATAGATCATGTTCTCCGCCATCTTTTCCATACCGCGGTGGAGGTACCCGATGTCCGGATGGGCTTTCGTGATCTGCTCTTGCTGCAGGTGCAGCATCAGACGCAGCTGTCCGTGCGCCGAAGGGTGCTGCGGCCCGAAGTTGAGGATCAGCTCATTGTCGTCACGGTCGAACGTGATGTTTTCGAAAAAAGGTCTTAGTCTATTGGGTTGTTGCATACTCTGTCCTTAACGATCGCGATCGGAGATCACGACGCTTTTTTCTGCGTCAAATTTATCAATCATGAATACGCCGCCCTCTTCCTGGTAGACCAGCGGGGTATCCGGTTCACCCTGGCTGATGTCCGCACCGCGTGGCACTTCGTGCCCGAGACGGGCAAAACGCTCGGTATCGTAACGGTCGACGCGGGCAGGATCACGGTTTTCAGGGCCGATGATTTCGCGCGCTTCTTTTCCGAAAATCTTGTCCACTTCGTACCACTGGGCGAATTCGTCACCCTGAAGCGGATAGGTTTTGCGCAAAGGAAACCCTTCCCAGTCATCGGGCATCAGAATCCGTTTCATGAACGGATGGTTGTTGATAACGACACCGAACATGTCGTACATTTCCCGCTCGCTCCAGTCGGCAGAACGGAAAAGTTTCTCAACGCTCTGAATCGACTCTTTTTCGCCGATTTTGCATTTGACGCGAAGACGTTTGCGCTTGGACATGGAGAGCATCTGATAGAAAATCTCGAATTTCCCCTCCTGGGCCAGCCAGTCGATCGCGCTCAGCTCGGAGAGCTGAGTGTACTCGAGCTCGTTTTTCAGCATTTCAAGCACGCTGAAATTGTCCGCCGCATGGATGACCACCACCATCTGCTCTACCTGGATGTAGGCGTCCAGAACCTCAAATTTGGCTTTGATCGCTTCGAGGTCGGCCGCGAACACGGCATCTTCGCTCACGTCGCTTTTGGCTACCTGCGGAGCGACCCAGTAGCGGTCGGTGTAATAGGGTTTTTTCTGTACGTCGTCTTTGGGTGTGTAGGCTCTCATTACATCAACCTTTTTGGTTTTTGTGATTTGTTGGCGCTCTCTTTACGGATTTTTTGCTGCAGCAGCATGACGGCGTATTGCAGCGTTTCCGGGCGCGGAGCACATCCGGGGAGGTACAGATCGACCGGAATGACGCGGTCGACCCCCTGCACGGTCGCATAGGTGTTGAACATACCGCCGGTGTTGGCGCACGATCCCATCGAAATGACCCATTTGGGTTCGGTCATCTGATCGTAGAGACGGCGGATGAATTCGGCGTGTTTTTTCGTCAGCGTTCCCGCAACGATCATCAGCTCCGCCTGACGCGGAGAGGCACGGAAAATCGTACCGAAACGGTCGAAGTCGTAGCGTGATGCCCCGGATGCCATCATTTCGATACCGCAGCATGCCAGACCGTAGGTGAGCGCCCAGAGTGAGTTCGAGCGTCCCCAGTTAACCACTTTGTCGATGGTCGTCAGCGCGACGGGAAGACCGCCGTCTTTGAGATAATTTACTTGATGTTGTGCCATTCGAGTGCCCCTTTCTTCCACGCATAAACAAATCCGATAGCCAGCAGCAGGATGAACATCATCATCTCAGCGAAACCGAACCAACCGAGCAGTTTGAAATCGATTGCCCATGGGAACATAAATACGATCTCCACGTCAAACAGCAAGAATAACAACGCAAACAGATAAAACTGCGTCGAAATACGGTTAGGCTGTTTGGTCACTTCCGGTCCGCATTCGTACACCGTCAGTTTCAGCTTTTCCGTGTCTTTGGCCGCCAATGCGCGGCTGGCTAAGCGTGCAATAACCGTCGTGGCATAAAATGCCCCGAAGGTCAACACAAACAGTACAAATACCCCAAAGTAAGGATTTGCTACGTTGTAATGCTCCATAATTCCGACCTTTTCGTGGTTGATGGCATATCCTCCGAAGAGTCTGTTCGACCTCCGGGAATACGGTTTTTTATAAAAACAGTTGTTGCACTATAACAAAAAGAGAATTAAACAAACCCTTATCGCTCCCCCAATTCTCCACCCCTGTAACTATAAGGAACACAGGCACTTTTCAGACCGATAAATAATGTTAATTTTGGTAACACAATCGTTTCTTTTCCGGATCAGCGTATCCTATCGAAACAGTGAAAAAGGGGAGGAAGGGGAAAAAGAAAGGACGAGAAGTTTCCAGATGCTACCTATGGAAGCAGTAAGAGAATTACTGCTTTTCGTGAAGCATTCGATCGAGAATCGCGAACACCCCATCGCTGGCACGTTCCATCTCTTCAAAAGCGCGCACAAACGATTCCGAGCCGATCGTTTCGGTCTGCAGGAGATCAAATATTTTGTGGGTCGTATTGTGGACAATCGAATGGGGGGCTTCAAGCGATCCGTAGCTCGGAGTCTTTTTGAAAAATTCGGCCCCTTCTCCTGTGTAGTACCATTTACCCAGACGGCAGTTGTGGTGATCGACAAAGGCGAACTGCTCTTTTCGGGTAATGGCGGAGAGGTAGGTATTGACCTTCCACAAAACGTGATCGAGTTTGGCGAGGCTCATAAAAACCTTTTCGGCCGTATGTTCCGTATTACCGAACGTTTCTCGCATCATCTGCGCATTCTCCTGCATGTGCGCGTTGAAACTCCCGATCGAAGCGTTGGACTCGGCAATACTGGACTGAATTTCTTCGAATTTCTCCCCGATCGTCGTCACGTCCTGCTTCATGGACTGAAGCGAGATATGGATCTCGCTGATCGCCTTGTCGGTCCGGTCGGCAAGTTTTCGCACCTCGTCGGCAACAACGGCAAATCCGCGGCCGTGTTCTCCTGCCCGTGCCGCTTCGATCGCGGCATTCAGGGCCAGAAGATTCGTCTGGTCGGAGATGTCCTTGATCAATCCAAGAATGCTGGCAACGTCCTGAGCCCGCTCGGAGAGCGCCTGAACGGTCCCCATCGAATCGAGTGCGAGATGGTTGAGCCCCTCGAGGGTTTCGGAAATCCCCGCGGCTCTCTCTCCAAGCTTGACAATATTTTCAAGAAGATCGGTCGATTGGGTGATATTTTTACGCGACGAAGAGACGGATGCGGCCATATTGTCCTGGATATCGATCAGATTCTTTTTGAGCTGCTCGTTTTGATAGGTCATCATGGTCGACGCATTGTCGCATTTGTGCTGATTTGAAAGCTCCTGCAGCATCGCTTCTTGCTCCTGAAGGCGTGCCGAAAGTCGGCGGTTCTCCTCCTGTAATACCTCATACTCTTTTTTGGCATTTGCGAGCTCATTTATCAATGCCGTGTCATTGCTGAACCAACCCATCTCTTCTCCTTTTGTTTCTTGTTAAACATTATACCCCGACCGTCGGAAAATTCAGACCCGTACAAGGATGCGGCTCTTTGATCAACGGTTGATAAAGCCCATCGATTTTTCCCCTTCGAAACTGCCGGAGCGCTCTTTTTGGATCTCGGAAACAAAGTCCTCGAGCCGGAACGTCCCTTCCGCGCGGGCCGCAACATGGTAGGCGGTGTTTTTGACAATCAGGTTGATCTGCCCCCCCGTCAGCGGATAGGTGGCCAGCTTTTCGAGATCAAATCCGCTCTCATACGGGGCATTTTGGGGCAACATCATTTTCCACAGCGCCAGGCGCTGTTTCTGGTCGGGTTTTTTGAACTCGATTTTGTAGTTGAAACGGCGCGAGAAGGCCTGGTCGATATTTTCGAGCAGGTTCGTCGTCGCGATCAGTATCCCCTGGAACTTCTCGATCTGCTCGAGGAAAATGTTCTGCATCTGGTTGTGCATCTGATCAGCCGATGAACCGATCCCCGCGGAGCGTGCCGAGAGGAACTGGTCGGCTTCGTTGAGCAGCAGGATAGGTTCCGTTTTTGTCGCCCGGGTCAAGTCGCTGTAAGTGTCGAAGATCTTCCGGACGTTTTTCTCCGACTCCCCGACGTACATCGAGAGGATTTTGGAGCAGTCGAAGCTGAGCACCTGCCGTTTGAGCGAACGTGAAAGCGAATGGGCGGTGAGGGTTTTCCCCGTCCCCGGAGGGCCGTAGAAGATGATCCGTGCATCGATTCCCGCTTTTTTGTCCTTGACTCCCCATTCGTGCAGCCGCGCGATCACTTCGCGGTCCAGCTGGCGCATAAGGTTCTGAAGGGTTTGTTCGGTCGAAGGGTTCAACACGACATTCTCGAGCGACGTCGTCGGTTCGACAAGTTCGAAAATCTCCTGTTCCTTGATCAGCATATCGAGCTTGAGCTTGCGCACTTTTTTCTTTTTCTGCGGATGCATGATCGACTGCAGCACCTCATCGACAATGTAAAATGCCCGGGAAATACCGCCGAAAGGATTGAGCATCTCTTCGTAATCGATCACCTCTTCGCTGATCAGGCGGGCACCGTCTTCGAGTAGGGCGCGGTTTTTGATCCGTTCGTAATCGTCAAAACTGATCAAATCGATCAGAGTGTTCATCTCCCGAAGATTCCCCTCGGTCGCGCTGTACTCCTCCTTGAGCAGCGCCAGGAAGATCACCTGCTCTTTTGGCTCGAGCTTTTTGTTTTTGAAAAAACGATCCAGCACGACGTCATGCGACGTCTGGGCGATCCGCTCGTCGATCCGTTTTTCGAGGAGGTCGAGCTTTTTCTGGATACGGTTGATCCCCAACGAATGCTCGTTGCCGCTGTGGCGGATCACCGACATCTTTTGATAGAGTTCGATGCGGAAAAACTGATCCTGCAGGTACTCCAGATGGTCTGCGTAAGGCTTGATGTCGGGCAGCGTCATCTCGAGCGACCCCTCTTCGATCAGCTTCATGAAGACCGACGTCAGCGCCACGGGGGTGTTGTAAAGCTCCAGCTGGGAAAGTTCGCTGATTTTGATCGGGGTGAACGAGTGGTGGGTGATCCACCCCATCTCCATCAATGTCTTCACCTCTCCAAAATGGCTCAGGAACGAATAATCCTCGGCACCATAAAGCTCCTGAAGCAGTTCCGCGACGATGACATCCTCCTGCGACTGCAGAAATTTGCGGGTCAGCAGCTGCAGGATCTTCGCCTCTTCCACTGTGCATTTGAGCTGCGAAAAAATATGGGTATTTTCGATGGACGGATTATCCAAAAAGTCGATCAGGTATTTCAATAGTATCCTTCGTTATGTCTGTGTACAAACATTGTAGCACTCTGTGCTTTTTGTCTGCTTTATGCCTGAAGGGAATAGAGCAGTTCGATCTCCTGCGCCCAGAGGCTCTCGTCGATCGTCTCGAGGACGAGGGGGATGTCGTCCATGCGGGGATCGTTCATGATAAACCCGAACGGCTCGACCCCGAGTTTCCCCTGCCCGATCGAATCGTGGCGGTCGACGCGGCTTCCCAGGTCGGGTTTGGAATCGTTGATGTGCATCCCCATCAGGTATTGGAATCCGACGATACGGTCAAATTCGCTCCACGTTGCATCGTACGCTTCGCGGGTGCGGATATCGTAGCCGGCGGTGAACATATGACACGTGTCGATGCAGACGCCGACGCGGCTCTTGTCCTCGATCCGCTCGATGATCGCGGCAATCTGTTCAAACCGCCATCCCAGATTGCTCCCCTGGCCCGCCGTGTTTTCGATGACGAGACTGACCCCCTCGGTGATGCGGAGAGTTTCGTTCATGCTCGAAGCGATCCGCTCGATGCACTCCTCCTCGCTGATCTGTTTGAGATGGCTGCCGGGGTGGAAGTTGAGACGGTCCAGCCCCAGCTGGGAACACCGCTGCACCTCGTCGATAAACGCTTCGAGCGATTTTTGCCGCTTCTCCTCCTC
>JAFGUJ010000116.1 GCA_016938595.1 Campylobacterales bacterium | reverse complement strand
TTTCTCCCCTCTTCTTTGGCCCGGTAGAGTGCGCTGTCGGCCCGTCCTACGACATTCTCCGCCCGGGCGTCGTTGCGGCATTCGCTGATGCCGAAGCTGCAGGTAATGGCGTGAACGGCCTCGAAGTCATGGGCATTGACCGCCGACTGGATTTTTAATGCCACCTGATATGCCCCTCCCGCATCGGTTTCGGGACAGATGATGATAAATTCTTCTCCTCCCCACCGTCCGACGGTATCGATTTCACGCACAGTGTTCCGAAGAATGTGCGCGAGGTCAATCAGCGTTTTGTCGCCGACGAGGTGGCCGTAGGTATCGTTGACCCGCTTGAACCAGTCGATGTCGAGGATAATGACCGAATAGGGACGGCGACTGCGCTGATAATAGCTGTGATATTCCATCAGTTTCTCATCAGTTTTTATCCGGTTGGGAAGCTGGGTGAGCGGATCGGTGGTCGCCATCTGCAGCAGTTTCCGGTTGTAGCGTCCCATTTCGAACTGGCGGTAGACGAATAGCAAGATTATGAGCATGGCCGCAAAACCGATTCCGTACGCCCATCGGTAATCGGTCCGTTCTTCGTAAGTGACGGCGATGTAGCGGTTGAAAATTTTCTGCCGCTCAAGAGGGGTGATCGCGTCTATGGCTTTGTCGACGATGGATTTAAGCTCGGGATAGTCGTTGCGGATCATAAACCGGACGTCAAAATCAAACTCGGTCGTCCCCGAGATTTTCAAATCGACATAATGATCGGCATTCATCAAAAAAGCAACCACAGGGAGGATGTCGATCACCGCGTCCACCCGCCCGGCACTGAGAAGTTTCAGCCCTTCGCGCGTGTCTTCGACATTGACAATCTGGATTTTCGGATAACGCTCGGAAATAGTGTCGACGATGCTGTACCCCTCCCCGATCGCGACCCGCTTCCCCTCCAGAGCCGAAAGCCCCGGCAGGAAATCGATCTTCTTGTTGGTTACGATCACGTTGGGAAACGACGCGTAGGGTTTGGAAAAAAGGGCGTACGGTTCTTTGTCCGCAGAGACCGACGTTCCCAGCGTAATATCGGCCGTTTTGGTTTTCAGGGCATACAGCACCTCGTTCCACGTCAACGCCGGAACAAAGGTCGCTTTCATGTCCGTTCTCTGGACGATCAGCTCCCAGAAATCATTGGCGATTCCGATCAGTTTGTCGGGTTCCGTTTCGGAACGGAAATTGAACGGGGGCCAGCTCATCGTCGACGTGTAACGGATGGTGGTCATGTGCAAGAATGAGCGCTCATCGACGCTCAGGGGGAGGGAAATTTTCGATCCGTCTTCGTACAGAAACCCTTTGAAACGTTCTTCGTCCTGGGGGACTCCCATCACCTTGTAGATGTCCGAGATACGGCGAAATTTTTCAATGCTCATCGCCCCTAGCGGTTTGTTCCCCTGGTAGGCGAGCCCTTTGAGTACTTTCCCCTCGTAGATCAGGCTCTGAAGCGATTTGTTCTGGCCGTTATAGCGTTCTTGAATCAAACGGGCCGTTTCGTCGATATGCTCGAACGCGTATTCCCATCCTTTGAGGGTGGCGTTCACAAAGGCCCGCAACCGCTCGGGGTGGTTCCGTACCTCCTCTTCGGACGTGAACAGGATGTCGCTGTAAAAATCGAACCCGTACTGTTCGGGGCTGATGGCGTTGGTCTCGATCCCTTTTTCCTTCAGGATAAACGGCTCATTGGAAATGTAGCACGCCATCACATCCGTTTTGCCGTTGGCGATATCGAGCGGATTGTAACTGTGCTCCACAAAGCGAAGGTCGTCCATCCGCATCCCCTGCGAATTGACCATCGCACGAACCGAAATCGTATCCTGAAAATCGGAGGTCATCATGATGCGCTTGCCGATAAGATCGCGCGGCGTTCGGATGTTGGCCGATTTTTCGGAGAGGAGGATAAACGGGGAATTCTGGAAGATGGCGGCGAGGGCGACGATCGGTTTGCCGTTCATCCGGTCGACCAGAAGCGATGAACGGCCGATCCCGTAGGTGCTCCGCCCCGCCAGCACTTCATCGACGGCGAGTTTTTTGGGGTCAAACTTTTGAAGGGTAACCTCAAGCCCCGCCTCGGCATAAAACCCTTTTTCCTTGGCGACATAATATCCGGCAAACTGAAACTGGTCTGCCCACTGCAGCTGGAGTGAAACTTTTTCCACGGGCTTTTGAGCATACAGGGAACACAAACAGAACACAAAGAGTACCCAAAAACGGATCATAAAAAGCCTGCCTCGCTATTTTCTATCCTTATAATAGAGGTTCTAAGATTAATTACCGCTTTGGGTTCGTAAAAGTTCCACAGCGGTTTTGGTATAATGGCACAAATTTTTTGACGGGATGATTATGATAACGTTTGGTGATTTGCTATTGAAACTACAGCAGTTTTGGAATGAACAAGGGTGCGCAGTCGTACAGCCTTACGATGTTGCGGCCGGGGCGGGAACGTTCCATCCGGCTACTTTTTTACGCTCTTTGGACTCCCAACCCTGGTCTGTCGCCTACGTCGCCCCCAGCCGCCGTCCCACAGACGGCCGTTACGGCGAAAATCCCAACCGTCTGGGGAGCTACTACCAGTTTCAGGTACTGATCAAACCAAGTCCCGAAAACATCCAGGAACTCTACCTCAAAAGCCTGGAATACCTGGGACTGAACCTGAGCGAACACGACATCCGTTTCGTCGAGGACAACTGGGAATCCCCGACTCTGGGGGCCTGGGGTCTGGGCTGGGAAGTATGGCTTAACGGTATGGAGGTGACGCAGTTCACCTATTTCCAGCAGGTCGGCGGCGTCGCCTGCGATCCCGTCGCCGTCGAGATCACCTACGGGACCGAGCGGCTGGCAATGTACCTGCAGGGGGTCGATACGGTGTTCGACATCGTCTGGAGCGAAAACCAATACGGAAAAACCCTCTACCGCGACATCCACAAAGAAGGGGAGATCGAATTTAGCAAATACAACTTCGAGATCGCCGACACGGCGATGCTGTTCGCCGAATTCGAGGCCAAAGCGGCCGAATGCAAACGCTGCCTCGAGGCTGCCCTTCCCCTCCCGGCATACGATCTGTGCATGATGGCGTCACACACCTTCAACACCCTCGATGCGCGCAAGGCGATCTCGGTCACCGAACGTGCCAACTACATCCTCAAAATCCGCGAACTGGCCCGCGGATGCGCGGAGCTGTACAAAGAACAGGAAGAAGAACGGGTTAAACGGGTAAAAGCCTAATTATCCTTCGGGCATTTCTCCGTGCCCTAAAAATCCCCTCTGCCTCCGAATTTTCGCTACAATCGCACATGCAAACCCTGATCGGCCAAATCGACAAAATCATCTACGAAAACAACGGCTTCTTCATCGCCGTGCTGCACAGCGGGGAGAAGATCAGCGCCCACTATTTTGAGAGCGACGTCGCGCACCTCGTCGGCGCCGCCGTCACCCTCAAAGGAAACTGGGAAGAACACCGCCAGTACGGCCGGAGTTTCAAGGCCGAATCGCTCCTCGTCAACCAGCACGAACTCTTCTTTTTTCTCAACCGCGTCGTCAAGGGGTTCACGAAAAAACTGACGGCCGAACTGATAGAGCGCTACACCACCGAAGGGCTCATCGAGATCCTCGACAACGATATCGGACAGCTGATGGAGATCAAGGGGATGAGCGCCAAGCGGCTCGCCAAACTCTCGTCGGGATGGAAACAGTTTCGTTCGATGCGGCTGCTGGGGGAATACCTCGCCCCCTACGGCGTCACCCCCTCCCTGCTGCGCCTCATCGCCGAGGCGATGCGGGACGTCAGCGACCCCATCGAAGCGATCCGATCCAACCCGTACGGCCTGATGCGCATCCACGGCATCGGGTTCAAAAAAGCCGATGAAATCGCGCGCAACATGGGGGTCGGAGCGGATGATCCCCGCCGCATCCGCTCGGCGATGGAATACACCCTGAGCGAACACTGCGACCAGGAGGGGAACAGCTGCATCGAACGCAGCACCCTCTACGACAAACTCGACCTGCTGCTGGAACTGGGGGACTATGAACCCTACGACGAAGCGCTCGAAGACCGCGTCCGCGAAGGGAGCATCGTCCGGCTCCCCAGCGGCAAACTCTCCCCGACCCGTATCTATGAAGCGGAAAAATTTCTCCTGGATCAGTTTGAAAAACGGGGAAAAACGACCCATCCCCCCCTCACCGAGGATCTGGAAACCTTTTTAAAAGAGCACAGCCTGAACCTCGGGGAACAGCAATACGAAGCGCTTCGCCTGATCAACAGCGGTGCGGGGCTGATTCTGCTCGTCGGATATGCGGGGACGGGAAAAAGCACCACGGCCAAGGCGCTGCTCGACCTGCTGGCGACCCGTCACGAGGCTGCCCTCATCATGACCTGCGCCCTCAGCGGGATCGCCTCGCAGCGGATCCGGGAGCGCAGCGGATACCAAAGCTCGACGATCCAGAGCCTGCTGGTCCGGTTCGAATCGCATGACACTTTCCCCTACAAAGTGATTCTGATCGATGAAGCCTCTATGATCAATTCGACCCTTTTCGCCCGGCTGATGGCCAAAATCGATCCCGACGCGACCGTGATCATCGTCGGCGACGACGCGCAGCTCCCCCCGATCGGAGCCGGCAATCCCCTCGGCGACGCGATCGCCCTGGAGCTGGCTCCGACTGTCATGCTCACACAGATTTACCGCCAGCGCGACGATCAGGCGATTGCCCTGATCGCCAACGACGTCCGCCGCGGCGTCATACCCCCCTACCGGGACGATTACGACGATTTTACCTTCATCCCCATCGACCTCCCCAATCGCTATGGGCTCAAAAACTCCCTCAGTGCCGATGCGTTCGGCGAAGCGCTCCAGACCCATGCCCACAACATCCTGGCCCGTATCGCCGAAGTGACCTTGGAGCATCTCGAAGAATCGCGGGAAAAACTCCGTTCCAAACAGATCCGCGAATATCTGAGCGCCTTTCAGGTCCTCTCCCCGATGCGGGCCCATACGCTGGGAGTCGACAACCTCAACACCGTATTGCAGGAGTATTTCAATCCCAACCCGAAAAAAAAGATTTCGACCCGCAAGGGGGAACTTCGCCTCATGGACAAGGTCGTCCACATCAAAAACGAAAACATCCTCTCCTACACCCCCGAAGAGTTCAAGGAAGGGATCGAGGCGAGCGAGCGGCGGATCTTCAACGGGATGTGCGGGCTGGTGTTTCGGATCGATGAGGAGGAGGAACTCGCATACGTCTACTACCCCAACGAAGAGCTGATCGTCCAGTACAAATTTGAGGGAATCGGCGAGCTTCTGAACCTCTCGTACGCCCTGAGCGTCCACAAGGTCCAGGGGATGGAATACGATACCGTCGTCATCGTCATGAGTTTTTCCCATCATATCATGCTCAACACCAAGCTTCTCTATACCGCCCTAACCCGGGCCAAGGGACACTGCATCCTCGTCGGTGAAAGCGGTGCCTTCGAATCGGCGTGTCGGCGGCTGGAACATACCAAACGGACGACCGTTATCCGGGAATTAACTAAAGGATAAAGTTTTTCCTTTAGAATAGTGTGCTACAATACCTGATCCTATATCCATAACAAGGACTCACATGAAAGCATTGATGTTATCAGCCATTGTTGCCACCTCCGTCATGGGTGCTTCGCTCATAGACGAAGCCAAAACAGCCGGACTCAAGCCGATTCCCGCCAACAAAAAAGCGTTGGAAAAGCTCACCTCCAATCCTAAAAACCCGACAACCGCCGCCAAAGTTGAACTGGGGAAAATGCTTTATTTTGAGCCACGCCTTTCCAAAAGCGGTCTGATCAGCTGTAACACCTGCCACAACCTCGGGCTGGGCGGAAGTGACGGAATGTCTGCCGCGATCGGACACAAATGGAAAGCCAATCCCCACCATCTGAGCTCTCCGACGGTCTACAACGCCGTATTCTACAGCCAGCAGTTCTGGGACGGCCGCAGCCCTCACCTCGAAGACCAGGCCCAGGGACCGATGCAGGCCGCCCCGGAAATGGCCGCTCCCAAAGAGCTCGTCACCGATGTCGTTACCTCGATTCCGACATACGTCACGATGTTTCAAAAAGCGTACGGCAAAAACGTCAACATCACGTTTGAAAAAATCGCCGACACGATCGCCGTATTCGAGCGGACTCTCGTCACCCCTTCACGCTACGACGATTTCCTCAACGGCAACAAAAAAGCGCTTACTGCCGCCGAGCAAAAAGGGCTTAAAACCTTCATCGACAAAGGATGTGCAACGTGTCACAACGACATCGCCCTGGGGGGAACGATGCAGGCATTTAACATCACCGGCGAATACAAATACATGAAAGTCGGCGATTTCAAAGGGGATGCCAACGGTCTGGTACGCGTGCCGACACTTCGCAACGTCACCGAAACGGCTCCGTACTACCATAACGGACAGGTCGCGACTCTCTCCGAAGCGATCAAGGAGATGGGACGCATCCAGCTGGGTGTTGAACTGAACGATCAAGAGACCAACGAGATCGAAACCTTCCTCAAAGCGCTCGAAGGGAAAAAACCGGCCATCGCCTATCCGATGCTCCCCGCTTCAACCGCCAAAACACCGAAAGTGGACGTCGTCAACGATTAATTTAAAACGCCGTCTGAACCAAGTCCCGACGGCTGCGCTAACGCTGAGTTCTCTTCAGCAGAGAGCTCACGTGCAGTAAAGCGCACTTCCATTTCTCTCTTCAATCACACTCGATTCCCTCAAACTCTTTTTTATACTCTGCGCATTCACTTTTCGGTATCTGCAGTATCTGCGGGTTTTTGTCCGGATCCAGCCATTCAAGCAGTTCGCGAAGAGGGGTTTCGTCCATCGCCGTGCACCCCGAAGTGGGCCGTTTGTCGGGGTGGTTCAGATGGATAAAAATGCACGACCCCCTCCCCTTCTCCCCGGAGCTGTTGTAACCGATGAGGGCACCGTGGCGGTAGACCCCGTCTTCCCTGCGCATCCACTCAAAACTTTTCGGCATCTCCCCCTCGAGAGATACGATGCGGCCGTAGCGCGAATCATTGATATCATCGACGCAGATCAACCTCTCGTCAGCATGCATGTAGGGCATTTTCCCCATCGGGTGTTCGTCGTAACCAAAACTAGCCGTAATCGGGAAAATCCCAGCCGGAGAACGCCCGTCCCCTTCATATTTCAGAGGTTCTTTTCCCAGGGCATACCCCATACCGCTCCGTCCCATCGTGACGGGAACGGCAGCGCCGATTTTGCGCCACTCTCCCTTTTTTTCATACCGCTGCAGGATGGCGGAGGTGGCATTAAGTTCATCGGAAAGGACAAGGACAAGCTGCTGCGAAGCGAAAGCAGCCGCCAGAGGGGCTATCAGCGTGAGGAAGATTTTGGTCATCGGAGTATTCTTAGTTTGTTTTAAAGTTAGGTAGTATAGCATATGAAAATTTCAGAGTGGGGGCATCATGGCGATCACCGTCCGTAAAGCTGCCGAAGCAGATGTAGAAAGTGTTGCCCATGCCCTTCTGGAGGGATCACGGGCCGGAAAAAAAATCGGCCTTTTTGATCTCGTCTTCAACACCTCCGATGACGAGGTGCTTTACGGCTATCTCAAAAAACTGGCTCTCGCCCCGACGAAAAGCTACTGCCATCTCTCCAATTTTTTCGTCGCCCTCTCCGGATCGGAACCTGTCGGGGTGGTCTGCGGCTACGAACCCCGTATCGCCACCCATGAAATCTTCTCGAAAGCGCTCGAAGAGATCGGGTTTGACGAGAGCTATCATGAGCGGATTGCCGCCTATCTGCTGTGCGAGGGGGAGGTCGACAACAAAACCTTCGTCCTCGATTTTCTCTGCGTCAAACCCGAGCACAAAAGCGTCGAAGTCTACAAAGAGCTCATCGGCAAAAGCATGCTCACCGCACGCCTCAAGGGATACCGGAAAGTCCAGACCTCCATCGAGATCGGTTCGGCCGAAACCGAGATGATCTACAAAAGGCTCGGTTTCAGCGTGATCGATGAAAAACGGAGCGAATATTACAAAGAGCAGTTTGGACGGCC